>JBCDBH010000292.1:0-7620 GCA_039184055.1 Acidobacteriota bacterium
CCGCGACGCCTGTTGCGTTGGCGGTGGCGGTGAGGCCGGAGGCGGGGGCGATATCGGTGGCTCGGCTACCGCGTTGCCAGCGTCTTGCCCACGCCCCAAGCGTCCCAAATCCGGTGGCTCGGCTTCACCAGCGTCGCCACCGTCGAAGAAATCGACCTCGGCGACCTCGGCGAGCACATCGCTGGGTGCCGGCTCATCGACGCCGGCGGTGATCACCGGTTGATCGCTCGACCGCCCCACCCATACACCGCTGACGAACGCCGCCAGCACGCACACCAAGAGCAGGACGAAGCCGACCAATACCTGGCGGTTGGTCAAAGCGATCTCGTAATAACTCGACTCGGGCTCACTCACCGTGTTGTCTCACTCCATCACGACGTGGCGTCGTCGTCGTTCTTCGAATTGCCGCGGTCCATCCAATTGCCAAAGGCACGGATCATCTCGATCGGCAACGGGAAGAGAATCGTCGAATTGCGCTCCGCCGCGATGTCGGTAAGCGTCTGGAGGTAGCGCAACTGCAGGGTGACCGGGTTCTGCGCCACCACATCCGCCGCCTCGGCGAGATTCTTCGACGCCTGCATTTCACCTTCGGCGTGAATGACCTTGGCGCGTTTCTCACGCTCGGCCTCGGCCTGCCGCGCCATGGCGCGCTGCATCTCGCTCGGCAGATCGACGTGCTTGACCTCGACCAGGGTCACCTTGATGCCCCAGGGATCGGTCTGCAGGTCGACGATCTCTTGCAATTTGTCGTTCAATCGGTCGCGCTCGGAGAGCAGCTCGTCGAGATCGGCCTGACCGAGCACCGAGCGCAAAGTGGTTTGCGCCAGCTGGCTGGTGGCGAACATGTAGTTCTCGATCTCGATCACCGCCTTGATCGGCTCGACGACGCGGAAGTAGACCACCGCGTTGACCTTCACCGAGACGTTGTCACGGGTGATGATGTCCTGTGGCGGCACGTCGAGCACGATCGTCCGCAGCGACACCTTTTCCATGGTCTCGAACGGCCAGAAGATGAAGACCAGGCCGGGGCCCTTGGTCTCCTTGGCGACCTTACCGAGCCAAAAGGTGACGGCGCGCTCGTACTCCCTCAAGATGTTGACCCATCGGCTGAGCAACACCAAACCCACTGCCGCGAGAAAGAAAAACAAGCCAAACGTCGGACTCATGGATTAACCCCTTGTCGATGACCTTGGTGAAACGGTGACCTTGGTGAAACGAGAAAGCTCGGCATCGGTTGTCGGTCGATTGGATCAGGCCGACACCGCTTCGGCCGTCGAGGGCTGGGCGAGCGCGCGTACTTCGATCCGTAGACCATCGACCGCGACGACCTCGACTTCGGTGCCCGCGGGTAGCTCGGTATCGGCGGTGGCCTGCCACAGCTCGCCGTGGACGAAGACTTTGCCACTCGGGGCCAGGGCGCGGCGCACCACACCGTGCTCGCCGACCAACCCTTCACTACCGGTTTTGACCTTCTCCTTGCCGACCCGAACGGATTTGAACATCAATCCGGCGATACCGCAGACGATCGCCACGGTGACCGCGAGGATCAAACGCCAGTCGACCCACAGAGCCGGATCCGAGCTCTGAAAAACCATCATCAGGCCAAAGAAGAGCGATACCGCGCCGGCGACCGTGAAGGCGCCGTACGAGACCACGAAGAGCTCGGCGGCGAACAACCCTATGGCGGCGACGATCAACGCCACCCCCAGGTAGTTCACCACTAGCACCGACAGACCGTAGAACGACAGCAGCAGGCAGATCGCGCCGATCGCGCCGGGCACGATCATGCCCGGATTGCTCAGCTCGATGAAAATCCCGAGCACGCCGATAGCGAGCAGCACCAGCGCCACCCACGGTTGCGCCACGGCGCTCAGGAAACGCTCGGTCGAATCGAGCTCGAGCGTCTCGACCCGCGCGTCGCCGGTGCTCAGCGCCACCTGGAGACCGTTGGCCTTCTCGACCACCTGCCCGTCGATCTCGAGCAAGAGCTCGTCGAGATTGCGCGCCACCAAATCGATCAGGCCGTAGTCGAGAGCCTCTTCGGCGGTGAACGACCGGCTTTCGATCACGCCGGCTTCGGCGAGCTCGACGTTGCGACCTTGTTGACGAGCCAGGGAGCGAATCGCCGCGGCGGCGTCTTGCTCGACCTTCTCGCCCATATTGCCTTCGATGTCTTCACCGGTGCCGGCGACCGGATGGGCCGCGCCGGTGTTGGTGCCGGGCGCCATCGCCGCGATATCGGCGGCGATCAGCAAGAAGAAGCCAGCCGATGCGGCGCGACTGCCGATCGGCGCCACCCACACCACCACCGGGGTGTCGGCACCGAGCATCGCGGTCCACATCTGACGGGTCGAATCGACCAGACCGCCCGGTGTCGACAGCTCGATGACCACCGCGTTGGCGCCGATCTCGTCGGCGTAGTCGAGCGATTCGAGGACGAACTCAGCGGCGATCGGATGAATGACCGAGTCGACCCGTAGATGGATGACCTTCGGTCGAGAGGAAGGCGTGACGGGACCGGGGTCGCCGGTCGCCGGATCGCCGGCCGCCGGGGCGCCGGCCGCCGGATCGCCGGCCGCCGGATCACCGGCCGCTTCTGTGGCGGCGGCCGCCGGACGGTTGTCCGCGGACGGCGCCGCAGGCTCCTGGGCCGAAACCAGCCACGCACCAGCGGCTAAACAGAGCGCGGCGAGGGTGAGACGGGCGATGGACACACCTGATGGTGCGTGATGACTCATGAAACAGAGTATACGTCAGCCCGCGGCGCCCCCGTTGGGCGTCGGACCGTACTATCATCCATGTGAACCATGTATAGCTCCATGTTCGAACACGCTTTCTCTCGACTCCGCCGTTCGCCGCTCCACCGCGTGGCATCACGCTGGATGCTGTGCGGCATCCTCGGCGGTTTGCTGACCGGTATCGCCGTGGCCCAGCCGGCAACCGTCTTGCCACGGTTCGACACCGCGGGTGATATCTCGAATTTCTACCTGATCGACCTCACCGATGGTGACGTCGAGCTGGTCGATCGCCTCCAGACCACCGCTTTGCGCGCCCGCAAGCTACCGCAGAACCTCTTCGAGCTCGCCGGACGCAACCAGGCGGCGCGTCCAGGCGAGCTCTTTCTGCTCCCTCTCCACCGGGGTGACGGCCGGGTCGACGCGGCGCTCTACGTCGAAACCGGCATCGGCTACGTGGCCTATATCGACGATCTCGGCAGGTCGAACGACACCATCGGCGACGAATACACCTCGATGGTCGGTCGCCCGTTCGGTGGCATCGCCGTCGACGGGGACCCGGGCTACGTCCTGATCGGCCGCCGTCTCTCGAACGAGACCTCGATTGGCGCCTTCCTCTTTCACGGCCCGAGCGGTCGAGCGCTCTATCTGCCCGATCTCGACGATCGACCCGCCGAAGCCTCGACGACCGAGACGACCGATCTGCCGACGATCACCCGTCCCGTGACGGCGATCATCCAGGATTACAACGAGCAGACCCTCGGCGCGGTGGTGCTCGACCCGACCAGCGGTACCTTTCACCGCTTCACGGTCTCCGAGCGTGGCGACCGCCTCAGCGCTGCTCCGATCGGCCCGAACCTCTTCGATGTCTTCGCGCAGGATGGCCAAGCCGCTGGAGAGGGTCGCTTCATGCTCTTGCCGATCTTCGACCGTCTGGCGACCCTGAACGTCCTGGTGCTCGATCGCGCCACCGGTACCGCCGCCCTGCTCACCGACGTCCGCGCCGCCGACACGACCTCACGTCTGGTGCCGCTCTCCGGTGGCGTCGGTGGACCGATCGGCGAAGGCACCCTGGCGCCCTATGTCGACAACAACCGCACCCGCGGGGCGTGGCTCTTCGCCGACAACGCCGTGCGCTATCTCGATCTCGAAAGCGACGAGACGACGTTGCGCTCGTTCCCTGTCATCGTCGACCGTGGCAACTAGGTCGCCAACATGGCGGGTAGTACCTTCGGAAGCGTCTTCCGGATCACCACGGCGGGCGAAAGTCACGGTCCGGGCAATGTCGTCATCATCGACGGCGTGCCCCCCGGTCTGCCACTGAGCGAAGACGATCTGCTCCCCGACCTGGCGCGGCGACGTCCGGGGCAATCGCGTCTCACCACGCAGCGCAAAGAGCCCGACCAGCCACGCATCCTGTCGGGTGTCTTCGAAGGCCTCACCACCGGCACCTCGATCGCCGTGTTGATCGAGAGCCTCGACCAGCGATCGCGTGACTATCGCAACGTCGCCACCACCTATCGCCCCGGTCACGCCGACTACACCTTCGACGCCAAATACGGCCGGCGCGACTATCGTGGGGGCGGCCGGTCGAGCGCTCGGGAAACCAATGTCCGGGTAGCGGCGGGCGCGGTGGCGAAAAAGCTCCTGGCGACGACTCACGGCGTACGGATCGTCGGCTGGGTCGACCAGGTCGGCGAGCACCGCGCGCGGATCGACGATCCCGCCTCGGTCACCCTCGATCAGGTCGAGGCGACTCCGGTGCGTTGTCCCGATCCCGCCACCGCCGAGAAGATGATTGCTTTGATCGAAGAGGTACGCTCGGCGCGTGATTCGATCGGGGGCGCGGCGACCATCTGCGCGACCCACGTGCCGGCGGGCTGGGGTGAGCCGGTATTCGACAAGCTCAAAGCCGATCTGGGCAAAGCGCTCTTCAGCCTACCCGCCGTGCTCGGGGTGGAATACGGCGCCGGCTTCGACGTCGTCACCGCGCGCGGCAGCGCCAACAACGATACGATGACCACCGACGAGAGTGGTCGCGTGATCACCCGCGGCAACCGTCACGGTGGCATGTTGGGCGGCATCTCGTCGGGCATGCCGATCGTCCTACGCTGCGCGGTCAAACCCACCAGCTCGATTCCCCAAGAGCAAGACACCATCACCCGCGACGGCGAGCCCACCACCATCACCGTCAAAGGCCGACACGACCCTTGTCTGCTCCCCCGCTTCGTACCGATGGCCGAGGCGATGGTCGCCATCACCCTGGCCGATCACATGCTGCGCCAGGCCACCAATCAAGCCGTGTGAATCACGAGATCGAACCGCTGTAGAAAAACCATCCGAGACCGATGGTGAAGATGAAATCGCCCCAGATCCCGTGCTCGATCACCACCGGCAGGAGCGAGCGCGACCGGTAGTACGTGTGGGCGAAGATCACCCCGCCGATCGCCGTCATCACCGGCGCGACCCAATTGCCGAAAAAGATGTGCGCGACGCCGAAGGCGAGGCCGTTGATACCGATCATCAGCCACGGACGGGCGACGAAGAGTCGCTCGTAGCGATGAAAGAAGAAGGCCCGGTAGACGAGCTCTTGGGGATAGACCGAGAACACCGGGTAGAGCACCATCACCATGATCCACAGCTGTGGACGCTCGAGCATGAAGGCGAGAAAACGCTCGGGTAGGAAGACCCACGTGAGCAGGCTGACCAGCGGCACGCCGATCAGGAGATGACGCATGATCATCGGCAGCTGCTCACGGACCGCTGACAGCTCGAAGAGCGAACGGGTGCGGAAGCCCTTGGAACGCCATAAATACACCATGCAGACGACGCCCATGCCGACGAGGGTCGGGATCAGCAGACCTGGAATGTAGTCGCGTACCCAATAGAGCGATAGCGGGACGAAGAAGAAGAGACCGATCAGCTCACACCATAGGTAGAGCCGAAACGGTCGGCTGAGTGGACGACCGCTCGTATCGTGGACGATCGGCATGGTGGCTGTGGACGCTGAGGTGGTCATGGATGCTCGGCTCTCGTGATGATCGTGCTCATGTCGTGATCAGGTTCCGCGGACTGAAGGTCGGCCCTTGCTACAGTACGACTCTATGGAGCAAATGGACGTTCCCCACGATCTGCCGATTCGCCCTCGTCGCAACCGTCGTACCGCCGCGATCCGTGGTTTGGTACGAGAAACGGCCCTCGATGTCTCCCATCTGATCGCGCCGCTTTTTGTCGTCGGCGGCGACGGCGTGCGTGAGCCGATCGTCTCGATGCCGGGAATCGACCGGTTGTCGATCGATCTTTTGCTGGACGAGGCGCGTTTTCTGCATGGTCATGGCATTCCCGCCGTGGCGCTCTTTCCGGCTCTTCCCGACAGCATCAAGGACCGGATCGCCACCGAGTCGACGAATCCCGACGGTCTGCTGCAACGCACTGTCAAAACGCTCAAGGACGCGTTGCCCGAGCTTTTGGTGATCACAGATGTGGCGATGGATCCGTATTCAAGCGACGGGCACGATGGGCTGGTGGCAAACGGTGAGATCAAGAACGATCCGACGCTGGAGATTCTCGCCGCGATGGCGGTGTCGCAAGCCAAGGCGGGCGCGGATTGGGTGGCGCCTTCGGACATGATGGATGGTCGCGTCGGGGTGATCCGCGACAGTCTGGATATGGCAGGCATGACGGACGTGGGGATTCTCGCCTATTCGGCGAAGTATGCGTCGTCGTTTTACGGGCCGTTTCGCGATGCGCTCGATTCGGCGCCGCGTGGGGGCGATAAGAAGACATATCAGATGGATCCGGCGAATGCTCGTGAGGCTTTGCGGGAGGTGTTGCTGGATGTCGAGGAAGGCGCGGATGTGGTGATGGTGAAGCCGGCGCTGCCTTATTTGGATGTGATTCGGCGGGTGCGGGAGGTTGTGGACGTGCCGGTGGCGGCTTATCAGGTGAGTGGGGAGTATTCGATGATCATGGCGGCTGGGGAGCGGGCTTGGATGGATGTGGATGCGCTTATGATGGAGTCGCTTACGGCTATTCGGCGGGCTGGGGCGGATATGGTTTTGAGTTATTTTGCTCGGCGGTTTGTTAGTCGTTGAGTTGGTTTCTCAGAGGACTGCGGCCATTCTCGCTCCGCTTTGGCGATTGAGACGGGCGTAACGAAAATAGCCTCCGGGCTATTTTCGTAGGTCACGTTACGCTCCGAAGGAGCGTAGTGACTGGACTGCGTCTGGGATACAAAGAACCTGAGGCTGCTTTCGCTCCGCTTTGGCGATTGAGACGGGTTCGCGTTTTCGTGCTCGACTGACACTGAAAGGCAAAGGACGGTCCGCTTCGCGGATTGACTGACGAAATCCGTCTTCGATCACGTTGGGGTTTCTGAGAGATCCTTGGGGCTACAGACCAGCCTGGCTTGCTTTGCCCTCGTCGCCTTTCGAGTTTGCTTGGTTCGCCTTCGAAAGCTCTTGCCAGGTTTGGACCATGGCCGTCCGTGTCAGCTGCGCGCGAAATCGCGAGCCCCGTCTCCCACTTTGGCCGGTATGTCTTTGTACAGGGCGGCAAGGGAACGGACCTCTTCGGTGTGCCTGGTGGTTTTCTAGGTCGACGCTGTTACGGAGGTGGGTGTTTTGGTGTTGGCGTTGGTGGGTGTGCCTTCTCCGCCGTAGACGACGATGCCGGTGGCTTTGAAGATGAGGTGGACGGTTTTGCCTTCGGCTAGGTCGAGTCTTTCTAGGGTGTTGGGGGTGAGCTCGATGCTTAGGGTGGGGATGTCGTCGGCGAGTTTGGCTAGGAGGAGGCAGATGCCGGTGCTGGGGCGGATTTCGGTGATGGTGGCGGCGAGGACGTTTTGGGCGGAGATGGCGCGGGGAGGTTCGCAGGCGACGATGAC
>JBCDBH010000293.1:0-7480 GCA_039184055.1 Acidobacteriota bacterium
GCAATCGTGTCCAAAAACGAGGAGGTGTCCATGTCGAAGAGACTGTGTGTTCTTGGTGTGTTTGTACTGAGTACGGTGCTTGCTGTTCCGGCGATGGCCGATGGCGGTTTTTGTCCACCGCTGTGGCGCGACGGCGTGCTCGGTCCGCTCGATTTCAACCCGGCTTTCAGCTCCATCGCCACCTACGACGTCGCCGGTGACACGCGTGACGATCTGGTGTTTTCGAGCTTTTTCAACTCGATCAAGGATCCGACCGGCGTCACCACGATCGGCTTCTTCGCCGATGATCTCGTGGCGCGGATCCCCGGGATCGGTGATCTCGATGCCGCGAGCTTCGATCCGGCGACCGACGTCGAGCGGCTCACCGATCTAGGCGGTGGTCCACCGCAAACCGTGTGGCCCAATAGCGTCACCCGCGTGCCCACCGGCGTGCTGCCGTTTCAAGCCGTGGTCGTGCCCGGTGGCTTTCACACCACGCCCTTTCCGGGTCGACTGACCGTGATCGACGTCGACGATCCGGCGCGTACCGAATACATCGTCGACCAAACGACTCGGATCATCGGCGCTCCGTGCGCCTTCCCACGTGATCCGAACAACGCGCCGTACTTTTACCACCAGGCGCGTTGGTTCGACATGGACGGCGACGGTCTCGACGACCTCGTCACCGTGCGCGCCAGCTTCAAAGTCGCCGGTGGCGTGTGCGCGCCGCCGCTCGGTGAAGTGGTGTGGTTCGAAAACCCCGGTGTCGCCATCGACCCGGCGGTCGAATGGACCGAGCATCTGCTCGTCGCCTTTCCGAGCGACCCCTTTGGCGCCGAGATCCACCTCGATCTCCACGACTTCGAAGGCGACGGCGTGCCCGAGATCATCGGCACCCATTTCTTCACCGGTGAGCTGATCACCATCTACGGCGCCCCGGTCGGTCAGACCTGGGCCGACGTCGACGTCTTCACCAACCCAGCGCGCTCGAAAGACATCGTCACCGACCAGGGACGACCCTTCGAAATCGAAATCGTCGACCTCAACAACGATGGTCATGCGGAGGTTCTGGCCACCAACCACCAGGGTGACGGCTGCTTCGCGGTCACCGACGACGCCATTCCTGGCCGGGTCTTCGTCGCCCAACCGCCGTCCGGCGACATCTTCGCCAGCGACTGGACCATCCACGTGATCAAAGACAACATCCGTCCCAACCCGACCTTTCCCGAGCCGACCATGGGTCCCGGTCGTCTCGCGCCTGGCCGGGCCAACGCCTTTTATCCCGTGCGCTGGATGGAGGGCCGCCGCAAACCGTGGATCGTCGTCGGTGGTGACGAAGCCTCCAAAGTGTGGGTCCTACGGCCGCGTAGCCAACACCCTGACAACTGGGAATATCGCTCCGCCGTGGTCTTCGATATCAACGACATCTACGGTGCCAACACCACTCAATCCCTCACTGCGCCGGCCCCCAGCCAGGGCAACAGCATCTCCACCGTCGGTGGCGTCGGCCTACGCTACGACCGCAAAGGTCCCTTCGGACGCACCGAGCTCTACATCCCGGTCTTCGAAGGTCGCGACTTCCACAAGCTGACCTTCCGCTGGCAGCGGGGTGGCGATCGGGTGCGATGCGTCGTCGACGAGCCGGTGGCCTGTCCGTGATGTAAGGTTGGTTTTGGTGTGAGAGGGAGAAGCGAGGCCGCGTCCTGAAAGGGGCGCGGCCTTTCTTAAGTGTCGTAACCCTTGGCGCCACGCAGCGGCATTTTGCTACGCACGAAAATCCCATTGCCGCGACCGATCTCGTTGCCCTCGGAGTCATATACGACGGCTTCGGCGATGAGCTGTGATCGATTCTGATTCACCACGCGTCCGACCGCACGCATGATTCCCGACGAGATCGGTTTGGTGAGATAGGTCGTAAACGACGTGGTCAAAACGAAGACGTCTCGCTCGAGGGAGTTGGCGGCGAAGAAGGCCGCGTCGTCGAGCATCTTGAAGTAAACCGAGCCATGGACGGCGCCGGCGGAATGAAAGTGTCTCTCTGACACGTCCATCTCGATCCTGGCTTCCGCTTCGAGTACTTCGATGGTCGGGCGATAGAGCTCGTTGATCGGCGCGGCGAGATACATTTTCTCGAGCGCGACGAAATGAGAATCTCTCGTCATCTTCACTCTTTCCTAGCGGCCTACCGGCTCGCGAGGCTGCGGAATTCGGACTGCACGGATGCGAACATCGTCTGCATCATCTCGCCGGTGAGCGGCGACGCGTCGGCGAGCGTGCCAGCTTCGATCGGTGGCTCGGGTGCATATTCCGCCTGGAGGACGAGCGCTTCGGCGTAGTTGCGTCCACGTAGCAGCTCGACCAGCGCGATGGCGAAGTCCAGACCCGCGGAGACGCCCGCGGCCGTCAGCAGGTTGCCGTCTCGGACGACGCGCTTGTCGACGGGGATCGCTCCGAAATCCTCGAGCACGGGAAAGGTCGCCCAGTGCGAGGTGGCTCGTTTGCCCGCGAGCAGCCCGGCGCGTCCGAGGATCATCGAGCCGGTGCAGACGCTCGTGACATAGCGGGCCCGCGCGGCGCGATCCTCGATCCAGGCCATCTTTTTTTCGTCGCGCATGACGTCGAGCGTGCCCCGTGTTCCTCCGGGTACAAAGAGCACGTCGAGATCGCGGGGAACATCCTCGAGCCGCACGGTCGGCGCAATGGCGAGACCGAGGTCGGAAGGGACCGGCGCGAGGTCCGACTCGGTGGTGACCAGGTGGACCGTTGCGCCGAACATACAGGCGAAGAAATAGTGCGGACCGACGAGGTCGAGGGCGGTGAATTGAGGGTAGAGGAGCATCGCCACGTGCTCGTCCCCAACCAGGTTCTCACCGAACAGCTGCTTCATCAGCTCGTCATGGCGCGCGGCCGTCGCCTCCTGCGTGCTCGGCGCGGGATCGCCAGCGGCGGAACCTTGGGCGACGGCTTGCGCCATGGCGCGCTCGAGCGTGAGGAACGGCGCGAGCAGCGCCGCTCCCGTCATGCCACCCAACAGGCCTCGTCGGTCAATCGTCATGTGCGTACTGGCGACCTACTTTTGCCACAAACCGATTTGAGCATCGCCGAGAATATAGATCGCCCAGGTGCCGGTGTCGCCCTGTTGGGTAGGCGGATACGCCACCATCGCGCCAGTGGCTTTGGCTTCCTCGATGGCTTTCGCAATGTTCTCTACTTCGAAGTAGGTCCGGACGATCGGCGCTTCATGCTCGGCGAGCGGCGCCCGTACACCGACCAGGCTGCCGCTCGGAGTCTCCGCGACCCGTGCCAGTCCAAGATCGGCCACCGGCTCGCCGAACGACAGCACTTGACCCTTTTCCATGGCCGCAATCTGCGCCTCCACGTCTTTGGTCACAATCTCAACGTAGTGAATGCCCATGTTCGTCTGTCCTTTCTGGTCTGTCGCTTCTGTCGTTTGGTAACCGGCCAGCAAAGCGATGGCCACGATCGCGGCGAGACCCCACGCGGTACGTCGTTTCATTGAGCTCCTCCTGCGTGGAGCATAGTCCACAATCGTCAGTCGAATCATCGAGTGATCGCGATTCGCGTGTCCGGATTGAGATCTTCGGCTGGATCAGTCATGACGCCAGCCGGGAAAAACACTATTACCGGCTCGCCGTCCCGGTCCAGACACAGCTCGTGGTTGTTGTCTCCGTCACCGAGATCTCCGATGGCGAAAGGAATGACGTCGCTGTACTCGCCATCGGCTCCGCGCACGGTCACTCGATACTCGACTCGCTCGAGATCATCGATCTCGTCACCACCCGGCTTGGTGATGCCACCGGCCCACACGGCTCGAACAACCTGCACCGTGTCCTCTGGACATCCGTTGCCACCTCCAAACGGTAGCGTCGTGGCCAATTTTTCGAGATCTCACTCATTTTTGGGGACCACCTCCGCCAGGCTCAAGGTGGGACCTTGCTCGAGAGGGATGACCGCGACTTCGGTGCCCAGAAAATTCAGCTGATGGTCCTTGGACAGCAGATTGCCGACGATCTCGACACGCGTCGGCGGGTCGGTGGCGCTACCGAAATCACCCGTGAGCAGGATCGTTCGGGCCTCACCCGGGTCGTCGGCTGGAGCCGGATGGATGTTCCATGATTCCGAGCTGTTCTTGGCTCATGTGGGGATGTTTAGGCTATCACCGCCTAGCAGCTGGAAGATGCGCACCGAGATGAGCATCGAGGTTCAAGGAGAGAACCGACAGGTCGTCAAGCTCTACGAGGTGTGTAAGTAGTGACCCAGAGTTCGAGCCGATCGAGGGCATGCTGGTCGCCTACAACGTCAACGTTCCGAGCCACATCTGACCGTGGCAATATTTGACACAGTCTGAAGGGCATGCGAATGTCGATCGATGGCGCAAAGACAAACCATGAACGTCTCGTTGTCTGCGACTCAACAGCGCTTTGTCCGTGCTCAGGTCGACTCGGGCCGCTATCGCACCGCCAGCGAGGTTTTACGCGAAGGACTTCGTCTACTCGAAGAAGCCGAGCACCGACGTCTCCTCGAAAAGTGGATCTACGAGGATCTGACTGAAGAGGAGCTCGCGCTGCTCCCTGAGGAGCTCAAGGAGCGCACGCGTGTGCACTTTCAGGGCTTGGTCGAAACCGCGCTCGATGACGTCAAGGCTGGGCGAGTCACAGACGGACCGACTGCCATGGCGCGGTTGCGAACCACGCTTCGATCCCGCACCTGATGGGTGGTTACGTACTCACCGAGACGGCGGAAGGCGAGCTCGAGGACATCCTGCTCTTCATTGCCAGAAGCTCTGGAAGAGATCGCGCGGAACATGTTCTCGAACGCTTCGTCGAAGCATTCGAACAACTCGCCGAATTCCCGAGAATCGGCTACCACCGAGAGCCCTTGACCGGTCCCAGCCTACGGTGGTGGCCCGTTTTCGTTTCCTCGTGCTCTACGATCCAGAAGCCCAGCCTCTCACCGTGTTGCGTGTGATCCATGGTGCTCGGAACCTCGAAAACCTTTTCAACAGATGATCTCAGATCTCGGCTAAGCCTATGTAGAGATCCACGAGGATTTGGTAGGGGACGCCGCTCGCTCGTCCAACCGTTAGTGAGCGACGCGAGCGCACCACTGGGCCGCTCCATGAGAGGGCCAGTCTCGGCTGCGGGTGGTAGCTCAGGGACCGCTAACAGCGCGCCAAGGAAAATCAGAACCGACAGCGAGACGACCGACACTTACCGTCCTCCAGCCGTCTCTAAGGGGATCGATGTCTAGCCGACGAGGGTCGACTTCTCGAGCTGCTCGATACGCGCATAGAGGATTTCTTCGTTGACCTCGAGGTAGTTGATCAGCCGCAGCGTGGCGATCAGACCATCGGAGACCAGCTCGTCGTGGCTGTCTCCGAATTCCACCTGGAGCAGGGTGTTGCGTGCCTCGATGTCGTCCGACACGCCCTCGGGATCGAGCCAGGTGCCGGCGGCGGGTGTCTCGGTGACGGCGAGCATGAAGCGTTCGAGAAGCGCAGCTTTCTTTGACGGCAGCGTCACCGTCAGGAAGTCGCGACGGGTTCGCGGCAGACGTACGCTCTGCTCCGGCGTGCCAAAGAGCAGGGCGTAGAAGAGGTCATGGGCTTCCTGCAGGAGCGCCGCGCCCTTGTCGCTGCGGTATGGCGCGGTCAAGGCCTCTTTGCCGAGGTGTGGCGGCGCGAGCAGGAGTCCATCCGATTCGAGAGTCTTGCGATCGAATGAACGGTAGCGTTCAAGCATCTGACGCAGCTTGTCGTCATCGAGCTGGAGGCGTTCGATCCGTTTGATTCGACTGCGGCGTGCCTCCAGGGGCTCAGTCGTGCGCCCATGACGCGCCAGCTTGGGTCGTGGGGTATCGGCCAGATGACGCTCGCGCAAAACATGGCGCGTCAGTTGCTCGATCAGCCACGCCTGAGATTTCTCGCTCAGCGCGTTGCGCAACCGAGTTTCGAAAGCCTCGTCGAGCCTGGCGTCGAGCGTGGCGAGCAGACTGTCGAGGTCGTCTGGACTGGGCATCAGTCAGACGTTCGGTTTGGCGTTCATGGACAGCACGCCGGCGAACGAGTCGCGGTAGGCCCAGGCCAGAAACAGTTCCAGCACCACGATGAAGATCGCCACGAAGAGGCCGGTCGTATCGAGGAAGATGTGAAAGAAGAGAATGTTCAACGCGATCGGCGCCAGGATGGTGAGCGCGAGCGGCACGAAGCGACCGGTGAGAAGCAGGAGGCCGCCAACCACTTCGGTGATTTTGACGAAGGTTAGAAGGTAGCTCGTGGCCATGAAACTGAAGAAAGCCGTCGCTGGTTCGTTGAGCTCCGGCAGCGGCAAGAACTGTAGCCATGGGTTAATACCGAAGACGACGAAGTTGACACCGAGCACGAGGCGAGCACCGAGGACGGCGATCTTCATGGCGTGATTCTCCTTTCCGAATGTATGGCGATTGTACCGCGCCGACGCTACGGCTGCGGTGACGCCACTCGCATGGACTGTCCTCACCGGCACGATTCGTTCGACGTATACTCAGTCGGCCTACGCTTTTCGACCCTTCCGACCCATTCGGGTCGTGGCGATCCATCTCCAGGAGACCTCTATGACCCGCTTGCTAGCTGTAGCCATTGCCCTTCTGCTTGCCGTCGCTCTCCCTGCCGTTGCGCAGGACTTTTCCGCCGAGCGTATGGATCACCATGTCCGCACGTTGTCGGATGATTGGTTCGAAGGCCGCGCGCCGGGCACGCCGGGCGAGGACAAGACGGTCGCCTACCTTTCTGGCGCCTTTGCCAGCGTTGGATTGCAGCCGGGCGGTGATTTACGGTCCGACGGTTCCCGGGCGTGGACGCAGGACGTGGTCCTCAATCGCTCGACCATGACCGAGCCCCCTCAGCTCGCCATTACGATCGGTGGCGAATCCGTTGCCATGGTGCAGGATCAAGATCTCGCGGTGCGCTCGCCCGTCAACGGCATGGCGCGGGTCGAGCTCGAAGACGTGCCTTTGTTGTTCGTCGGCTATGGAACTCACGCCCCGGAGCGCGACTGGTCCGATTTCAAGGATGTCGACGTCAAGGGCAAGGTGATCGTGGCTCTCGTCAACGACCCTGATTTCGAAGGCGGCGAGGGCGATTTCGGTGGTGAGGCGATGACCTACTACGGCCGTTGGACCTACAAATACGAAGAAGCCGCGCGGCGTGGCGCGACGGGTATTCTGGTCATCCACGAGACCAAACCGGCCAGCTATCCCTGGGGCGTCATCGCCAACGGCAACGATGTGACGTTGGATATCGTTCGCGAGGATCCCGCGGCGTCGCATTCGGCGGTTCAAGGCTGGATGCATGTCGATATCGCCAGCCGGATCTTCGAGGCGGCGGGTACGAGCTATGAAGACGCCAAGGCCATGGCGCGGAAACGCGATTTCCAACCGATGGATATGGGCGCGACCCTCGATGTGACCCTCGTCTCCAACAAGGAAGAGATCGCCGTGAAGA
>JBCDBH010000294.1:0-7443 GCA_039184055.1 Acidobacteriota bacterium
AGATCGTCGCCGGTCCACGCCAAAGCCAAACGACGCGCGCCGAAATCGATCGCGCCACCGAGGGTGATCTCACCGGCCGGCAAGGCGAGCGTGGCGTCGCGGACCCGCATGATGCCGTTGGCCCAGTCGAGACGGGTACGCAAACGATCACCCGCCAAGACCCCGCTGACGCCGAGATCGATTTCGACATCATCGATCACCGCATCGATCTGTCCTCGATCGCCCGCGCGGTCTCGGGTCACTTCGAGCACGCCATCGACCAGGCCGTCGAGCGGCAGCGGCACCTCGAGCCACGGTCGGGCATCGGCGGCGGGCCACCGCTTCATGGTGAACATGAGATCGGTCCCGATCGGATCCTGGCTCCATCCCGTCGGCAGCTGCCCGACGACGGTGAGCCGCCCCCCGTCATCATTGGCGGCCCTGAGGTCGAGATGCTCGATCAGCCCCTCGCCGTCAGCTCGACCGCGCCAGCGCACCTTGCCTTCCAAGCGCGCGACGCCCATCACCGATGTTTGTACGTCGTCGAGAGCGAAGCTCGTTTCGACGACATGGCGATCGCCCTCGACGGTCAACGAACCGTCCATCCGACCGCCACCGGTTCGCGGAAGCCAGGTGGTCTCGGCGAGATCCTGCATCGGCACATGAGCGGTGATCACGCCGAGGTCACTGGTGGCGATCTCCCATCTCACCTGGCCGCGGGACTCGAAGAGATGCCAGCGACCATCGACGAGCACACCCTGGGTATCCGATGCGAGGCGCGCGGTGTGGGTCTCGACCCAACCACGATCGAGACGGAACGGCACAGAGCCTTCGAGCCGTATCGAACCGTCGTCGTCGAGGTCGACGAGGGATGCATCATCCTCCGTCGGCCACAGCTGTAACTCACCCTCACCCACGCCCTCGGCGGGCTCGTCCATCGGAAAGCTGTACGTCAAACGGCCATCGACTCGACTCGCGAGATCGAGCTCGGATGCTGCATCAGGATCGTCGAAGCGCGCCGGGTCGGCGTGCGTCATCAATCGCGCCAACAGCAGTTCGGCGCGGCCGTCCGTGAGGGCGAGATCGATCTCGACCGGCCGGGTCGATTCCGGCTCGAGCGGCCAGGCCACCGAGCCCGCCACGATGCCATTCACCCATTGGGCTCGCTCGATCTCGACTCGCGCGTGCTCGCGATCGGCGAAGCTCACCCCCTCCACCGCCGTCCAGCGCTCACCGAGAATGTCGATCGTGGCGGCCCGCACCTGACCCCGCCAACCCGCGCGATCGGGTCGAACGACCAGCGTACCTTCGACATCGATCGTGCCATCGAGATCATCGAAGTAGCCGAGCCGGCGCAACGAAGCTCCGGTGATCTCACCGACCACGTCGGCGTCGCACCGTGGCTCGAGCCACCACACGCAATGCGCATCGACGTCGAGCGCCACTTCGCCTGGACGGGTGACCCGTGTCGCATCGAGCGCCAGGCCCGTCTCGTCGAGCGTCATGTCGGTCGTCACGTCGACCTCGATCGGTCGCGCATCGGGTAGACGGAGAGTTAGATTTTGCGCCGCCAGATTGCCGGTGAGCCGCTGCGCATCGGGGGCATGGAGCTGGGTGCGTAGAGCATCGGCGCTCGCCGACCAGGCGATTCGTCGATCGTCGACCACGACCCGCGCGTCGACGATCTCGAGACGCTCGACCACCAAGATGAGATCTTCGGTATCGAGCCGCCAGCCCGGCACATTGTCGACATCGTCGAAGAAGGTGATGTCGAACTCGGGTCGTTCGATCCGTAGTCGCTGCAGACGCAGCTCACGACGGGCGAGAGCGGACAGCTCGGCGTCGACCAGGACATAGGGGATCCGCGCGAACGGTGGGATCCCCAAGGCTTCGTCACCGTGGATATCGAGACCCCAAATCTCGACCTCGAGCGGCAGAATCGAAAAGTCGACGCGCTCGATCGTCGCCGTCGCGCCGAGCACCGCGCTGAGCTGGGTTTCGAGCTCGGTGGCGAGGGCGGCGCGCACCTGATGAGAATCGAGCACGATCACCGCCACCAACACCAGCGCGGCGCCGATCACCAGCAGCCACGAGCAGGGGCGGATCAGCCAACGGCGACAGCGCAGCCACGACGAGCTGGGCACGCCATCAACCTCCCCAATTGAGCTTTTCGCGCAGGCTGTCGTAGAAGGTGGCGCCGGTGATCCGCACCAGATTGACCCGTCGCACGCTACGACGAATCCGCACGCGATCACCCGCGCCGAGCTGACACCCTTCCTGACCGTCGACCGACAAGAACACCTCTTCGTCCGACGTGTCGACACTGATCTCGATGGACCCGTTGTCGGGCACCACGATCGGTCGGAGCGACAGCGTGTGCGCGCAGATCGGCGTGATCACCGCGACCTGGAGCTGTGGATCGACGATCGGCCCACCCGCCGACAGGTTGTACGCCGTCGAGCCGCTCGGGGTCGAGATGATCAAGCCGTCGGCACGCACCCGCGCGACGGTCCGTGCATCGACGGTCACGGTCAAGGTGATGATGCGTGCCAAGGCGTTTTTCGAGATCACCGCGTCGTTGAACGCGCGCAGATCGGCAAGCGTCTCGGCGCCACGAAACACCGCCACTTCGAAGAGCGGCCGTTCTTCGACCACGTAATGGCCGTTCAGGACCCGGGCCAGATACGGGTAGAGATTGTGCCGGGGCAGCTCGGTGAGAAAACCGAGCGTACCGAGGTTGACACCGAGAATCGGGATCCCCGACCGTGACGACCGTGCCACCGACATGAGCGTGCCATCGCCTCCGAGGACGATGATCAGATCGTAGCTTTCGTCGTCATGAAAGACCGGTCGATCGATGTCGCACCGCGCTTGCGTCTCGGTGTCGATCGCGACCTCGATGCCTTTGCGATCGAGCCAATCGGTGAGCTCCATCGCGGTCCGAAGCGCATTGGGCTTCTCATAGCGCACCACCAGGCCGACCGAGCGAATGCGGGGTGCCGTGCTCATGACACGAAGACCGCGAAGGCTTCGCGGTTCCCCCCGACACCGGCCACGGGTGAATCGAAACGTCCCAGACTACGTAATCCCACGGCCTCGAGGTCGGCGATTCGCTCGTCGATCACCCGCGTGCGCACCGCCTCGTCACGAACGATTCCACCCTTGCCGACCAGCTCGCGACCGGCTTCGAATTGTGGCTTGATCAACGTGACGAGACGACCGTCGGGGGCGAGATGAGCTGGCAAGGGTGGCACCACCTTGGTGAGCGAAATGAACGAGACATCGATGGTGATGATGTCGAAAACCGTGTCGAAAGCGTCGGCGGCGAGATGACGCGCATTGACCCGCTCCATCACGGTGACCCGAGGATCTCGACGCAAGGAATAGTCGAGCTGACCATACCCGACATCGAGCGCCACCACCCGGCGCGCGCCCCGCTTGAGCAGACAATCGGTAAAACCACCGGTCGATGCCCCGACGTCGAGACAGATGAAATCAGTGACGTCGATCGCGAAATGGTCGAGCGCCGCATCCAATTTGCGCCCGGCGCGTGAGACGAAGGGTTCGGCTTTGCCGAGCAAGCGCACTGCCGCGTCGGCGGCGACCGCGGTCCCGGCCTTGTCGACCCGTTTGCCGTCGACCTCGACCTCACCCGCCATCACCGCGCGACGCGCTTGCTCGCGGCTGGGGAAATGGCCTTGTTGTACGAGGAGATGATCGAGCCGCACGGGCACCACGCATCAAAAAAGACGATACGGCGGGACGCATAAGGCGCGACATGATCGGCTCGTGCTCAGCGGTCCCGCGTCGTCAGATAATCGATCAAGGAACCGAGAAACTCACCATCCGCCGGCAAGGCATCGGCGACGGACCGCGCTTCGTCGGCCGTCCGTTCGAGCATCCGACGGGTTTCGGTGAGACCATAAAGGCCAGGATAGGTGAGCTTGCGAACCGCCGCGTCTTTGCCGGCGGTCTTGCCCAACGTCCCGGCCGTTCCCTCTACGTCGATCATATCATCGCGTATCTGAAACATCAGACCGAGCGCGTGACCGAGACCGACGAGACGAGCTTGCACCGTCTCCGAGACCCCGGCGTAGATTCCGGCGATACCGAGACAGGCGGCGATCAGATCACCGGTCTTGCGTCGATGGATCGCTTCGAGCAAGGCTCCCGCCGCCGCGTTGTCGGTCGGCCAATCGTTCTCGGCGGCGAGGTCGTCCACCTGACCACCGATCATGCCGGTCGAGCCGATCGCGGCGCCGAGCAAGGCGACGGCCCGTTGACGACGATCGGCCGGGACGCTGACCGGCTGACTGGCGAGCAGCGTCAACCCGAGAGTGAGCAGGGCGTCACCGGCCAGCACCGCGGTCGCTTCGTCGAACGCGCGATGCAGGGTCGGCTTGCCACGGCGCAGATCGTCGTTGTCCAGAGCCGGCAAGTCGTCGTGGATCAAGGAATAGGTGTGGATCATCTCGACCACCGCGGCACCGACCTCGAGCTCTTCCACCGGAACGTTCAAGGCCTCACCGGTGAGCAGCACGAGCGCCGGGCGAATCCGTTTGCCGCCCGCGAAGATGCTGTACCGCATCGCTTCGTGCAATCGGGTCGGCGGCGCGGTGGCGGCGGGAAGCAGGCGATCGAGCGCACGGTCGGCACGCTCCCTAGCACCGACGAGAGCGTCCCGAAACGACGACGCGGCGCTCATCGCGCCTCCTTAGCGCTGGCGAGCGCCTGGTCGAGATCGGCGATCAGGTCGTCGACATGCTCGATACCGACCGCCAAGCGGATCAAGTCATCGGTGATGCCGAGCCGGCGACGGATCGCCGGCTCGATTCCAGCATGGGACGTGGTCACCGGTCGGGTGATCAGACTCTCGACCCCACCCAGACTGGGCGCCGACACGAAGAGCCGCACCTGCTCGACGACCCGCGCGGCGAGCTCGACACCACCCTTTGGCCGAAAGCTCAGCACCCCGCCACAGCCGGCGAAGTAACGCTTCGCCGTGGCGTGGTCGGGATGATGCGCGAGGCCCGGGTAGTGCACCGCTTCGACCGCATCGTGACGATCGAGCGCTTCGGCGATCCGCTGAGCGTTGTCGTTCTGCCGTTCGACGCGTAGACCGAGTGTCTTCAGACCACGATGCAGGAGAAAGCAGGCATGGGGATCGAGACTGCCACCGAGATGGTCGAGCCGATGACGGATCGCCGTGATCCGTTCCACGCCCCCCGCGATGACGCCAGCGACGATGTCGGAATGACCGTTGAGATATTTGGTCGCACTGTGTAGCACCAGATCGAAACCGTTCTCGAGCGGCCGGAAATTGACCGGCGAAGCGAAGGTCGCGTCGATCATCGAGACCAGACCGTGCTCACGAGCGAAAGCCGTGACGGCGGCGAGATCGGGAATCTCCATCATCGGGTTGCTCATCGCCTCGACATAGATCGCCCGGGTGTTGGCTTTGCGCAGCGCCACCCAACTGTCGGGATCACGGCTGTCGATGAAATCGACCTCGATCCCGAACGCCGGAAGATCGTCGAGCACGAATCCGAGCGTGCCACCGTAGAGGCTCTCCTGGATCAGGACATGGCCACCCGGCACGAGCACGCTCAGCATCGCGGTGGTGATCGCCGCCATACCGCTCGCCGTCACCAGCGCCGCTTCACCGCCTTCGAGAGCCGCCAATTTGCCGTGCAACACATCGTGATTCGGCGTGTTGTTGAGACGGATATAGCGGATGTCGTGGTAGCCCTCGCCCGCGCCACCGCCTTCGAAGGTCGCCGATTGATAAATCGGCAGACTGACCGCGCCGTGCACCCGAGGGCGAAGCTCTCCGGTGTGGATCAACTGCGTATCGAAATGGTCGTGTTTCGTCATGGTGTCTCTCAGTTGGAATCCGAATCCAGCCGCTCGAACGCGCCGTATCGTACATGAGTCGTGAAATGAGTTACCGGTGAGGATAAAGTCGCGCGACATGTGTTCGCCGTGCGTCCCACTCGAGCTACGAATCCATCGCGAGCTCCCTTCGCGTATGGCGGACTCGACAACCCGCTAGAGGAGATAACGATGAAACGCAGACTTCCCGTCCTGGCTGTGATCGCGATCGCGCTCGCCGCCATGGTCGCCACGGATCTATTTGCTCAGGACCTCCACCCGACCCGCCGCAAGAGCCCGATGGGCCAAGCCCGTGTCACCCTCGACAACGGCACCTACGTCAGCGTGATCTACAGCCGTCCGTACGTGCGCGGTCGTGAGGTTTTCGGCGAGGGCGACGACGCCCTGGTGCCGTTTGGCAAGGTGTGGCGCACCGGTGCCAACGAGGCTACCGAGCTGACCACCACCGGCGACATCAAAGTCGGTGGCAAGACCCTTCCGGCTGGCACCTACTCGGTGTTCACCGTGCCCGGCACCGACAGCTGGACGATCCACTTCAATAGCCAGCTCGGCATGTGGGGCACCGGTGTGCTCTATGTCGAAGACGGTCGTCGTGGTTGGAAGCCGACCTTCGATACCGCCGATGACGTCGCGGTGGCCGAGGGCAAGGTGAGCAAGCTCGACGAGCCGGCCGACCCGTTCACGATCAGCTTCGAGACCGTCGATGACGGCGTGCACATGGTGCTCTCCTGGAGCGACACCGAGGTGCGGACGCCGGTCGAGCCGGCTGGCTAAGAGCGATCTGCGTCGAGTCTATCGACGCTGCCGAGGGCACGTAGCCGATCGAGTGTCCACTCATCGGCAGCTCTCGATTCTGGGCGCCTGATCACGAACCACGATCGGGCGCTCCCTCCTTCCGGGCTCCATCCCGCATCCCACCAGGGTTCTCACCCATCGCCACGAATCGCGTCGTCGTACTCTTGCTCGATCTCTTGACGACGACGGTCGATCACCTCCCAGCGTGCCTTTTGGATCTCGGGATCGGGGCTTGTGGCGAGGAACGCCTCCCATTCGCGCTCGAGCGCGGCGAGCCGCCTTTCCCTCACCTGCTTGGCTTCGATATTCGTCAACCCTTGCAGCCGTGGGTCGGTGGCCTGTCCGGATTTCTCACCCGACAAACCGCGATCTTCGATCCGCTGCAGACTTTCCGCGACCGGTGACGACGACGACGCGGTGCCGCCACCATCGTTGATGATGATCGTCTCGTATTGCGCGCCACCGGCGATCAGGATGTCGATGATCTCTTCGTTGCCGAGGTCGATCGCGCGCATCAACGCCGAGACACCGTCTTTGTCGCGCGCGGTGGGGTCGGCACCCAGCGCGAGCACCGCATCGACCACCCGTGGTTGCTGCGTATCGACCGCGACCAGAAGCAGCGGATCACGAAAGACATAGGCCGCGACCGCGAGCCCGATCAACACGATAATGGGGAAGAACCGTCTCATGGGGCCTCCGAGCTGCGAAACAAGCGTGGAGGCCGATTATCCCACGGCGAGCCGGCTCAGGGCAGACGGCTGAAGAAGCGATCCCAAC
>JBCDBH010000295.1:0-7427 GCA_039184055.1 Acidobacteriota bacterium
AGATCAGTCTCACCTGGGAGGGTGGCTCGGCCACATTGGAAGAAAAGACCGACGTGCTCGACCGTTAGATAGCCCCCACGAGTGTGCGGTTCGGGTCACTTGAGTAAACTTGCTCCCATGACCGCCAACCCACCCCGCGTGTCGTTCGCCATTCCCGTCTTCAATGAAGAAGAAGTCGTCCCCGCTTTGCTCGAGCGGGTGGGGGCGGTGCTGGATGCGACGCCGGGTGGCCCGCACGAGGTGGTGCTGGTCGACGATGGCAGTCGCGATCGCACCGCTGAAATGCTGCGGGAGGCGGCGCGGGAGGATCCGCGGCTGGTGGTGGTGGAGCTGTCGCGCAACTTCGGTCATCAAACCGCGTTGACCGCGGCGCTCGATCACACCACCGGCGACGTGGTGCTGGTGCTCGATGGCGATCTGCAGGATCCACCCGAGATGCTGCCGCGTTTTCTCGAGCATTGGCGCGATGGCTACGACGTGGTCTACGGCCGACGGGTGTTGCGCAAAGAGTCGCCGCTGCTTCGCGCGGCGTATTTCCTTTTCTACCGCCTGATCGGTGCGCTGTCGGATGTGTCGTTGCCGCTCGACGCGGGGGATTTTGCCTTGCTCTCGCGGCAGGTGGTCGATGCGATGAAAAGCTCGCCCGAGCGTCATCGCTACCTGCGCGGGTTGCGAACCTGGGTCGGCTTTCGTCAGATCGGCATCGACGTCGAACGCGCCGCGCGCGCCGCCGGCGAAACCAAATACTCGCTCCGCAAGCTGCTTCAGCTCGCCTTCGACGGCATCTTCGCCTTTTCCGTCGTGCCGCTGCGTGGCGCGCTCTTACTCGGTTTGATGGCGATCGTGCTCTCGAGTCTCTACACCGTCTACGCCGTCGTCGCTCGATTGGTCGGGCTCGTACAGGTACCCGGCTTCACGGCGACCCTGGTCGTCGTCGTCTTCCTCTCGGGCATGCAGCTGCTCTTTCTCGGTGTTGTCGGCGAATACGTCGGCAGGATCTATCGAGAAGTCAAACGACGACCGCACTACCTCGTGCGCACCGTCACCCGTGGCCCCGAGGCCTAGGCGTGGACGCCTCCTACGGCGCACGCTACGCCGACCTCTACCGTCGTCACTTCTGGTGGCGCGCCCGCGCCGAAATCATCGCCGACCTGCTGCGTCGCAGGGCGCCCGAGGGCGGATTCGGCTCGATTCTCGACGTCGGCTGTGGCGACGGCCTCAGCTTCGACCTGCTACGTGCATTCGGCGAGCCCGAAGGCCTCGAAGTCGATCCCGCCCTCGTCACCGATCAGGGCCGCGCCGCCGGCACCATTCATGTCCAACCCTTCGACAAAACCTTCCAGCCCGCCAATCGCTACGGCTTGATCACGTTCTTCGATGTCATCGAACACCTCGATGACGACATCGCCGCCCTCCGGCACGCCAGATCGCTGCTTGTCCCTGGCGGCCAGATCATCATCACCGTCCCCGCCCTTCAAACCCTCTGGACCCGCCACGACGACTACAACCACCACCGGCGTCGCTACACGCGGAAGACCCTCCACGCCGCCGCAAGCGCGGCTGGACTGAGCGTCGTCACCAGCCGCTACATCTTCCACTGGCTCGCCGTCGCCAAGCTCGTCGTCAAGCTACGCGAGTCGTTGACATCGCCGCCAAGCAAGGCCGACCTTCCGAGCGTGCCCGCAGCGCCGGTCAACAACCTGATGCTGAGTCTTTGCCGGTTGGAACGGATGACGTGGGGGCGGTTGCCTTGGCCGTTTGGGAGCTCGTTGATTGCGGTCGTGGATTCTTAATCTCAGAAATCACCGGAAGGTGCTCCAACAGGGCCAGAGTCGAACGGTGATCAGTCTAGGTCAGACGCTTGTTCCCGTTGATGCTCCGCAATCAACTGGCGGACCACCGGTAAGAGCTCAACTGGAATCTCCATGAGGGTGTGCTCAGGACTCGAGAGCGCTTGCTCGTGCTCGGTCACCGCTTCTTCATCGGTCTGGCTCTCGTAGTAGTCGAGTACCTCTCGAACTCGCTGGCCGTTCCAACCTGGCGGGAACTGGTCTTGGTTTTTCATGTCTTTTTCCGCTTTCTCCTCCGGCGATAAGCCGCCAACGGCTTGCCTCTAAGTTCGTACGCAGTTACGACAAAGAGACCCTGCCGATCAGGATCGGGTACATAGACTATCTGAAGGTATCGCCCTGAATGCGTTTGTCCCAACGCGATACGTGAATCTTGACGTCCTGGGAAGTCATCTCCTGGATTCCGCAGCACTTCTTCGACCTCGTCTTCATCCACATCATGAGAGTAGATGTGCGGCTCGCCAATCTCAGGGTCGATATAAAAGCGAATATTCACAAATTAAGTGTATCATGCATGGGAAATAATAATAAAATTACCGAGGCCTTTCAGTAGCTCGTTGATCGCGGTGGTGGAGTCGTAGGGTCCGGAGAAAGCAACTACCTACGATTGAGAAGGCGAGGTAGGTAGTAGGCGCAGGTCGCACCTGTGAGGATGGCGATCAGATCTGACAGCGCAAAATACTGTCGTGCCGAATTCCCAACCTGAGGAAGCAGGAGATCGCTGAGCTCGCCGAGAGTGAGCGCGAAGGCGACAAAACGACATTCGGCGAGCAGTGGAGGATAGGGCCCTTCACGGGAGAGTCGCCAGCCGAGCGCGGGAAAGGCAAAGGGCAATCCCAAGGCGACGACGAAGCTCGGCGCCCAGCCGAGCACCCACCTGACCCACTCCTGACTCATCAGACCGGACGATCGTAGGCCACCGAATTTGATCGCCCAGGCGAACGAGATCAGGCTCATCAGGATCACCCACGCCGTGATCGTGCCTCGACGTGTCGTCCACAGCCATGAGTTGGGATAGTGGGTGCTGGCTGGCATCCGTCTATTGTTCTACAGACCAAACCCGCCCGAAGCCTCGATGCGCTGACCGGTGACCCAGTTGAGGCCGTCGGTGAGCAGGGCGGCGACGGCCCCGCCGATGTCGTCGGGCAGGCCGACGCGGCCGAGGGCGGTGTTGGTGGCGATCATTTGGTTGAGCTCGGCGTTGTCACGCACCGCGCCACCACCGAAGTCGGTTTCGATGGCGCCCGGGGCGATGACGTTGACGGTGATGTTGCGGGGCGCGAGCTCGAGGGCCATGTATGTGGTCGCCGTTTCAATGGCGCCTTTGGCGGCGGCGTAGGCGGAGTAGCCGGGGAAGGAGAAGCGGGTGAGCCCCGAGGAGACGTTGAGGATGCGGCCGCCGTCGGCGATCAGCGGCAGCAGGGCCTGGGTGAGGAAGTACGGGCCTTTGTAGTGGAGCGCGACCATGAGGTCGAAGCCGTCTTCGGTGGTTTCGGTGAAGGGGGCGTGGATGCCGGTGCCGGCGTTGTTGACCAGGTGGTCGAAGTCAGTGCGACCGAAGGTGTCGGCGAGAGTCTGTTTAACCGAGGCGGCGAAGTCGCCGAAGGACGAAGCGTTGCCGGCGTCGAGCTGTAGCATCGCGGCACGCGCGCCGCGTTTTTCGACCTCGGCGACGACCTCTCGAGCTTCGGCTTCTTTGCTGTAATAGGTACCGAGCACGTCGATACCCGCGTCGGCGAGGTGGAGGGCCATGCTGCGACCGAGGCCACGGCTGGCACCGGTGATCAAAGCGAGCTTGTTCGAGTTGGACATCGTTATCTCCTGGGTGATCGGTTGGTTTTCCGTTGACCAGGAAGACGATAACTCGCGAGTCTGCGAGCAATGTGCAAGATCAGAGCGTATTCTTGCCTATTCCTCCAAGCGCGGTGTAAAACGGGTTCGAGCGCGAGACAATGACGCATGCTTGCCGAGTTTCAACCTCTTGTCGATATCGTCGATCGTTACACCCTGCGGCGCAAGCCGACCGATGGTCTGGTCTACCAGACCGAAATCGACCATCTCGCCTTCATGCGGACCACCGAGCCCACCGGTCCGATTCATGCGGTCTACGACGTGTCGGTGTGTATGACTCTTCGCGGTGCCAAGGACGTCACGGTTGGGGATGTCGAGCTCGACTACCACCCGGGTGATTACCTCGTTGTCGGCATCGCGGTGCCTGCCATCGGGCGTGTCATCGAGGCTTCGGTGCAGCAGCCGTTTATCGGTCTCAACCTGCGGCTCGATCGCAAGATGTTGCTCGAAATGAGCTCCGAGACGTCTACCCGCGCTTCGAGCGGCGTGTGTACGGGTCTGTACGTTTCCAAGCTCGATCATCACACCACGCAGGCGTTCGGCAACCTTCTCGCCTTGCTCGACACGCCCGAGGCCATCCCGGCGCTCTACCCCCTGCGCGCTCGTGAGCTCTACTACTGGCTGGCTCGCACGCAGCTACCTCAGCTCCTCTTTCCCAATGGCCACATCCACCAGGTTGCCGAAGTGGTGCGTCATATGAAGACCACCTTTCCCCAGCCCGTCACGGTCGACGACCTCGCCGACGTCGCCGGGATGAGCGCCTCGTCGCTGCACAGCCACTTCAGGGACGTCACCGGAATGACGCCGATCCAGTACTACAAACGCCTGCGGCTGCTCGAAGCACGCCGTCTCATTCGCGGCGCCGAGACGGTCACCGCGCAAGAAGTCGCCTATCGGGTGGGCTACGAGAGCCCGTCGCAATTCAGCCGCGAATACACCCGGGCATTTGGCGCGACGCCAGCGCGGGATCGGGGTGGCGTCGCGGTCGGCGTGTGATCAGGCAGCTGACGATCAGGGCTGCAACCCGTACGCTCCCAGCTGTTGCGCGGTGGCGCCCAGGCTTCTCTCACCGGCGTTGAAGAGCTCGTGCATCTTGGCTTCGTCGCCTTCGATACACGCGGAGGCGGAGTCGCGGAATTGGCTGAGCGCGGTGGTGAGGGCGGTTTTGATGTGGGGATCGGGTGAGTCGACGATTTTGGGGTTGCTGAGGGTGTGGATGGTTTCGGCTTTGGCCTGGGCGCAGGCGCGGGTGCGACGGTTGCCTTTCATATCCTTGGCGAGGGAGAAGCGCTGCAGGGATTTCTTGAAGGGCAGGATGGATTCCATGTAGCCCTTGTGCCAGGCGAGGACTTCGTTTCTGCGCGCTTGACGCTCGGCTTCGAGGGCGACGGCTTCGGCGGAGGGGCCGGGGGCCTGTTGCTGGCGGAGCGCGCGACCGAGGGCGGATTCACCGGCTTTTCGGTCGTCGTTGGTGGGCTCGACCAGGCCGACGCGCTCGGGGGCGCGGCTGGCGGTTTCGCGACGGCGTTTTTCGAGCTCGCGCCTGAGCTCGGCTTCTTTTTCCCGCATGGCGCGACGGCGATCTTCTTCACGCGCGCGGCGGGCTTCTTGAATCTCGCGTTTTTCGGCCATTTCCTCGGCGGAGAGCGCGGGCTCGAAGGGGTCGACGACGAAGGAGCGTAGCTCGGGATCTTTGCGCACCAGCTCGGTCACGGCCTCACGGATCGGATCGCGGTAGCGGCCGACGATGACTTCTTGTTCGTCGACGGTCAGGTTGGTGGCCTGACGGATGGCGCGACGAAGCTTGGGGAGATCGACCGCGGCGTTGGAGAGGACGCGGGTGATCTCGTCGCGCCGGTACATGACTTCGTTGGGATTGGCTTTGGAGCAGAGGCTGTTTTCGATGTCGTACATCGCCTCGAGATTGCCGAGCAATTCGATCGGCACGGAATCGTCGAGGGCGTCGAGCAGAATCTCGATTTCTTCGAGCATCGTGGTCGACGCGACGATTTCGGTGCGACGGTCACGATAGAGGTAGGCGTGCACGGGGTTGGTCAAGGCGACCTCATCGACGTAGCGCTCTTCTTCCCGCCGCTCCTGAACCTCTCTCCAGGTCGTGGTCGGCGTCGGTGCCGTCGCCGGCACGCGGGTCACCGCGCTGCGGAGAATCTCGAAGCACACGTCTTCGTTCTCGATCAGCAAGGCGCCGGCGTCTTTGGCCAGGCGCATCATCCGCGGCCGGGGTTCGTCCTCGGCGGTGCGATCCGGGCCGGGTTGCGAGCAGCCGACGACGAGAAGCGAGACGGGTACGAGGAGAGTCAAAAGAAGACGGAGCGCAATGTGTCGCATGGCTTCAATCCCGGTTGAATGTCGGTCTCATGGTGCAAACGGGAGCAAAGGGCAATTCTATAATTGCCGCGTCTTTTGGCCAGAGCTGGAGCATGAATCGAAGCTCGTAGCCGCATCGGAGGTCCATATGTACCGTCGTCAGACATCTCGGGTCGGGTTTGGGTGCCGACTGGCCGTGCTTTTCCTGTGGCTCGGGTTGAGCGCCGTGTCGCTACAGGCGCTCGGGGAGCGGCCGCTCACCGCCGCCGAGCGTCAGGCGGTGGCGTTGGCGGCACGTTATCTCGACGGTGGGGTGGATGCGTGGATGTTCGAGCTGGCCACCGATTCGCCGCTCGCCGCCGAGGGCTCCGACGGCGCGCGCGCCGCGATTGCCGGTCGGTTGGCGAGCCCGGTCGACGCGGTGTGGCGTTTGCGGACGCCGGCGGAGATCGTCGACGGACGCGCCATCTTCACCATCGACTATCCCTCCGGGATCGATGAAACCTTGATCATGCACCTGGTGGAGGAGGGCGCCGGCTATCGGCTGCACAGCCTCCGGGTGCTCGCCGAGCCCGCGGCGTCCACCGATCTGACCCAGGTCGACGAGGAGGCCGACACGACATCTTCTTCCGATACGACGTCGCCCGCGGCCTCTTCAACTGGTGCGTCGTCCGGCGCGTCGTCGTGGCTCGATCGATTGATGGCCGATCCGAGCATGCGGCTGGCGTACGGGCTCGGGTTGTTGGGTCTACTGCTGCTCTTGGTCGGTGCGGTGACGCGGAAGCGCATCGCGGTGCTCTTGGGGGTGGCGGTGATCGTCGGCGCGGTGCTGGTGCGTCAGTTCGTACCCGGGTTGACCGTGGACACGCAAGGTGGGTCCGACGCTTCGATCGAGACCATTCGACTGGAGGCGCTCGGTGAGCTGCGTGAGGCGATGACCCGGGTCGACGACGGTGACACCACCGCTCCCGAGGCGGTCCGGGGCGAGGTCGCGGCGTTGTGGCGTGCCCAGCACCACCTGGCGCGTTTCGATGTGGCGGCCGCCGAGGCAGCGCTCGCCGAGGCCGATTCGTCGCTGCCGCTGGCTCATTTGCTGACCGCGCGGCTGCATCTCGAGCGGCTCGAATCGGCCGACGCGCGCTTGGCCTATGAACGTCTTTTCGCGCTCGACGTGGTGCACGACGGGCTGTTGCTCGAAGCCGCTCAGGCCTACGAACGACTCGGTTTTCCGAGTCGAGCGGTCGAGGTGTACGAAGAGCTCGAGGCGATGGGGAGTCGCGAGGCGGCGCCAGCCTATGCGTTTGCGCGCGCCCCGCTGGCCCGCAATCGGCTCGATCGCGCGGCACCGCAGTTTCGCGCCGCGTGGTCGCTCGATCCGATTCCCCGTGCCGAGATGCT
>JBCDBH010000296.1:0-7379 GCA_039184055.1 Acidobacteriota bacterium
CGAAGAGCTCGTTCTCGGTGAGGGTCATCCGCTCGCGGCTGAACTCGTCGATCGACAGGCCTTCGACGATTTCCCAATCGCCGCCCTTGCAACGTACCGGAAACGAATAGAAGACACCGTCGCGAATGCCGTAGGGGTTGCCGTCGCTCGGCACGGCCATACTCACCCAATCACCCTCGGGGCTCCCGTGCACCCAGTCCCGGATATGGTCGACCGCCGCCGAGGCCGCGGATGCCGCCGACGACGCACCGCGTGCTTCGATGATCGCGGCGCCACGCTTTTGCACCGTGGGAATGAAGGTGTCGCGGACCCATTCCGTTTCGACCTTGTCGGTCGCTGGGCCACCGCCGACCGTGCAGTGCGAAAGATCGGGGTATTGCGTGGCCGAGTGGTTGCCCCAAATCGTCATGCGGTTGATATCCGTCACGTGAGCGCCGGTTTGGGAGGCGAGCTGACTGATGGCTCGATTGTGATCCAGGCGAGTCATGGCCGAAAACTGACGCCGATCGAGGCTCGGCGCATTGGCGCTCGCGATCAGGGCGTTGGTATTGGCCGGGTTGCCCACGACGAGTACCCGCACACCACGATCGGCTTTGGCGTCGAGCGCCTTGCCTTGTACCGAGAAAATCTGTGCGTTCGCCTGGAGCAGATCTTTCCGTTCCATGCCTTTGCCTCGCGGACGCGCACCGACCAGCAGTGCGTAATCGGCGCCATCGAACGCCTCTTCAGCGTCGGCGGTGGCGACGATGTTGTTCACGAGTGGAAAGGCGCAATCCCGGATTTCCATCACGACACCTTCGAGTGCCTTGAGTGCCGGGGGGATTTCGAGGAGGTGTAGGTCGACCGGTTGGTCGGCGCCGAGCATCTCGCCGGACGCGATACGGAAAATCAAGGAGTAGCCAATCGAACCGGCGGCACCGGTAATGGCGACGCGTGCGGGACGAGTCATATCGGAGCTCCTGTCGGACATGCATGTAGTGAGTCGGGAACGGAAACAGGGTCCCATGGAGAGATGAGAACCGCGCAAATCGTAGCACGGCGAACGAGGTCCGATCGGGCGGTCGACGACGTCGCTCAGGTGTTGTGGGTGGGTATGTCGAGCGGTTCTAGCATGCTGGAGTAGCGTATTCTAGAATCAGGATGAAGCCGGAGAGGGCACGGATCGAGTTACCACACGAACCGATACGCGCTTCGAGTCGAAGCCGACTCGGACGGCAGTCACGAGAACCCCAATGAATGGGAAGGAGATCGCCATTCTGTCGCGACGCTTCGTACTCACCGCACTCGTTATCGGTTTCATGGTCTCTCCAGTTGTGGCGCAAACGGTGTCTCCACGCGCCGAGGCGCCGGCCAGTCGGTTTCTCGTGCCGTTCTTCGAGGTCGACTACAACGATGGTCAAGGCGTCTCGACCCTTTTCGCGATTCGCAACGAGAGCACCCAGACGGTCTCGGTGACGATCGATTACTTCGAGGTCGATCGACCTGCCAGCCAGGTGCCACAACGTAGCGATGAGGTCGTACTCGGTCCCAAACAGACCACCACGGTCAACGTTCGGTTCGTCGAAGATCTTCTGCGCGACCCCGATAATTTCGCGCGTGGGTACATCGTGTTCACATCGATGTCCAGCGCGTTGCAGGGAGACTATTTTCAGATCGATCGTGCCGGCAACTTCGCTTTTGGTGAGCGGTTGATCAACATCGACTCACAGAGCTTTCACAATGAGCTGTGTCAGTCGCTCAGCGCGCGTTTCTTCAACGGCGGCGGGTTCGACGCGGGAACCGAGCTCACCTTCTGGCTCGACACCGAACAGCCTCCCTCGCTCGGTGAAGCCGTAGCCTTCTACAAGATTTACAACGAAGCTGGAGATGAGATCTTCTCGTCACAGATCTTCTCGGAAGACGTGGCGTTTACGCTCCAGGTGGCCGATCTCGCACTGCCACCCCCGGCGCCAGCGTTGCCATCGTTCGGCACGGTCGAGATCCAATTCGCCGCCACCATCGGCACGAGCACGGCTCCGGTATCAGGTCATGTAACCGTTGGCTTGTCGGCGAGCAACCGGTATTCGGTGGGCTTCGAGGCGGTGTGTCTCGATGCTGGGATGTTCTGACGTAAACTCATTGGATGCGCCGGAGTGGCGGAATCGGTAGACGCAGGAGACTTAAAATCTCCCGCCATCGCGCGTGCGGGTTCGAGTCCCGCCTCCGGCACGATCATCCAGCCAGGCGCATCTCGCCCGATACGCCTATGTCGATTCAGGTGGGGGAGCGATTTCGACGGTCGTGGGATCCTCGCCGGTCGGTTCGGGATGATCCGCCGACTCCTCGCCACCGCGTCGTAGAAGCAGCGCACGCCGTTTTTCGATTCCCTCGAGCCAGACGGGCACAAAGGTAATCAGGTCGCGTAGATACTCGTCGATGATGCCCAATTCGGTGGCCATGCGACGGCTGAACACGGCATGACAATGCGTGAGGTGACGGACGCTTTGATCTCGTTCGGTACGTGACTCACCCGCCGTCGCCTGCATCCGATCGATCGCTTCGCGTGCCGCGTCGTGCATCTCGATGACGAGGCGGCATTTGGTCGGGATCTCCGTCGTGTAGCGATCGAGGATTTCCATCTCGTAGAAGCGAATGCCGCGTAGCGCCAAGAGCTCGCGGAGCTTGGGTGTCAAGCCACCGAGGAGCTTGTGCAAGAAGGCCGTGGCTTCCTGCCAAGGGCGTCCTTCGGGTACCCGCTGGGCGCGTTTCATTCGATTGATCAGCGGCGCCAAGTCGTGCATCCGCTCCCGTTCGAGCGTGGCGAGGTAATCACCGAGACGCTGTACGGTGCCGTGCAGCCATTCCGCCTCGTCGATGTCTTGCGGAAAGCGCTTCGATAGGAAGTAGTCGGCGTCATGGATGCTGCGAGGATCCGCCGCCATGACTTCGCCAAACGTATCCTGCAGAAACGAGTGCAGCTGACCGATCGACACGCAGAGAAGCTTGCGAACGTCGATCAGATGCTCTTCGGCGACGGTTTCGGAGAAACCATCGAGCTCCTGGAGCACGTTTTCATCGAGTAGCTCGAGGGCTCCCGAGGCGGTGAGTCGGGCTGCTTCGAGTTGCGGGATGACCGATGGTACCGACAACAACGGCCGTAGCTCACGACGGATCAAGGTACCGACGTGACGCACACGACGCCAGATCTCGCGGAGTCGATCGGGTGAGCAGTGGAGGATCGCGTAGTTGCTTTCGAGCACCCCCGACAGCAGCCGAATACAACCCAGAAACGCGCGAATTCTCGGGTTCTGCCAGCGGACCTTTTCGAGCGACCACTCGGCGATCGAGACTTCGTTGGGCAGCAGGATCGACAGATCACCGAGGTTGATGACCTGTTGCCCGTCTTCGGTGAGTTGAGGATCGAATCCCTCGTCGATATCGGCATCGAGCCGGTCCATACCGGCTGCCGCTAGATCCAACTTGCCATCCGCGAGGTTGTCGGTGCTCACGAACGCGAGCATACCAGTCTTCCGTGCTCCTTCGGAGCACTCGAGACCTACGAACATCGCTCGCCTACGGCGGCAATTTTCGAAACTGCCGACTCAGGGTGAGGTGACCAGGTTCTCTCGAACGATTCGAACCAAGTCTTCGTAGACGATCGGTTTGGCGAGGACGTCGCTACAGCCGGCTTCAGTCGCACGCTCGATCTCGTCGGCGGTGACATGTCCCGTCACCGCGATGATCGGGATATGACGCAAGGCGGCGTCGGCTTTGATGCGACGCGTGGCTTCCCAGCCATCCGTTTTCGGCATGGCGAGGTCCATGAGGATGAGGTCGGGACGGTGGGAGCTCGCCATCGTGACGGCTTCATCGCCGTTCTCGGCGACCAAAGTGTCGAAATGGCTCAATTGCAGGAGTCGTTCGAGAATGACGCGATTGTCAGCGCCATCGTCGGCGATCAGTATGGTCCCGCGTTGGCGCGTTTCGGGATCAGCCGGTTCTGGTGGTGGTTTCGTCATGCGTGTGACTCGCCGGTTGCGACCGCCTCAGCGTGATAGCCGCGCGGCGATTTCCTCATGGCCACGTTCCGCCGCGAGCTGCGCGGAGGTCTGGCCGTTGTGAGCTTGCGTGGCGGGCTCGGCCCCGCGCTCGAGCAGCCAGCCCACGACCGTCTCGTCGCCTTGGGCGGCGGCTTGATGAAGCGGTGTCCAGCCGCCGGCCTGGGCGATATTGACCGGCACGCCAGCATCCAGAAGAAGGCGGATGCAGGCTCGTGAACGCTCACGATCGCGGTGCGCGATTGCGCTGTGCAGCGGGGCGACACGCATCGCATTGTCGGAGGGGCGCGCCGCGTCGGCTCCGACCGCGAGCAACCGTTCGACGATCGGCGCGTGACCGAAAAAAGCGGCGAGACCGATCGGGCTGAATCCGTCTTCGGCCGTGGAATCTACGCTGGCCGGATTCTCGGTGAGCAGCTCGTCGGCCCGTTCGAGGTCACCGACGACGATCGTCTCCCAGAGGTCGAGCGGCGCCTCGATCGCTCGACGTGCCGCGACCAACATCGAGACCATGTCATCGAGACCTCGATAGGCCGAGTACACAATCACCGAGACATTGTCCGCGCGTCCCGCCGCGAGCTCGAGATCGGTTTCGAGCTGGCGTTTGACGGCGGCCGTATTACCGGAATCGAGGGCATCGATAAACTGTTTCATCGCGGTGAGTTTACTCGATCGGGATCGCTGATAGCATCCGGCCGTCTTGCTCGGCTTGGAGGTCGGCTGCGTCGAGCGCTGGATTGCGGGTTGTCGTTTTGGCCCGTTGCCGACCGCCAAAGGCCGACTAAGGGAGTGATCGTGTTTCGAGTGTTTGGAAGCCTACTTCTCGCCATGTCCATGGTCATCATGAACGCCTGCTCGACCCCCACGTCTGATTCCACTGTCCCCGCCGATCTGGTGATCTGGGGCGGAACGATCTTCACCTTCAACGAGTCTGATCTGACTCCCGAAGCCCTGGCGGCTCGCGACGGCATCATCGTCGCGGTCGGTAGTCGAGCTTCGATCGAGCCTCTGGTGGGACCCGAAACCGAAGTCATCGAGCTCGATCGTGGTTTGGCCATTCCCGGTTTTATCGAGGCTCATGCCCACTTCATCGGCCTCGGCGACAGCATGATCCAGCTCGATTTGCGATCGGCTTCGAGTTGGGACGACATCGTCGACATGGTGGCGGCGGCCGCCGCGGACGCCGAGCCTGGACAATGGATCCGTGGACGGGGCTGGCACCAGGACAAATGGAACGAGATACCACAGCCCGAGATCGAGGGTTTTCCGGTTCATGACTCTCTTTCCGCGGTGTCCCCCGAACATCCGGTCGTCTTGACTCATGCGAGTGGCCACGCGGTCTTCGTCAACGCGGAAGCGATGCGTCGCGCCGGGATCGATGCGTCGACCGCCGATCCACCGGGTGGTGATCTGTTACGTGACGCAGCCGGTCAACCGACGGGGCTGCTGCGCGAGACCGCCGAGGGACTGATCAACGAAGCGCGCGCGGGCGATGATGAGGGTTCCGAGGTCCGCCGGATGATCCGCTTGGCGAGTCGAGAATGCCTGGCCAAGGGCATCACATCGTTTCAAGACGCCGGCTCATCCTTCGTGATGATCGACGCGTTACGCGACGCTGATCGAGACGGCGATCTCGGCGTTCGTCTGTGGGTGATGGCAATGGATGACAACGACACGCTCCGCTCTCGCTTGGGGGAGTATCTCGACAAGGAAGAAACCGACAATGTTCGGATCGGGGGTATCAAACGCTGGCTCGACGGCGCCCTCGGATCGCGTGGGGCCTGGTTGCTCGAGCCCTATTCCGATGCACCCGACGATGTGGGTTTCAATATCGTTCCGGTCGACGACCTCCGTGAAGTCGCGGCGATCGCCCGCGAGCACGAGGTGCAGCTTTGTGTTCATGCGATCGGTGACAAGGCCAATCGCGTGACGCTCGACGTCTTCGCGGAGTTCTACAGCGAAGCGCCCGATGCCGATCTGCGCTGGCGGATCGAGCATGCGCAACACCTTCATCCCGATGACATTTCACGGTTCGCCGAGCTCGGTGTCGTCGCCTCGGTGCAACCGGTTCACTGCACCTCGGACGGCCCGTGGGTACCCGAGCGGCTCGGCGAGCAGCGAAGCTACGAAGGAGCGTACGTGTGGCGCGCCTTGGTCGACAGTGGGGCCGTGCTCGCCAGCGGTACCGACGCACCGGTCGAAGATGTCGATCCCATTCCCAATTTCCATGCCGCCGTCACCCGTCAGATGAACGATGGCGAGGCGTTTTATCCCGAACAAGCTCTGACTCGAATCGAGGCGCTTGCCGCCATGACGCGTGACGCTGCCTGGGCAGCTTTCGAAGAGCAGGAAAAGGGCACCTTGACGGTGGGTAAGCTCGCCGACATCACCGTGCTATCCAAAGATATTCTGACCATTCCGGCTGGTGAGATCCTCGAGACCGAGGTCGTCTACACGATCGTCGGTGGTCGCGTCGCCTACCAACGCTGAAAGGCTCGTGTCATGTTCGGCTCATCATTCTTCAACCCCCAGACCACGGAGACTGTTTTCCGATGTCCCATCGACTCCCTTTCTTTCTTGTCCTTTTCGCGATCTCGGTGTTGAGCACGCCCATGTTGGCCGAAGTCGAACGAATCGAACGAGGCAATCTCGTCATCGAAGGGGTCCCTGAGATCCCGCCCGAGCTGAGTGAGCGTCTCCGCCAATACGAGAATACGCGGACCGCGACATTTCAAGGTTGGTTGCCCGATGGGTCGATGTTGATTTCGACCCGCTTTGGTGAAACCGGCCAGCTCCATACCGTCAGCGGGCCGATGGCGGCGCGTCGCCAGATCACCTTTTTCCGTGAGCCGGTCGTCGCGACGACCGTGAGCCCGAATCCGGACGTCAATGGCTTCATCTTTGGCAAAGACGTCGGGGGCTCCGAGTTCTACCAGCTCTTCTTCTACGATCTCGCCACCGCGAATCACCAGATGGTGACCGACGGCACGTCGCGAAACGGTGGTGCTCTGTGGTCGAACGCCGGTGATCGCTTCGTGTACTACACCACGATGCGAAACGGTCGCGATTGGGATCTACACGTTCAGCGTGTCGACAAGCTCGGTGAGCCGACGCCGGTTCTCGAGCAGCCGGGCGTGTGGTTTCCCGGCGAGTGGTCGCCGGATGATCGCCGGCTTCTGGTGGTGCGGTACGTTTCCGCCAACGAGTCCCACCCTCATCTGCTCGATCTCGAGACCGGGGAGCTCGAGCCGCTCGAGTCTCTCGAGGAGGGCGAAAAGGTGAGCTACGGCGCCGTGGCTTTCAGTGGCGACGGCAAAGGCATCTACTTCTCGTCGGATCGCA
>JBCDBH010000297.1:0-7370 GCA_039184055.1 Acidobacteriota bacterium
CCGACGAAGAGGCCGGCGCTGCAGCAACACTTGGCTCGACGCCTCGGACGGCGTGTTCCTCCACAACGTTTGGGAGCGGCGCGGGAGGCGACGGAGCCCCCGGCTGATCCTCACGCACCAACACCACCGCGGTGTGGACCGCCGGATGACTCACCAGCGCCGTCTCGATCTCCCCGGGCTCGATACGGAAGCCACGCAGCTTGATCTGGCGATCGATACGGCCGAAGAATTCGAGCGTGCCGTCGTCACGCCAGCGGGCGCGATCACCGGTGCGATAGAGCCGGGCGCCGGGCGTGGTGGCGAAGGGATCGGGAATGAAGACGGTGGCGGTCAGCCTCGGTCGCCGCAGATATCCTCGCGCCACGCCGTCACCACCGGTGACCAGCTCACCGGGCACGCCGATCGGCACCGGCCGTAAGTCGGCATCGAGCACGTGCACGGTGGTATCGGCGATCGGCGTACCGATCGGTACCGTCGCCGCATCGAGCTCGCTCCCGGGCACCATGCGATGACAGGTGGTGAAGGTGGTGTTCTCGGTCGGCCCGTAGCCGTTGATCATGGTGGTCTCGCCGAGCTCGGCGAGCACCCGTTCGACGTGGGGGACCGACAAGGCTTCGCCACCGGCGAGCAGCTGACGCACGCCACGAAGATCGTCGAGACGATGATCGACCATCTGATGAAAAAGGCCGGCGGTAAGCCATAGGGTCGAGATCTGGTGCCGCGCCAGCAGCGCGCCGATCTCTTCGAGCGCCAAGACGCCCGGTGGTGGCAACACCAAACGGCTGCCGCTGAGCAACGGCGCCCATACCTCGAGCGTGGTGACGTCGAACGCCGGTGACGACAGCTGGACGAAGGTCTCATCCGGTCCGAGGTCGGCGTAATCGGCCTCGAGAACGAGCCGTAAGACGTTGCGATGGCTCACCATCACGCCCTTGGGGCGACCGGTCGAACCCGAGGTGTAGATCACATTGGACAGCGAATCGGGCAGGATCTCGACGTCGGGCCACGGGTCGTCCTTCGCATCGTCCGAACCCGCCTCGACCGCGTCCGTCTCGACCGACAACGTCTCCACCGCCAGCGCCTCGACGGCCGTCGGCAGGCGACTGGCCAGCGCCGGGGTCACCAACGCCAGCTGGATGCCCGTGTCCTCGGCGATCCAAGCCAGACGCTCGTCCGGATCGTTGGGATCGAAAGGCACGTAGCAACCGCCTGCGCCGAGAATGCCGAGCATGGCGACCACCATGTCCACCGAACGCTCGGTGAATACGGCGACCGGCGTGTCCGGACCCACTCCCATCGCGTGCAGCCGACGCGCCACCCGACACGCGCGCCGCGCCAGCTCGTCGCGCCGTAGCTCGACCTCGTCGGTCACCAGGACGATGCTGTCCGGATGGGCGGCGACCGTGGCACGGAATTGCTCGACGATATTCGAATCACGGGGGTAGGCGGTGGTGACCCCGACCCGTTCTCGATAGCTGTCGATCGACTCGAGAGGCAAGAGCCGCGCCTTCCGATCCGGCTGCTCGACCGCCGCCTCGACCAGATGGACGAAGTGGGCGCCCAGTCGCTCGATCGTGGCACGATCGAAAAGATCGGTATTCCATTCGATGGCGCCACGCAGCCCGTCGGGTTGACGGCTGAACGACAGCGACAGATCGAACTTCGCCGTCTTGCTCTCGAGCGTCACCGGCTCGAGACGCACACCGTCGGCGTCGCTGTCGGTTTCGATCTCGGCACCGATCGAGCCAGGCCCCGGCTGCCCGAGGTTCTGCAAGGTCAGCATGACCTGGAAGAGAGGCGCGTGCGCCATGTCGCGCGCCGGCGCCAGCTCGGCCACCAGGCGCTCGAATGGCACGTCCTGGTGCGCATAGGCCTCCAGGGTGGTGTGCTTCCAGCGTCCGAGCAGCTCCCGAAAGGTCGGTTCGCCGTCGAGATCGGCCCGCAGCACCAGGGTGTTGACGAAGAAGCCGATCAGCGGCTCCATCTCGATTCGGGTGCGGTTGGCGATCGGCGCGCCCACCGCGAAATCGACCTGACCCGACCAGCGCGCCAAGACCACCGACACCGCGCCGAGCAGGGCCATGAAGAGCGTTCCGCCTTCCTCACGGACGAGCGACTCGAGCTTCGTCGTCGCCTCGTTCGAAAGCATCACCGGCAGGGAGTCACCGGCCCAGGTCTGCATCGCCGGGCGAGGTCGATCGGTGGGGAGCTCGAGCACCGGTACGCCGGCGAGCTGCTCACGCCACCACTGCACCTGCTCGTCGACCAGTGGCGCCAAATGCTCGTGCTGCCAAGCGGCGACGTCGCCGTATTGCACCGCCAAAGGCGGCAGCATCGCCGGACGATCAGCGAGACTGGCGACGATCTCACGCACCAGCAGACCGACCGACCAGCCGTCGTAGACGATGTGATGCACGTTGAGCATCAACACGTGATCGTCGGCGGCGAAGCGGTACACCCGGGCGCGCAGCAGAGGCCCGTGCTCGAGATCGAACGGTGTCGAAGCCTCGGTGACGAGCGCGGTCCGGAGCTGATCGTCCGAATCGATCTCGTCTTCCACGGTGATGTCCGTGACCGGAATCGTGATCGCGAGCTCGGGTAACACCACCTGTCGAGGCGTACCGTCGAGCTCGCGAAACACCGTCCGCAACGCTTCGTGACGGCTCACGACGATATTGAGCGCAGCGGTCAGAGCGTCGATGTCGAGCGCGCCACGCAGACGCACCGGGGCGGGAATGTTGTAGGCCGGGCTGTCGGGTTCGAGCTGAGCCAAGAACCACAAACGCTCTTGGGCAAACGACAACGGTAGGAACACGCTGCCATCGGCTTCCGGTCGTCGCTCGACCGGCCGAATCGGCGGTAACGCCACCCGCCCCGACGCCTGATCGACCGCCGCCGCCAAGCCGGCGACATCTGGGGTCGTGAAGACCTGACGAAGCGGCAATTCGAGATCGAGCTCGCCGCGCAGCCGTGCCACCAGGCGGGTGGCGAGCAGCGAATGACCACCGAGCGCGAAGAAATCGTCGTGCACGCCGACCTGGTCGACCCCGAGCACATCGGCCATGACCGCGGCGACCGAGATCTCGGTCGCGGTGCGTGGCGCGACAAAACGCGCCTCGCCACGCTCGAAGCCCCCGGGCTCGGGTAGCGCCTTGCGATCGAGCTTGCCGTTGACGGTGAGCGGAAAGCTCGGCATGACCAGGAAAGCGGCCGGCACCATGTACTCGGGCAACGCGGCGGCGAGATGAGCGCGCAAGGCGGCGATGTCGACCGGACCCGCTTCGTCGGGCTCGTCACCAGGCGTCGACGGCACCAGATAAGCCACCAGACGCTCGTCGCCCTCGTCGCCACGCACCAAGACCGCCGCCTGATCGACATCGTCATGGGCGCTCAGCGATGCTTCGATCTCGCCGAGCTCGATCCGGAAACCACGGATCTTGACCTGGAAATCCGCTCTACCAACATAGACCAGCTCACCGTCGACCGAAAACCGCGCCAGATCGCCACTGCGATAGAGCCGCGCGCCGGCCACGCCGGAATAAGGATCGGGCACGAAACGCTCGGCGGTGAGCGCCGGTCGACCGAGATAGCCACGCGCCAGCCCGTCACCCGCCACCCAGATCTCCCCCACCGCGCCGTCGTACGCCGGCTGCAGTTCGCGATCGAGCAGGTAGATGGCGAGATCCGACAACGCCTCACCGATCGGGCTGAGATGACTCCGCACGAGATCCTCGGGCGTCACCGCCCGAAAGGTGACGTGCACGGTCGTCTCGGTGATGCCGTACATATTCACCATGCGCACCCGCGCGCCGAAACGATCGAACCACGGTCGTAGGGCGGCGAGCTCGAGCGCCTCGCCACCGAAAATCACTTCGCGGAGCGCCAAGACGTCGGGATCGGCGTCGAGCACCTCGATCGTGGTCAGCAATTGACGAAACGCCGACGGGGTCTGGTTGAGCACGGTGACCCGTTCGTCCACCAGAAGACGATGAAAGGCTTCCGGATCGCGACTGGTGGCCCACGGCACCACCACCAAACGACCACCGTAGAGCAACGCACCCCAGATCTCCCACACCGAAAAATCGAAGGCGTAGGAATGGAAAAGCGTCCATACGTCGTCGGGACCGAAAGCGAAATGCTCTTCACCCGTCTGGAAAAGACGCAAGACGTTGCGATGCGTCACCGGGGTGCCCTTGGGTGTCCCGGTCGATCCCGAGGTGTAGATCACGTAGGCGACCTGATCGGGATCCACCACGACCGGTGCGTTTGCTACCTCGGCTGACGGGTCGAGCGTATCCAGCTCGATCGTCGTGCCGGTGAAGTCGAGCTCGAGGTCGAGATCGCTGGTGGTGATCAAAACGACGATCTCAGCGTCGGCGAGGATGAAGGCTAGACGCTCGGCGGGCGCGCTCGGATCGAGCGGCACGTAGGCGCCACCCGCCGCCAACACACCCAAAATCGCCTCGGTGATCGAAGCGCCACGTTCGAGACACAAACCGACCCGCGTCTCGGTGCCGACACCCACAGCCCGCAGCCGGCTCGCCAAACGACGCGCCCGGTCCACGAGCTCGCCGTAGGTCCACGTACCGGTCGCATCGCTCACCGCGATGGCGTCAGCGCGACGAACGGTGTGGGCGAAGACCCGCTCGTGAATCGTCGCCGGCGGGGTCAGCGTCACCGCAACAGGCGGGGTCAGACGCGTCTCGCGAACCTCCTCCTCGAGCCACGGTAGACGCGACAGCGGCAGATCGGGCTCAGCGGTCGCGGCGTGCACGAGCCGATCGAAGGCCAACGCGAAGCGCTCGATGCTCTGCCGATCGAAGAGATCGGTATTCCACTCGACCTGGCCACGGATCCCGTCGGGATGACCGGCAAAGGACAAGGACAGATCGAATTTCGCCGTCGTGCTCGGTACGGAAACCGGCTCGAGGCTCACCGCCCCGTGATCGGTCGCGGCATCCGTTTCTGATCCGCTCGTTTCGGGTTCGATCTCGGAAGTCGCCGTCACCCCGGCGTCGGGCGCACCCAAGTTTTGCAGGGTGAGCATGACCTGGAAGAGCGGTTGATAGGCCATGTCACGCGATGGCGCCAGCTCGGCCACCAGCCGCTCGAAGGGCACATCCTGATGCGCGTAGGCGTCGAGGGTGGTGTGCTTCATCCGCGCCAGCAGCTCGCGAAAGCTCGGATCACCGCTGACGTCGGTTCGCAATACCCGGGTGTTGACGAAGAAGCCGATCAACGGCTCCATTTCGGCGCGGGTACGGTTGGCGATCGGCGAGCCGATAGCGAAATCGTCCTGTCCCGACCAGCGCGACAACAGCGCCGACGCGGCGCCGAGCAAGGCCATGAAGAGCGTCGTGCTTTCTTCACGCGCCAAGGCTTCGAGCGCCGTGCTCCCGGCGGCCGACAGCGCCATCGGCATCGAATCGCCGGCCCAGGTCTGCACCGGTGGACGCGGGCGATCGGTGGGCAGCTCGAGCACCGGAATCCCGGCGAGCTGCTCACGCCACCACGCCATCTGATCCTCGACCAGCGGCGCCAGATGCTCACGCTGCCACAGCGCGACATCGCCGTATTGCACCGCGAGCGCCGGCAGGCTTTCACCCCGACCGGCCAAAAAGGTGGTGACCTCACGCACCAATATACCCACCGACCATCCGTCGTAGACGATGTGGTGCACATTGAGCACGAGCACGTGGTCGTCGTCGGCACGCCGGAACAGATGGGCGCGAATCAGCGGCCCGGTGCCGAGATCGAAGGGCGTACCGACCGCCCGCTTGAGCGCCGCCAGCATCGCCTCGTCCGACTCCACGTCGACGAGCTCGATCGGTACCGTGAGGGTCGGCAGCACCACCTGCACCGGAGTCTCGTCAACCGCGCGGAAGACCGTCCGCAACGCTTCGTGCCGCGCCACCACCCGGGTCAACGCCGATTCGAGCGCCTCGACATCGAGCGCGCCACGCAAACGCACCGGGGCTGGAATGTTGTAGGCCGGGCTGTCGGGTTCGAGCTGAGCCAGGAACCACAAACGCTCCTGGGCGAACGACAGCGGCAGCTCGACCGTGCCATCGGCGCCGGGCGCGCGCTCGATATGAGTGATCGGTGGCAGGGCGACACGTCCCGCCACCTGATCGACCGCCGCCGCCAAGCCGGCGACATCCGAGGTGGCGAAGACTTGGCGCAACGGCAGCTCGACCTCGAGCTCGGCGCGGAGACGCGACACCAGGCGGGTGGCGAGCAAGGAATGACCGCCGAGAGCAAAGAAATCGTCATGCACCCCGACCGTATCGACACCCAGAATCGCGCCGACCGCGCTCGCCACCGCCGCTTCACTGGCGGTGCGGGGCGCGACATAGGCGACCGTCTCGATCTGTCGCGACGGCTCGGGAAGCGCCTTGCGGTCGACTTTGCCATTGGGCAGCCGGGGCAAGGCGTCGAGCACGACAAAAGACGCCGGCACCATATAGCCGGGGAGACGCTCCTCGAGCGCGCCGCGAATCGCGGCGTACTCCTCACCGCCGTCGTTGCGCGCCAGCCAGGCGACCAGCTGTTGCTCCTGCTTCGGCCCACGTGGCATGACCACCGCTTCGTAGACCTCGGGCAGATCGAGAAGCACCGCCTCGATCTCACCGAGCTCGATACGAAAACCTCGGATCTTGACCTGGTGATCGAGCCGCCCTTCGAAGAGCAGCTCGCCGTCACGCCGCCAGCGCACCCGATCGCCGGTGCGATAGAGCCGGCTGCCAGGCTCGGTTGCGAACGGATCGGGCACATAGCGTTCGGCGGTCAGCGACGGTCGCGCCAAATAACCGCGTGACACCCCGGCGCCGGCCAAATAGAGCTCGCCGCCGACGCCGATCGGCGTCGGTGCCAGGTGCTTGTCGAGCACGTGAGCGCGGGTCCCGGCGAGCGGTCGACCGATCGTCGGCTCACCGTGCTCGACGCCCGCCCGGACGAGCGTGAAGGTCGAATAGGTGGTGTCCTCGGACGGACCGTAGAGGTTGTAGAGCCCTTCGATCTCACCGGCGGCGTAGACCGCCTCGGCGAGCTGACGATAGAGCGGCTCACCGGCCAGGTTGACCACCCGCACTGTCGGTGGCACCCCATCCATCCGCGCCAGCTCGGCCATCGCCGAGGGTACGGTGTTGATCAATGTCACCTGGTCACGGTGGGGATGATCGATCAACGCCAGGGCGTCGTCACCGACGATCACCGCGCCACCGGTAATGAGCGGCGCGAAGAGCTCATAAATCGAGATGTCGAAATTGATCGAGGTGGCGAAGAAGGTCCGGTTCAGATACGCCGCCGTCTCGTGCTCGCGCGCCCAACCGAGCATGGCGAGGGTGTTCGGATGGGCGATCGCCACCCCC
>JBCDBH010000298.1:0-7364 GCA_039184055.1 Acidobacteriota bacterium
AATTGCCCACCCTCACGGACACCCGGCCAGGCCAGGTCTTGGGGATCGATCGTGTCGGTGCTCCAACCCGTCGCGGTGGCAGTGAGCGATACGAGCGGTCGCCAGCGCCACACGCCGTCGACCTCGACCAAACCCAACAACAGCCCTTGCGCGCCGGCGACTGGCGGCGTGGTCATCGACAAGGACAAGTCGGCGGGCGCCGCTAGCGTGCGACCACCGAGATCGAGCTCGACGATGCCGTCGGTGGCACCCGTGCTCGGCACGGCGATCGGCAAATCACTGGCATTGACGCGTCGGAGCACGACCGCGGTGGGCTCGGCGAGCGCCCCGACCGGGATCGACACCGTATCGCCTTGATCGTTGGTGACCGCGCCACCATCGGGACCGAGCACATCGCCCCGCACGCCTTCGTCACCGTAGAGGGTGACCACGACGTCTTCGGTACCGAGCTCGAGCGGCACGGTCTGCGCGGTTTCGGACGGCTGGAGACGAAAGACCGAGCGATGCAGCCCCGATGCGGCTCGATAGACGATCAGGTCGGCACGATACGGCGCTTCGGTACGCACCGAGCCATCGAGCAAGGTGAGCGTCTCGACGATGTCGAGCGTGAGGGGCACACCCGCCGCCGCGTCGGTGCTCAGCGTATAGCCCACCGTGACCCTGGCGGTCTGCGAAGCGAGCACGACCTCGGGATCGAAGACGATCGTGCCGGCGATCACCTCGTCACCCACGGGTGGGGTCGACGAGCCGAGCACCTGACCGAGCACCGCCGCCGGAGGCGCGGTCGCTCCTGCGTCGGGCTCGACCACCACCCAGGCGCCCAGACGATCGATCGTCGCGCTGACCACCTCGGCGCTCACCGTGATGTCGGCGTGAGCGGTCCACTGCAAGGTGGCGAGGTCGAGCCGGGCGAGCACCAGAAGACTGCCGTTCGGGGCGTCAACGGGAACGGTGAGAGTGCCGTCGACGGCGAGACTGGCGTCGGCCGTATCGATCCACACCGCGCCACGTGGGCTCCAGCCATACGGCAGAAGCGCCGGAAGCGCCTGCTCACCCAGCGCCGTCACGGCGATGTCGGTGTCAGCGCCGAGCGCGGCGGCGGGAATGTCGAGCCCGGGCGCGGCGCTCGCGCTATCGAACGGACGACCATCGACCACTCCACCCGCCGTGCCGATCGACACGACGTCGGCGGCCGGGGTCAGACGCGGATCGAAGACGTCGGTACCCAAACCGACCTGGGTGGTGACGATCCGGAACACCGGGGTGTAGCCCGACCGTGCAATCGTGAGGTCGTGCGTACCGGCACCGAGGGCGATGAGAAAGCGACCGTCGTCGGTGGTGGTGACCTCGGGCAGAGGCTCGGGAAGCGCCACGCCACCGGTCGCGGTGACGGTGACCCGCGCCCCGGCGAGCGGTCGACCCGTGGCGTCGTCGATCACCGTACCGGCGAAGAAGCTCTCGCCCAACCCATCGTCGAATAGACGGCTATAGGGATAGGCGAGCAGGTTGCCCGCCAGGTCACTCACCGTGGCGGCGACTTCGAGCCGCACGCCTTCGGCGGGCAACGTGGTGTCGGCGGTAAAAGTCACCGTGTCGCCGCTGGTGACGACGGTGCCAGTCACCGCGCCCGTGCCGATCGACACGGTCACCGAGCCGGTGACGCTCGCCACGTCGACCGCTTCACTGAAGGTCACGGTGATCACATCGCCGGTCCGATCGCTGTCGGCGACCTCGGGCGCGGTGCAATCGGCGATCACGTCGACCACGGTCTCTGGCGAACGGTTACCCGAGACGTCCGTGGCGGTGATGCCGAGACGATTGAGCTGCTCGGGCACCAAAGCGACATCGAGACTGTAGCTACCGGTCGCGGCACGCACCTCGGCGACCGACAGACCGCCCACCACGCGTACCGTCACATCGGGTTCGGTGGTGCCGGTCACGGTGACCGACGCCGCGCACAGACGACTCGGCAACGGCGCGACCACCGGTGCGTCGGGCGCCCCGACATCGGCGGTGGTGTAGGTCAAGGTCTGAGGATTGCTCAGCGCATTGCCGGCGAGATCGGTGAGCGTGGCACTGAGCACCAGCGAGAGATCGGTCTCCGACGGCAAGGCGGCGTCGGGTGTGATCACCAGGGCATCACCCTCGACCACCGCACCGGTACCGAGCTCGACCGCGCCGGCGGTTTCGAGACGCCACGCTCCCGCTGCCGGAGCGGCGAGCGGTTCATCGAACACCAAGCGGAACACCGATGACGGCTGGACCGCGAGGGCGCCCGAGGCCGGTTCGGCGAACAGAAACGTCGGCCCGCCATCGTCCCGCTGCACGATCCGCGTGTGCACACCCTGGTTGCCCTGAGCATCGGTGGCGCGCGCGACGAGACGGTTCTCCCCCGCCACCAGCGGCACGTCGGCGACGGTGAACGTACCGGCGTTGACCGTGGCGTCGAGACCGGCGACCTTGACCGTGATCCCTGGCTCGTCGCTCACCGTGCCGCTCACCGTGACGCTGGCCGCCTGGGTGACCAAACCCTCGACCGGCACGTCGATCTGCACATCGGGTGCCTCGGTATCGAGAGTGACGCTAAAGGTGGTTTCGGTGTCGTTGCCGAGTCGATCGACCGCCCGGACACTCAGCGTATTGATGCCCTCTTCGAGATCGACCTGTGTGCTCCACGTACCGCCATCGACCGTCGCCTGCGAGCCATCGACGATCACCCGATCGAGATTGGCGTCACTCACCGTGCCCGACACCGCAAGCGGATCGTTGGGCGTGACGCTGCCTGGAGCCGGATCGGTAATGTCGACGGTCGGCGACGTCGTGTCCCGTTCGACGGTCACGGTCGCGTCGCCCACGTTGCCCGCCCGATCCTCGGCGCTCACCGTGATCACATTGTCGCCTTCTGACGGCAGCGGTACGCCGAGAGCGAGAAAGGCATTGCCGGTCACCGTCGCGACCACGCCACCGACGGTCACCCGATCGAGATGAGGCTCGGCAACGCTGCCCGATACGGTGACGGTGGTCGCGCCGACCACCTCGGCTGGCGTCGGATCGGTGATGGTCACCACCGGTACGGTGCTGTCGTAGACGATCGTGTGATCCGCCTGGATGCTCTGTCCAGCGTCAGTCACCACGATCGAAAAGACGTTGCTGCCTTCGCTGAAGGTGAGCGGACCGGCGAGAAAATCGGTGGCGTTTTGCGCCGTCGCCGCTTGGCCGTTCACCGTCACCCCGGTGGCGCCACCGGCCGTGCTCACGGTCAGCGTGACTTCGGCGGGCGGACCACGCAAGGTGCCGCTCGGCGGCGTCACCGACACGATCTGAGGCGGTAGGGCATCGACGATGAAGATCAGCAGGGTCGAGGCGCTATTGCCAGCGGCATCGGTGGCGGTCACCGAAAGCTGGTGTTGACCGTCACTGGTCACCGTCTGCCCCGAGGTGAAGGGAGCACCATCCAGCGTCGCATCGACCGTTACGGCGGTGGCGTCGGTGACATCGATCACCGGCGAAACGACCGCGTCGAAGGTCGTGCCGTCGACCAGCGGCGCGCCGTCGGCGGTCACCGCGATCTGAGGCGCGGTGGTGTCACGCACCAGGCTGAGCACCACCGAGTCGCTGTTGCCGGCACTGTCGGTGGCGACAATCGTCAGATCGTTCGCGCCTTCGATCGGCAGGGCCACGGAAGTGGCGGTAAAGGTGTCACCGACGAGATTGGCGGTCACACCATCGACCGTCACCGAAACGAGATGAGGATCGACCGCCGTACCGGTCACCGTGATCGTGGTGACATCGATCGCGCTGCCTGTGCTCGGACTGGTCACCGTGATCGCCGGCGCCGTGCCGTCACGTTCGATCCGATGTGGCACGCTGACCGCGTTCCCCGCCGCATCACGCGCTTCGACCGAAAAGGTCCGCGTCTCGCCATCGTTCAAGGTGTACGGACCCGCCGTCCACGCGCTGCCGTCGAAGCTCACCGCGACGCTGTCCACCAACACCGTGTTGGCACCGCTGGCGCTACCGCTGAGCGTCACCTGCGCGGCGGATTGCAGGTGGTAATCCGATGGGCTGATCGTTCCCAGAGTCGGCGCCGTGGTGTCGATCGTGAACGCCCGTGTCGCTTGGGTTTGATTGCCGGCTTGGTCCGTCGCCGTGACCTGAAGGCTGTACGAGCCCTCGGCGGTGATCGCCGTACCCGAGACGTACACACCGCCATTCAGCGTGATGTCGACACTCTGTGGATGGGCGTCGGAGCTGGTGATGATCGGTGTCACCGTGCGGTTGAACGCCGTGCCGTCGACCAGTACACCACCGTTTTCGGTGATCTGCACAGTGGGTGCTTGGGTATCGAGGGTCACCGCTCGATCAACGGTGCTCTCGTTGCCCACCGTATCGGTGGCGCGCACGGTCAAGGTCTGGGCACCCGACACCAGCGGCACCGATGCGTCGTAGCTACCACCGGTGACGGTCGCGGTCACTGGCCCCGACGCTCCCCCCTCCACCACCACGGTGGCGAGGTGAGGATCCGTCACCGTCCCGGTGACGGTCACGGGATTCGTGTTCACCACGCCGATGGGCTGCGTCACCGTCAAAGTGGGCGCGGTCTGATCCCGCACGATGTCATGGGTGATCTGGGTGTCGTCGGTACCGTCGCTCGCCACCAAGATCAGGGCATTGCTCCCGCTCGACAGCGACAAAACCTCGCTGAAGCTGCCGTCCGGCTGCAGCGTCACCGTCTGACCAGCGATCACCAACGAGGTCGCTCCCGTCACCTGACCGCTCAAGGTCACCGTAGCCGCGGCCACCACCGTGCCGTCGGGCGGCTGCACGTCGACGAATACCGGCTGCGCCGCGAGCGGCGCCAGGCTGAGGATCGACGACGCGGCCCACACCAGGGCCCGTACCAAGAAGGGCTGATTCACCATGATCTATCTCCGCAAGAGCAATCAGGGAGCGGGCACCACCGTGCTACCGCTTTCGACCACCCAGGTGGTCACGGAACGAATATCGAAGAATTCAAGCGTCGCGTCACCACGGACGGTGACCGAATCGAAGACGTACAGGCCCTCGTAGCTCGCGCCCACCGTGACGACGCCAGCGGCCCCATCGAGCAGGACACGGCGACGATCCGCGCGGACCTCGAGCACGGTGTAGTCGACGCCACCGATCCGTATGCGAGCACCCGGTGCACCGATGAACAGCGCGCTGCCGTCCTGAGGCTCGATCCACAAATCCTGCGCGTCGGTCGCGTCGACCTCGATCGTGCCGACCGTGCCGCTACCGAGCACGGGCAACGGAGTGGTCACCACGGTGACTCCCGGCGCTCCACCATCGACTCGTAGATGACCGAAGACATCGGTGCTCTCGAGGCTGTAGACGGTGCCCGGACCGGCGGCCTTGAGCACTACATCGCTGTTGTTCCAGGCACGGCCACCACGGGCCTCGACCTGCGTGGTGAGATCGAAGGCGCTCAGGTCATCGACCTCGAGAGCGACACGACCCCCGCCACCGACACCGGCATGCTGAGACGCATGGTGCGATAGGTAGTCACCACCGCGGACGTCGATCAAACCCGCGCCGCTGAGCGTTCCAGCGACGATACGGATCGAGCCACCGGCACCGCCACTGGCGAGGTGGTGATTGCCGTAGGTGCGCCGATCACGTGTTCCACCGTGGGCCCAGAGCTCACCCTGGAGCACCACCGAAGCCGCCTCGATGACGATCACGCCTCCACCGTTGCCCGCCTCATTGCCCGAATAACGCGTCGAACCACTCGCACCGGCGAGACTCGGTCGATACACGCTGTCGTAGGTGGCGCCAGCCGGATTCTGGTGCTCGTGACCCGAGCTCCCGGCACCACCGTGGCTACCGCCCGCGCTGTACGGCGATGCACTGACCCAATTGGGAGCCATACCGTCGGCATAGCTGCTACCGAAGCCCCCGGGGTAGCCGAACGCGCTCGCGTCGATGCGCGCACCGCTTTCGATGGTCACCGTGCCCGAGGCATCGATCTCGATCGTGTCGCCGGTCGCTGGGGTCACCACGCCACCGCTCGCCACCGTGACGCTGGTGGCGTCGAGCGATGAAGGCAGACCGGCCTCGCCACTCAGGGTGACGGCACCGCCGTCGAGCGGATCGACGCTCGACAAGGCCGCGCCGTCGCGGAGATCGATGGCATCGAAGACGTAACGTCCGGTAAACATCGTCGCCGCGGTCGCGGTCGACGCTCCGGCGAGTCGTGCTCGACCGCCGCCGTCGAGCTCGACGACGCGGAAATCACCGAGCACGACGCCGCCACCATCGCTGAGCGTCATGACGACACCGAGCCAGCGTGGGTGCAGCGTCTCGACCGTGGTCACCCACAGGTCGGAACCACTGACTTCCACCGCCGTCACCGAACCACCGCCGAGCAACGGCAACGGCGTCATCGGTACCGGCGTGCCATCGGTGACGCCGGCGTTCATATAGAGCGCGCCGTAGGTTTCGACGCCCTGACGTACCAGCACCGTACCGGCACCCGCCACCTTGAGCAGCTCGCTGCCGTTGTTCCACGCCCGACCACCGCTCGCCAGCACCTGAGTCGTGACGTCGAAGCTACCCGTCGCCATGTCGATGGCGACACGGCCACCGCCACCGGCACCGTCGTGGTTGGTGTTGTGATTGCCCTGATAGTCGCCACCACGCACGTCGATCGAACCCGTGCCGCTCAGGTGTCCGACGACGATGCTCACCGCGCCACCGGCACCACCGCTGGCGAGGTTCTGCGAGCTATGGACGATCGGGCTACGGGATGCACCACGCGCCGTGATGGTGCCATCGAGCACCAGGGTCGCGGCGTCGATGATCAGAGCGCCACCACCGGTGCCCCCGACATGTGAGGCATAGCGCGTCGAGCCACCGGCACCACCGAGACTCGGCTGGTAGACACTGTCGTAGGTGTCGCCAACCCCGTTGTCGTACTCGTGGCCGTTCGAACCGACACCGCCATAGCTACCACCGGCGCTATAGGGCGCCGCCGTCACCCAAGCGGGTGCCTCGCCCGGCGACCAGCTGGAACCGCTTCCTCCAACGTACCCACCGCCGTCGACATCGATGGTGCCACCGGCCGCCAAGGTCAAGGTTCCACTCGCCGTGATCAGCCACGGACCGCTTTCCGTGGTTCGGAGCACGGCTCCCGCGACGACAGTGAGATCGGTGACCTCGAGCGGTGAAGGCAGACCGACATCGCCACTCAGGGTGACAACACCACCGTCGATCGGATCGACGCTCGACAAGGCCGCGCCGTCGCGGAGATCGATGGCATCGAAGACGTAGCGTCCGGCAAACGTCGTCGCCGCGGTCGCGGTCGACGCTCCGGCGAGTCGTGC
>JBCDBH010000299.1:0-7327 GCA_039184055.1 Acidobacteriota bacterium
CACCAAGATCGCCTCCATCGGCATCGCCAGCCAGGACATCGGCAAGATCGTCGGCATCATCGAGGACATCGCCGACCAGACCAACCTGCTGGCCCTCAACGCCGCCATCGAGGCGGCCCACGCCGGCGACGCCGGCCGCGGCTTCGCGGTGGTGGCGGAGGAGGTCAAGCGACTCGCAGAGAGGTCCGTGTCCTCCACCCGGGAGATCGCCCAAGTGGTGGACAACGTGCAGAAGAGCACCAGCGACGCCATCGACCTCACCCAGGAGATCCTGTCCCAGATCGTCGGGTCGGTGACCCGAACCTCCGAGCTGGTGGGCGAGGTCTACGCCGCCTCCCAGGAGCAGAGCGGCGGCGCCGCGCAGATCCTCTCGACCTCCACCCACATGCAGAACGTCACCCGCCAGCTCGCCTCCGCCGCCAAGGAACAGGCCAACGGCGCCCGCGACATGATGAAGGCGGTCGAAGTGATGAATCGGATGACCCAGCAGGTCGCCGACGCCAGCCGCGAGCAGAAGCAGGGTGGCGACCTGGTCGTCAAGGCGGTCGAACGCATCGCGCAAATTGCCCAGCAAAATCTCGCCGCCGCCGAGCAGTTATCGGGTAATACTGAGAACTTGTCTCGCGAAGCCGACCGCCTATTGAGCGTCGCCGAGGTCTTCACCGTGGGTGACGACATCGACAACGCCGAGGCCAAGAGCATCGACCGCGTCGCCTGACGCACGCCCATTACGCCCGGAGAGAGGATGACCGGAACGCCCCAGCCCATCGCCACCACCTGGGAAGAGTGCATCGAGCTGCTCGACCGTCTCCCCGCGATGCCCGTCGAATCGCGGATCGACGCCATCGAACGCCTGATTCGCAACCCGAGCCCGGGTATTCGTAGCCGCGCCCTCCGCATGGGCGCCGCCGTGCTTCCCGACGAACGTCTCAAGGAGTATTTGCGCTCCGACGCCGACGACGTGCTGCGTAACGCTGGCGTCGAGATGCTCAAGATGCGCGGCAATCGCGGCTTTGGTCTGGCCTTGCAATTGCTCAAGGACGAAGACTCCGACGTCGTTCTGCAAGCGGTGATCATCCTCACCTATCTGCGTGATCCACGCGCCCTCGAGCCCTTGCGGAGCGTGCTGCATCACGAGGATCCGAACGTCATCCAGGAAGCGATCGTCGCCATCGGTCAGCTCGGTGACGCGCGCGCGATTCCCGACCTGCTCGTCTTTCTCGAGTCCGACCCGTGGCTCCAGATGGCGGCGGTGCAAGCGCTCGGCAATCTGCGTTCGCCGGTCGCCGTGCCGCATCTCAAGGCGATGCTCACCGATTTCATGTGTGGCTCGCTGGCCGCCGAGGCTCTGGCGCGGATCGGTGGCGCCAACGCCTTCCGCGCTCTCGCCCTGCACTGGCTCCGTTTCGCCGACGAGATCGACACCGAGACCACTCTCGGCTTGCTCGCTCACGTGCTCGAAGGACTGCCGAGGGTTCCCGGCGAGGTCGAGGGGCTGCGTGAGCGTTTGACCGGGTTGCTCGAGCACGAGCAAGAGAACGTCCGCATCACCGCGGCACGCTGTCTGCTCGCTTTCGGCCCCAGCCCTGACGACAAGAAGGCGCTCGCCCTGGTGGCCGACTTCCACCAAGAAGCATCCGTCTTGCCGGCTTGTTTGCACCATCGCGCCGATCTCATCGCGCATTTGCTCGGTCAAACCGGTAGTCAACGCACCTGGGGCTTCCTGCTCGCCACGCGCTACCCCAAAGACACGCCGGTGGACGCGGTGCTCGAGGCGCTCGAACAGGCGCCACCGCCACCCGAGCAATTGGCGCCGATGGTGCGCGCCTTGGAAAAGGTCGAAAACACCGACATCGCCAACGGTCTGCTGCGCTTCTATCTGCGGCTTCCCGACGAGCTGCGCACCGCCTTCCATCCCCTGCTGCAAATGCACCAGGAGAGCTTGGCGAGCTACATGGAAAGCGACGCCACCGAGCTCGAACCCGCGACGCGGCTGGTGCTCACCACCCTGCTCGGTGGTCCCGCCACCGAAATCGTCACGGCGCTCACCGAGCTTCCTCATGACGAACGGGTGCGCGCCATCGCCGAGCTGGTCGATCACGAAGAGGTCATGCGACAGCTGCCATGGCAGCAATGGCTCGACGACGCGCCCGACATTTACGGCGCGGTGGCCGCAGATTTCGCCGCCAAAGCCGGTCTACGCGAGCTCGCACCGGCGTTTCGCACCCTGCTGCAACAACGCCCCGAGCCCTATTTGATCCGTACGCTCGGTGAGCTCGGCGATCGTGACAGCGTACCGATCTTGAACGAGCATCTCTGCGACCCGGAGACGCCGCTCGAGCCGATCCTGCTCGAGAGCCTGGGTCGCATCGGGGGACCCGAGGCTCGCGCCGCGCTGCGTAGCGAAACCACCTCGGGCCGCCCGCAACGCGAGCGCATGGCGTATCGCGCGTTGTCCCGTTGCGCCACCGAAGACGACGACGAGATCTTCCGTCGCGCCACGACCCACGGCGACTGGTACATTCGTCTTTCGTGCGCCGAAGTGCTCGGCCGGTTCTCCCGTCCCGAGAATCTGGCCGCGCTCGCTCAGTTGGCCGCCGACCCGGTACCGATCGTCGCCCAACGAGCCTTGTCATTTCTCGAAGCCTGAGCGGGAACACCCGTCTTGCATCGCGAGCTGCCCGCGCTGACCGCTGAAGAGCTGGCGCTGTTCAACGAGCTTCTCATCGAGCGCTTCGGTCTCCATTTTCCGGAGCACAAGAGAGAAATCCTCGCCTCACGCCTCCAGCCACGGCTGCGCGCCAACCACCTGTCGCGTTATCTCGACTACTACCTGATGTTGCAATACGACTTCGCGCGCGAAAAGGAATCGCTGATCGCCGCGATCACCAACAACGAGAGCTACTTCTTTCGCGAGACGAGCCAATTCGAGGCGCTCAAGAACGAAGTGCTCCAGCGTCTGCGTAACGAGAACGAGGGTGGCAAGGTGCGTTTGCTCTCGGCCGGCTGCTCGTCGGGCGAAGAACCGTACAGTCTGAACATCTTCGTCCGCGGCTTCGCGTTCGGCGCCGGCATCGACGCGGTCACCATCGACGCGGTCGACATCGACACCGAGCGACTCGCCAAGGCCAAATCGGCGATCTACCGACGCGCCGCCTTGCGCGCGCTCACCGAAGACCAGATCACCCGGTATTTCCATCGCCACGACGACGAGACCTTCGAGCTCAAGACGATCTACCGCCGTGGTGTTGACTTCGCGGTCGGCAACATCCTCGAGCTCGGTGGTCTCGCGGGCGGCCAGCCCTACGACGTCATCTTTTGTCGCAACGTGCTGATTTACTTCGCCGAGCCCAGTCTCAAAGCGGCGGTCCGCAACTTTGCCCGCGCCTTGCGTCCCGGTGGCTACCTCTTTCTCGGCCACAGCGAGTCGATTATCGGCTTGAGCCACGATTTCACCGCCGAGCGACTCGAACAATGCATCGCCTATCGCCGTGTCCACGCCGCCGAGGAAGCGCGATGAGTCGGCGTCGACGCATACGGGTCGCGGTGGTCGACGACTCCACCTTCATCCGCAAGGCCCTGGCGCGGATGCTCGGCGATCACCCGCAAATCGAGCTGGTCGGTACCGCTGGTTCCGGTGAAGAGCTGCTCGCCCACTTCGATACCTGGGTGCCCGACGCCATCACCCTCGACCTCGATATGCCCGGGATGGGTGGGCTCGCTACCCTCGACCATCTGATGGCGCGCCGGCCGACCCCGGTGATCATCCTCTCCACGCATTCCGGTGAAGGCGCGCCGCAGACCATCGAAGCTCTGCATCGTGGCGCCACCGACTTCATCGACAAACAGAGCTACTCCCTGGTCGACTTCGAGGCTCTGCGGGCGATTCTTCTCGAGAAGATCTTCCAGGTCACCGGCTTCGTCGAGCCCGAGCCGGAACCCGAAGCGCCCGCCGAACCGATCATTCCCGCAGTCACCGAGCCCGAGCCCGTGCCGAGCACCGCACCGGTCGCCTTCGACCTGATCGCCATCGGCGCCTCGACCGGTGGTCCACCGACCATTCAGCGCCTGCTCGAAGATCTCGGCGGCTCCGTCCCGGTACCCGTGGTCATCGCCCAACACATGCCGGTCGGCTTCACCCGCGCCTTCGCCGAGCGTCTCCATGCCTACCTGCCGATGGCGGTACGCGAGCCCGTCACCGGCGAACGTCTCCTTCCCGACACCGTCTACATCGCGCCCGCCGGTCAACACCTGCGGATCACCCGCACCGAAGACACGCTCACCGCCGAGCTCAGCAAACACCCCAACGACGTCACCCACATCCCGTCGGTCGACGTCCTCTTCCAGTCCATCGCCATGAGTGTCGGTCGACGCGCCGTCGGTATCTTGCTCACCGGCATGGGTCGCGATGGCGCCCAGGGTTTGCTCACCCTCAAGGGCGCCGGGGGCTTCACCATCGCCCAAGACGAAGTCAGCTCGGTCGTCTACGGCATGCCCCGTGCCGCCGCCCTGGTCGGCGCGGCACGTGAGATCGTCGCCCTGAACGGGCTCGGCAAACGACTCGGCGAGCTACTCGAAGACGGCGACCCGGAACGCGATTAATCCATCCGTCGCCAACTGCTCAGCCAGCTGACCCGACCACGCAGACTCCGCGCCTCGGTGCTCGACAGTAAATGATCGAGCGTCTCGATGAGCTCACCGAGCGTCCACTTGCTCTGCGCGGCGAGAATCACCCCGGCATGATCCGGATGGCGCGCGGATAGCGGCGCGAAATCTCCGATATTGAAGGAAAAGACCGCGCGGCCACGGGCAGTGGCACGCAGGAGCTGGTCTTCATCCGACGCGTTTTTCGCGATCCAAGACGTCGGTGTGCGCGTCACATCGTGACCTCGATCCACCAGCGCCTTGTGCAATGCCTTGCGAGAGGTATCCGCGTCGAGATGAAGCTTGATCAACGGACCGGCTCGGCTTCGAGCGTCTCTTCGAGCGCGATCTGAGCATCGATCTCGGTGCGATGCGCGGCGTAGAAGGCCAGCGCCTGCTCGACCTGGGCGATCGTCAATCCCCACTCCTCGGCGATCTCGGCGACCGGCATCGCCCATCGATCACGCGCCACCACCACGGTGCGCACATGCACCCCCGTGCCTCGGATCACCGCGCGTGGCCACTGCGCCGCGCCGCGCCGGAGCGTCACCATGGGAAAGTTCGGATCATCGAGCGATTGCCGGAGCGCACCGACTTTTTCCGCCACCGACCAGACGATGAATTGATTGAGCGACACCCCCTGGCTCGCGGCCCGCTCTTCGGCTTCGAGCTTGAGGTCGACGGGTAGTTTGAGCGGGTATCTCGACATGGCGACATCGTATGAGGCATCATTAGCGATGTCAAAGCACTCAAACATATGACACCGATCACTACAGAGGCATTGCTCCGCTACCGTGGTATGGTCGCCGCTAGCCTCGAGGACCCTGGCCACCATCGCCGGTCCTCCCCACCACCTGAATTCACCCCCATTCGACGAGGAGCCCATGGCGCGCGAAGCCCCCCGTCTAGCTCTTACTTTCGACGACGTCCTGCTGATGCCGGGTCTGTCGGAAACCCATCCCAATCACGTCGACCTCCGCAGCCAGCTGTGCCGTGGAATCGAGATCAACATCCCGATCGTCTCGGCGGCGATGGACACGGTTACCGAGTCGGCGATGGCGATCGCACTGGCGCAAGAAGGCGGAATCGGTGTCGTCCACAAGAATCTGAGCATCGACGAGCAGGCCGAGGAGGTCGACCGGGTGAAGCGCTCGGAAGCGGGCATGATCGTCGATCCCGTGACCATGCGTCCGCACCAGAAGATCAACGAGGCGCTCGCCGTGATGGCGCGGTACAAGATTTCGGGTGTGCCGATCACCGACGACGAGGGTCGTCTGGTGGGCATCCTCACCAATCGCGATTTGCGTTTCGAGACCAATCTCGATCTGCCGATCTCGGATCTGATGACCAAGGACAACCTGGTCACGGTGCCGGTGGGCACGACGCTCGAGCAAGCCAAGGCGATTCTCCACAAGCACCGAATCGAGAAGCTCCTGGTCACCGACGACGACGGCAATCTCAAAGGCCTGCTCACCGTCAAAGACATCCAAAAGCAGCTCAAATACCCCAACGCCTGCAAAGACGATCTCGGACGTCTCCGGGTCGCGGCGGCGGTCGGCACCACCGGCACCTATCTCGAGCGCGCCCAGGCGTTGATCGACGCCCACGTCGACGTGCTGGTGGTCGATTCGTCACACGCTCACAGTCGTGGCGTGCTCGACGGCCTCGCGGCGTTGCGTGAGCGTTTTCCCGACGCCAAATTGGTGGTCGGCAACATCGCCACCGGCAAAGCGGCGCGCGACGTCATCGACCGTGGCGCCGACGGGGTGAAGGTGGGCATCGGTCCGGGCTCGATCTGCACCACGCGCATCGTCACCGGCGCCGGTGTGCCCCAGGTCACCGCGATTCAGAATTGCGTCGACATCGCCGAGGAAGCCGGCGTGCCGCTGATCGCCGATGGCGGCATCAAATTCTCGGGTGACATCACCAAAGCGATCGCCGCCGGCGCCAACGCCGTCATGGTCGGCTCGTTGCTCGCCGGCACCGAAGAAAGCCCGGGTGAGACCATCCTCTACCAGGGCCGCACCTTCAAGGCCTACCGCGGTATGGGCTCCCTGTCGGCGATGACCAAGGGCAGCGCCGACCGCTACTTCCAGGAAGAAACCCTGGCGCTTTCCAAGCTCGTTCCCGAGGGCATCGAAGGCATGGTCCCTTACAAGGGCAGCCTGCATCAGATGGTCGAACAGCTCACCGGTGGTCTGCGTTCGGGTATGGGTTTGGCCGGCTGCGCCTCGATCCGCGAGCTACGCTTCGAGGCCGAGCTGATCCGGATCTCGGCCGCTGGTCTCAAAGAAAGCCACGCGCACGACATCGTCATCACCAAAGAAGCTCCAAATTATTGGGTCGAACGCTGAGCAGCGAGCGAGCCATGACACACCGAGGTAGCATGATCGGATCATGCACCACGATGCGCGCCCCGGCTCAAACCCGACCCCTGGCCACGCGAGCTCCGAGCGCCCGGTCCACTTGACGGGAGGTCCGGAACGTCACGCCGAGCAGCGTAAGCTCGGCCGTGACGGCCTGCTCACCCTCTACCCACCCGATCATCCGTGGGCGGCGCGGATCGATCTGAGCTTTCGCCACCCGACCTGGGCGCCACGCCAGCCGGCGACCATGACGACCAGCCGTCATCCCGGCACGGCCCTACGGATCGACGAAACATGGTACGAAGTCGTCGAGGCCG
>JBCDBH010000300.1:0-7314 GCA_039184055.1 Acidobacteriota bacterium
GTGCGCGTCAACAAGGAGATGCGTGTTTGACGATTCTCCGAAGGTACGGCGCTGAGTTGACAAATGGAGCGTTGGTGACAGCCAACCCACAACGGATTCGAGTTCGGCCCGCGAGTCTGACTGATGAGTTCTGAACGTACGCCTACTCACAGCTAGGAGGAGAAAGCATGGGAGCCCCAGTTCTGCATTTCGACATTGGATGCCGTGATCGCGAGAAAGTCGGTGCTTTTTATCGTGATCTGCTCGGCTGGACGCTTTCTCCGGCCAATGATCTTTCGAGCGAGGTCGATACCGGCTCGGGCGAAGGGATCAACGGTGCGATCACGTCGCTCGGGCACGAGCCGCACAACTACGTGATGATCTATGCCACGGTCGAAGACGTCGAGGCATCGATGGAACAGGTGAAGGAGCTCGGTGGTCAGGTCGACCTCGGTCCGGTGCCGGTACCCGGACGGGGCCGCTTTGCCTGGTGCAAGGATCCCGACGGCAATCTCTTCGGCCTGTGGCAGAACGAGAGCTGATTCGGCTGGCGTTCGACCGGGGCACGTTGACGGTCGAGCCCCCGGCTGGGGTCGAGCTCGAGCTTCCCGGTTGCAAACGCGACCGGCGGGTCGGACGACTCCGCGCACCCGCGTCGAGCTATCGGGAGGTGCTCACCGCGTTGCATCGGGGTGAGCACGCCTACGACGACGACGCTCGTGCGTACGATGAGCTGTCGCTGACGTCGAATCTCGTTCGCAAGCCCTATCCCCATCAAGCCGAGGCGGTCGACGCGTGGATGCGCGCTGGCAAGCGCGGGGTGGTGGTGTTGCCGACCGGCTCGGGCAAGACCTTTGTCGCCCAGATGCTGATCGAGCGTCTCGGACGCAGCACGCTGGTGGTCACGCCGACGCTCGATTTGATGCGGCAGTGGTACGGGGTGCTGCTGACCGCGTTCGAAGTCGAGGTGGGGCTGGTGGGTGGCGGCTCGTTCGAGCCACGTTCCCTCACCGTGACCACCTACGATTCGGCGCATCTCCACATGGAGCGCTTTGGCAATCAATTCGGGTTTTTGGTCTTCGACGAATGTCATCATCTGCCCAGCCCGGGCTATTCGCTCGCCGCCGAAGCCTCGCTGGCGCCGTTTCGACTCGGTCTCACCGCGACGCCCGAACGTGAAGACGGTGGCGAACGACGGTTCGCGGATCTGATCGGCCCGGTGGTCTACCGACGTGATATTCAAGAGCTCGCGGGCTCGTATCTCGCCGAATACGACACCGAAACCCTACGGGTTCGCTTGAGCGACGAAGAGCGTGAGGCCTACGTCACGGCACGTGGCATCTACCGGGGATTCGTCGAGTCCAAAGGGCTCAAAGTGGGAAGCCCGCGTGGTTGGCAGCGCTTCGTTCAGGTCGCGGCGCGCTCCGCCGAGGGGCGTCAGGCGTTTCTCGCCTATCGTGAGCAACGACGCATCGCTTTGGCCTCGGCCGGCAAGCTGCGGCTGCTCGAACGTCTCCTGCTGCGGCATCGTCAGGATCGAGCGCTGATTTTCACCAGCGACAACGAAACCGTGTATCGCATCTCCAGGCAATTCCTGATTCCGGCGATTACCCACCAAACCAAGGTCAAAGAACGGCATCGCACCCTGTCGCGTTTCAACGACGGTGACCTGCCCTTTCTCGTCACCTCACGGGTGCTCAACGAAGGCGTCGACGTGCCGGCCGCCAACGTCGCGATCGTGCTCTCGGGATCGGGTACGGTGCGTGAGCACGTACAGCGTCTCGGGCGTATTCTGCGCCGCGGCGAAGGCAAGCGCGCAGTGCTCTACGAAGTGATCACCGAAGACACCGGCGAAGAGCTCACCAGCCAACGACGTCGACGCCACGGCGCGTATCAATAGCCATGCTGACCGCTGATTTGGTGCGTGGCCGTCTCTACAAGGGTGAAGTGCGACCGGGGTGGGTCGACCCGAGCGACACCGAGACCGTCGACCTCGCCACCCAGATGATCGCCACCTTCGCCGAGCATGTCGGTGCGTCGCGTGGTGAGCTCAAACAGGCTCTCAAAGAGATCACCGGCAGCGGTACAGCGTTTTTGCTCCATCGAGGCTTGGCCAAATTGCTCGAGGACCGCTGTGAGATCGATATGACAGCGGTGATCGAGCCCGAGGTGGTGCGTGAGACGGTCTTCGATCTCGCGGCCCGAGTCTGGCAAAGCGACGAGCCTTTCGATCGTACTGCCGTGCTCGCCAACGCCAAAGAGACCCTGCTCGCCTCGCGTGAAGCGGACGCGGAACCGGTGGACTTCGACATCGCGACGACGCTCTACGCCGATCTCAAGGACGAGCAGATCGTCCAGCACTTCGAGGAACCGACGCCCACCTGGCTGCTCGAGCGCTACAACACCGCCTTGGCGCAGGGTGTCTTGCTGCGTGCCAACGAGATGACCATCCACCTCGGACCGGGTGAGCCACGTCGTCATCGGGCGCTCTTTCAGCGGATCAAATTCTTCCAGCTGCTCTATCGGATCGACAAAGATGACGATGGCTGGCTGATCCGTCTCGACGGGCCGCTGTCGCTATTCCGTGGCTCGCAACGCTACGGGGTCAAGATGGCGCAATTCCTACCGGCCCTGCTCCATGTCTCGGGCTGGCGACTCGAAGCCCAGGTGCGCTGGGGGCCGCGGCGCAAACGCGCCACCTTCCAACTCGATCCATCACGTGGCCTGGTGCCCCACACGCGTTTGACCGGCGCCTGGCAACCCGACGAGCTGACGCAATTCGCCGAGCGCTTCGCCGAGCTCGACAGCGACTGGGAGGTCGAACGAGACGGCGAGCTGATCGACCTCGGTGGACAGAGCGTGCTGATCCCGGACTTTGTCTTCCAGCATCGAACGAGCGGTATACGGGTACCGATGGAGGTACTGGGCTATTGGAATCGTGGCGTTGTTCGTCGTCGTCTCAAGGAGCTTCGTGACCACGGACCCGACAAGATGATTCTGGCGATCGCGAAAAACCTCGCTTCGGGGGAAAAAGAAGAGAATGTACCGGCATCGGTCTATATCTTTCGGACCATGCCCTTGCCCCGTCAGGTGCTGAAACGCCTCGCGGCGTTCTCGTAGGGGTGGCGAGTCCGTCGGTCGCTGGTGGTAGAGTGCGCGTCCGAGAGGAGTCTGCCTATGTCTCTACAGCGATTTGTTCTGGCCGCCCTCGCGGCTTTTCTCTTTTTCGCCGGCTGTGCCGACAAACCGGCCGACCCCGTGACACCCGCCGCGGACGCTTCGACCGCGGAAACCACGCCGCCGACGCCACCGCCCCCGGTCGCCGTGCCTTGGGTCCGTCTGCCACCTCCCGAGATTCCCACCGATCGGCCCTTGCGTGCCGGTTTTCTCGTCGTCGACGGGGTGTACAACTCCGAGCTCATGGCGCCGTACGACATCTTTCAGCACACCATTTTCCATATCGAGCCCGGTATCGAGGTGTTTACCGTCTCGCCTGACGGTGAGGCGATCGTGACCTTCGAAGGCTTGACCCTGGTGCCCCATCACAGCTTCGCCGACGTGCCGCCGATCGACATCCTGGTGGTGCCGAGCGCCGAGAACAGCATGGGCAGCGATCTCGACAACCAAGAGATGATCGATTGGGTCAACCGGGTCGGAGAACAGGCCGACTTCGTCATCTCCTTGTGTGACGGCGCCTTCGTGCTGGCCCAGGCCGGTTTGCTCGACGGTCGCGCCGCGACCACGTTCCCGAGCGATCAGGATGCCTTCGCCGAGCGCTTCACCAGCGTCGACCTCCACCGCGAGCCGAGCTTTGTCGTCGATGGCCCGATGGTCACCTCACAGGGTGGTGCCAAAAGCTACGATCCCGCGATGTATTTGGTCGATCACCTCTACGGTGAAGACATCGCTCGTCGGGTCGGTCGTGGCCTGATCATCGCCTGGCCACCCACCGCCGAGACCATGCCGGCGCACGTCGTGCCGCCGTCGGTCGCCGCTGAGTAGACCGAGCGAGAAACGAGAGTTCAGTACGCGGTGGGGGAGAGCGCGAAGCCCGTTCCAGAGAGCGGTGCGCCCTCGAACGCCACCGCTCCCAAATAGCCCGACGCCGGCTCGAGATGAAGCAATTGCCAGCCCGCGGCGCGTTCGGCCGAGCCGTCGAGCGCCACGAAGCCGGTCGGCTCCTCCGGTAAAAGCGTCACATCGAAGCGATCGAGCGGGATCGACAGACCGTCGCCCACCGCTTTGATGTACGCCTCCTTGCGCGTCCAACAACGAAAGAAAACGTCCGGCACGCGCGGTTCTTCGACCGTGCCGAGCTTGGCCGACTCATTGCGGCTGAAGAAACGCTCGGCGATCGCCATGGCGTCGTCGAGAGGGCGGAGCTTCTCGACATCCACCCCGAGCACCCGATCGTGAGTGATCCCGACCAGTGCCAGCTCGTCCGAATTCGAGAGATTGAACTCCAGCGCCACATCGGCCAGGTAGGGCTTGCCCTTCTCACCGTAGTCGAACCGCAGGCTGGTCGGTGAACGACCCAGATACACCCCGAGCAGGCGACGCAGAATCGCCCGCCCGACGGTGAACCGCCGTCGGTCGCGATCAAACCGGAAGCGATCGGCCCGACGAATCTCGTCGGGGTTGAGCAGGCCACGGAGCCGTGCCACCACCGGATCCGGTGGATCGAGTGGCACCGTCCAAAGATGGAGCGCGCCAGCGTCGAGACGAGGCGTCGAGCGAGGCAGCGGAGCCGACATGAACGTAATCAGCGCAACAGCTCCTCGGCGACTACCATCGGTGTCAGATCGTCGTGGACAAAGAAGTGTCCACCCGGCAGCATGCGTAGCTTGAAGGGGCCCGTCGTCGCCTCACGCCAGCCCTCGAGAATCTCGTTGGTCGTCTCCCGATCCTCGAGCCCACCCAAGGCGGTAAGTGGACGGCTCAGCTGAGGGCCCGCCAGCGGGCGGTAGGTGAAGTTGAGCTCGAAATCGGCCCGCAAAAGCGGCAGCATCAACTTCATCAGCTCGGGATGTTCGAGCACCTCTTCGGGCGTACCCTCGAGCGCGCGAATCTCCTCGGTCAGCTCATCGTCAGGCAAATCGTGAATCGGATCCTTCTCCGGCTCCGACTGCGGCGGACGCCGCGCCGAAGCGATCATCTTGACCGGCTCCGTGTGCGTCAACGTCATCAGCCGCCGCGCCAGCTCCCAACCGGTCACCGAGCCCATGCTGTGCCCGAACACCGCCCACGGCTTGTCGGTCAACGGCGCCACTGCCACCGCCATCTCATCGATCAACGGCGCCATCCGACGATGCGACGTCTCACGAATCCGACCGCCACGTCCCGGCAGCTCCACCGGACACACCTCGATCTCCGCCGGTAGGAGCTCCGACCAGCCGCGATACACGAGCGCACCGCCACCCGCGTAGGGGAGGCAAAAGAGACGAAGCCGCGCCTCGGGGCGCGGCCGATGAAAAGCAATCCAAGGTTTCGTCATCGCTACATCTTGCTGTAGCTCGGCCCACCGCCACCCTCGGGTGGCACCCAGGTGATGATCTGGTACGGGTCCATGATGTCGCAGGTCTTGCAGTGCACGCAGTTGGAGGCGTTGATCTGCAGCCGTTTGCCCGTTTGGTGCGCGGCGTCGTCGACGATCTCGTAGACCGCCGCCGGGCAGAAGCGCTCGCAGGGATTGGCGAACTCCTGCGCGCACACTGTCACGCAATGCTCGGGATCGTGCACGTGGAGATGCACCGGCTGGTTCTCCTCGTGCGCGGTACCCGAGTTGTAGACGTTGGCGAGCCGATCGAAGGTCAGCTCACCGTCGTACTCGACGGGTTTGGGCGCCTCGAGGTCCGGGTGCTCGGTCAGCTTGTGCATACGCGTGTGTCCAGCGACGGCATCGAGCCGCTCTTTGTAGCCCCAGCCACGACCACCGGTGAATTGACCGATCGCCGCCTGGAAATAGCCCGCCGGTACACCCTTCTCGAAGGCCTGATGGAAATTACGTGACGGATAGAGCTGCTCCTTGATCCAGCTCGACTCGATCCGGTCGCGATAATCCGCCATCACGTCTTCCATGATCGGCGTTTCTTCACCGTCTTTGAGCGCCTCGAAAATCGTCTCGGCCGCCAACATGCCGCTCTTCATCGCCAGATGCACACCCTTGAGCCGTTGCGAATCGAGCATGCCTGCCGTATCGCCGATCAGCGCGAAGCCATTGCCATAGGGCTTGGGCATCGAATACCAGCCGCCCTCGGGAATCGCCTTGGCGCCGTAGAACTGCATCGTGCCGCCTTCGAGGATCTTGCGCACCTTCGGGTTCGTCTTGTAGCGCTGGAATTCGGCGTGCGGATCGTAGAGCGGATTCTCGTAATCCAGCCCGACCACCAAGCCGACAATCACCAGGTTGTCCTTCATCGCATAGATGAAGCCACCACCGAAGGTCTTCATGTCGAGTGGCCAGCCCGCCGAGTGCACGATGTCACCCGGCGCCATCCGTCCTTCCGGGACCTCCCAAATCTCCTTCAGACCGATTGCGTAGAGCTGGGGATTCTGACCCGCCATCAAATCGAAACGATGCTCGAGTTGCTTCGCCACCGTGCCACGTGGTCCCTCACCGAGCACCACGCAACGGGCGCGAATATCCACTCCCGGCTCGTAATTCGCCTTCGGTCGGCCATGCTCGTCGATGCCACGATCACCTGTGCGCACCCCGACCACGGTGGGCTGCCCGTCGACCTCCTCCACCAACGCCTGTGTCGCCGCGAACTCATAGAAGATGTCGACCCCGACATCTTCCACCAGCGGCGCCATCCATTTACAGATCCGGCCCAGCGAGCCGACGTACTTGCCCGCATTCTGCAGCGGTGGCGGCAGCGGCTTGATCGACGCGCCACCCTTCTCGGTCAGCCACCAAAAATGCTCCTTCGCCACCGGCGCCTCGAACGGCGCCTCCCGCCAATCGTTCGGCATCAGCTCCTGAAGCGCCTTCGGATCCACCACCGCGCCCGACAGAGCGTGCGCGCCGATCTCCTTGCCCTTCTCCAACACCGCGATCAAAGGCTCGAGCTGCTCGCTCGCTGGCACCGACTCATTGTGATCACGAATCAATCGACCCAAATGGTACGCCCCGGCCAAGCTCGCCGGGCCCGCGCCCACAAACACCACATCCAGGTCCAGAACCTCGCGCTCTTCCGACATTATCTCTCCTGGGAATCACTCTCGCCGCAACCGCCACAGGCGCGGCGATCGAATGCTAGCATGTCGCCTTTGACAATCGCCCCCGTGGCGATTAGCATTCGCGGTCCGCGGGCTTGGCTAGCTCCTTTCCTTCGA
>JBCDBH010000301.1:0-7154 GCA_039184055.1 Acidobacteriota bacterium
AGACCAGCTACTTCCTCGCCCCCTGGCGCCCCCAGGACACCATTCGGATCGCCGACGAGCCGAATGAAGACACCATCGCCCAAACCGCCGCCAAAGTCCGCGCCCAGGCTCGTCGACAAAAACAAGGCGCGGTGCTGTGGTTCCTGGCCCCTCTGGTCGGCCAGCTTCCCGCCTGGTTGCAAAACAGAATCGACAACGACATCGGCGTCTCGCCGACCCGCGCCACCTTTCTCTCGGCGGTGCTCAACCTGGTGATCGGCGCCTACGGCATCGCCACCTGGGTCGCCGTGCTGGTCGGACGCGCCGAGCCGAGCGTCGTCTCCAACCTCATGCCCGTCTTTCTCTACCTCACCATCGAGTCGCTTTTTCGCCTCGGTATGGTGAACGCCACGGGCGAGCCCTTCGGCTGTGCCTACATCACCATTCCGATCACCCTGACCCGGGAATTCGTCAACAGCTTCAGCCCCGAAGCCAAGAAGCGCGCTCAACGCGCCAAGATCTTTCGCAGCCTCGACAACCGCATGCTCACCTTGCGCGACAGCGTCGTGCGTCGTCATCCCAATCGCCCCGTCGGTCCCGGTGACGAGCCCTGGGATCTCGAGGTGATCTCCGAGCTCCCCAAAGACCATTGGACCCTCAATGTCACCGGTGTGCGCTACGGTGACGAGCTCTACGTCCCGGTCTACCGCGAGGTCAGCAAAGGCCAAGACGGTCGCCCACGTCATCGCTTTCGCCTGCGTGAAGAAGATCCCGAAACCGCCCTCGCCTTCAAATACTTCGCCGTCTACACCCCGGAAGAAGCGCGCGAGGTCTACCGGCAAAAACGCTACCTCGACACCGCCGCCTGGCTCGAATCCTTTCCCTACCTATGGGGGCTCACCGACGCCGAAACCCAGCGTCGCCTGAGCGAGGTCTACCGCTACGACGCGCCGTATTGGACGCGGTGGAGCATCATCGCCAGCATCATCTTCGGTCTGTGCGTCGCCTACCTCGGGCTCTACAACCGCCACCTCCTGCCCGCTCTCTTCGGGCTGTGGCTGATCGGCGAAGGCGCCCTGCGCTGGAAAAATCGTGAAGCCATGGTGCCGAGCGTGCTCGGTCACGCCTTCCGACCGTTCGCCAACGAAGCCTTGAAGTGGGCACCCGTCATACCGACCGAGCGTCCCGAGCGTCCGGGCAAACCTTGAACCGACCCGACCTCCCCCTGCTCCTGCTCGCCGTCATGATGGCGATCGGCGCCGTCATCGAACCACTGTTCTTCGACACCCTTCTGTGGCCAGGCAAGCTCGCCCTGCTCAGCCTGCTCGTCATCTACTGGGCACGCAAACCGAAGAGCGAGATCTGATGCACCTCTTCATCGAGCTCATCACCCTCCTCTTCTTCCTCATCACCGTCGCCCACGCCGTTCGTCACCACGGTCGTGAAGGCGCGCTCTTCTTCGCCACCCTCCTCTACCTCGGCGGGGCGCGCGAAACCCTCGTCGCCGTCATGCGCTGGCTCTACGGCTTCGCTCCCTTGAACCTCATGCTCGGCCCCGCCCCTCTGATCGGCGCCATCATCTGGGGCTACAGCATCTACGCCGCCGTCGTCTGGGCCGGAGGCATCACCGGCCGATCGCCCTTGCGCGACCACCCCACCGCCAACGAGCTCAGCCTCGCCGCCCTCTTCATGATCACCCTCGCCTGCTTCTACGAACCCATCCTCGAGCTCATCGGCATGGCCAAATGGGAAGACGGCACCCGGCGAACCTGGGGCATCCCCTGGATCGCCCTGATCGGCTACCCCACCCTCACCGTGCCCTTCCTATGGCTATGGGGACGGTTGCGTCAGCTGACTGGAATCAAGAGATTCCTCGTCACGGCAGCCGCCATGACCCTGCTCGCCGCAGGTCATGCGGCGGGATTGCAGTGGCTGAAGGATGGGTTGGGATGGTGAGGCTACGTGTGACTCGGAGACTCGTGCCTACGACTGCGTAGCCAGAATCGCCTTCAGAATACTCTCCGAACGCCGCTGTCCACGGCCTTGGCCATAGGCGCGTGACTGGATCGACACCACCATGTCCAGATCGGGCATGACATAGATCTTGTTGCCACCATTGCCCGAAGCGAAGAAAACCTCGACCGTGCGGTCGCCCACCGGATAGGTCTGTCGATACCAGTAGTAGCCGTAATCGGTCGCGAACGGATCCTCGTCGGAGATATCCACCCGGGGCTTTAGGCTCTCCTCGAGCCACTCGGCGCTCACCACCTGCTGGCCGTTGAACATCCCATCGTTCAACACCATCTCCCCGATCCGATTCAGACCGCGACCGGTCAGGAAGAGATTGCCCTGCCCCTTCGTCTGACCGGATCGATCCTCCTGCCAATCCAAGCTCTCGATCCCGAGCGGCTCGAAGAGAAACTCCCGTGCGAAATCCTCCAAACCGCGCTCCGTCGCACGCTCGATCACCACCCCCGCGACATATGCCGCCAACGAGTTGTAGCGATAGCGCGTGCCCGGCTCCTCCCAAACCGGAACCGTCATCGGAAACGACAGCGGATCGTCCGATGCATCGAGAAAATCCTCATAGCCCGGTGATTCCGGATCGTTGGCGTCGGCGGCCAGACCCGTGCGCATCGTCAGCAGATCCTTGAGCTGAATCGAGCCGATCGGACTGCCTTCTGATTCGGGCCAGTACATCTCCACCCGATCATCTAGACTCGCAATCGCACCCTGATCCATCGCGATGCCAACGAGCAGCGACGTCACGCTCTTCCCGGCCGACCGCACATCGACCAGCGTCTGCTCATCGGCGTCGTTGAAAAACCGCTCGGCGACCAGCTCGCCGTCGTGCAGCACGAACACCGACATCAAATCATCGTGCTCGTCGTCCGCGAAGCTGTCTAGAGCAGCATTGATGTTGCTCGATGAGGTTTCGGTACCGTTCGAGGTAGAAGGTGCGTCGGCAACGGGCGGATCCTCGACCTGACCACACGCGACGCACAACAACGCAGCAATGACAACGATTCGAAAGCTAGTCAACTTCACGCTCCAATAAAAAGAGTGAGTAGGTCGCGTGAGGTTGTCGAAGGAAATCAGTCCTCTTCCTCACCCTGCCGAAACACGTCGTACACCGCGCGGCCATCGAGCTGTTGACGCAACAGCTCGTTCTCGAACGCCACGCCGACCTGGGCGGTGGCGAGCTCGAGAATTTTGATGTCTTGGATTTCTTCGTCGACTTCGCCGTTGTCGGTGTAGATCACCGAGATGGCACGTTCGGCGCCGAGGACGGGGAAGATGACGACCTGGTCGGAGGCGGGGCGACCGAGGAGGGCGCCGAGGTCGTCGGGGAGACGGGCGTCGTCGAAGTTGACGTTTTGCGTCTTGGCTTCGTCGACGGCGAGCCAGAGAACGGAGCCTTCTTCGGGAACGAGCTTGAGGCCACGGGTGACTTCGGCCAAGGGGCGACCGTCTTGGGAGAAGCCGAAGGCGCCGACGGCGACCATGCGATTGCCCTGAACGAGGAAGAGCACGGCGCGTTCGACGGATTCGGAGATGACGTGCATGAGGTTGAGGGCCATGGTGGCCGACAACAACCCGCTCTGGACGTCGAAGACGACGCGGCGAAAGCCACTCAGGCCGCCGCGTAGGCCTGGGCCGAAGACGATCTGCGGCAGCGGCTGACCGAGGACACGCATCAGGTTGCGACACGAGGCCACGAGGAGCGGCGTGTCGTCGACCACGGCCACCGCGCCGGCTTCCACCGCGCGTTCCGCCAGGCCGCCATTGGCGTCGTCGACCAGGATGATCACCGGTGCTCCCGGTCGGGTGCGGCCGAGCAACGAGACCGTCTCTTCTTCCTCGTCGATGTCTTTGCCACGCTGGTCGAGCACGACGATCGGCGCCACGGCTTCGCCGGGCACCCGGGTGCCCGCCTCGCGCAAACGCACCGACACCACGCGCACTCGATCTTCGGGAAGCTCTTGAATGAGACGCTCACGCAAGGCGTCGTCGTCGGACACGACCTGCAAACGCAGGACGGGAATGATCTCGCGTCGCCTTGGCTCGATGGGACGACGAATCGGTATGTCGTCGTCTTCGCCACCCGGGCGCGCCATCCCGGCGCGCTGCAGACGACGGTCGAGCTCGGATTCCACCGACTCACCACGCTGACGCTCGTCGAAGATCCGGGTCGCCTCGAGCAGCAGCATCTGCGTATTGAGATCGAGATCGTCGAGCAGCTCACCCGGCACCACGGCGAAATCGTCCAGCGGCGCCAGCTCGTCGACCTCGAAATGGAAGTTGCCGTGCTTCCAGGTGATCAGATCGAAGATCGTCTCCTGGATCTGCTCTTTGATCACTGCATGGATCTGATCGCGGGTCACCACCTCTTCTTCGAGGAGGATCTTGCCGATCGACTGCCCGGCGCCATCCGAACGCTGCTTCGCCAACGCGCCGTCGAGGGTCGTCTGGTCGATGAGCTCATCCTCGACCATCTGATCGCCCAACCGGCGTTGTCCGGGCGTCCACGCGCTGATGATCCGGCCATCGTGAAAGCCGATCTCGGCCCGACGGTCGTCCTCACGCCATAGATAGAGCGTGCCCGTCCGTCGCCCCAAGTGAATGAATTGGAGAACGTCGGCCAGTGGCAGGTCTTCGAGGACGCCGTGAATGCTCATCTTTTCGTATCCATAATCGGAGACGGCATCCTACCGTAGGGTCGGAAGGCCACCAAGTAGGGCAAAACCCGGACGGACGGCGTTTTGTCGTCGAGCGGGCCAGCGGATCGTCTACGAGATTGCGCTGCACAGATGCGCTGGTGGCGGGGGTGACGACCGAGAATCTCGCTCACCCCCCAGGGGGGACGCCATGGCGATGTGAAAATCCCCGATTCACCACCCTGACCTAAATCATGCCTCAAGAACATATGAGGGAGTCGAGGCTGTCGGGACGTCCTTTTCTTGGAGGTACTCTGACATGACCAAGAACACGACTTTTCTCGTGCTACTCGTTCTCGCGCTATCCACCGGCGCTTTTTGCGCCCAAACCACGGCCGCCCAAACGACCACCGGCTCCATCACGACTTCCCCCACCAACCCGCTCCAGGAGTTCGCCGACTATTGGGCAACGATGTTGACCCGGGTCGAAAACGGTATGGATCCACTCGATGTGATCGAGCATCTACGCTCGGAATCGACGTTGGATACGCCGGACGATCTGACGCTGTGCGCTCCCATCCCGGCCGGTGGCATTCCCGGCGTGACCAACGATCGCTTCTACTTCCTATCGGAGATTCTCGACGGCGCGGTGCCGGACGAGAGTCCGGAGTGTGGCCATCAGCTGGCGTGTTTTCTCAGCCAGGTGTCGACCAGCCCGCATGCCTTCTCGACTCTCGTGATCGATCGGCCCTGTGTCTCGACCCGCACGCAGACGATCCCGAGTCGCTTCACCCTCGCCGGAGTCGGCATCGACGGCGCCGGTCAGTTGATTTTCGATCTGCCCGACAACGGCACGGCGATTCGCTTTCCCCCGGGCCCGGGCTCGGTGAGCCAGACGTCGGTGATCCGTGATCTACGCATCGTTGGCACGAGCTGCTGTGGCCAGACGGGAATCGAGATCAAGAACAGCAGCTTTGTCGACCTGGAGCGGATCCGCGTGAGTGGCTTCGCCTTCGGCTTGTGGAGTGAAGTGTCGTACACCGCCAACCTGGTGCAGAGCCACTTCTTTCTCAATGGCTTCAACGTGGTGCTCGGGTACGACACCACCGCCTGGCGAATCGAGGACACGGTGATGTCGCAGAGCGGCCTGGTGGGTTTGGTCTTCGAGCCCACCGCTCGGGGTCACGTGGTGTACGGCGGCCGAGTCGAGTCGAATCCCTTTGCCGGGATGCTCGTCCACGGCGATATGAACATCGTCGAGCGAACGTGGTTCGAGGGCAACGGCAGTCTGCCGACCGTGCTCGCGGTGCGCATGAACGGCGATCAGAACCACCTGCTCGGCAATCTCTACTCGTCGCAGCTGATCGACGACAACGGTCTCGACAACACCATCTGTCACAGCATGCAATTCGGCCCGTCGCTCGACAACTGCCCGTAGGTTCACGCGCGCACATTCCGCAAGCGGAGAACGGGTCGGTGCTCACCACACCGGCCCGTTTTGCCTGTCGGGTGGGATAACTCGCTTCTCCAGGCGTCTCTCAGACACAACCAACCGGAGGAGCGAAGATGAACGTGCCGTCGACCTATGGACTCGTCCTGTTCTGTCTCGGGGTGATGTTGTGTCTCACCCCGATCACCACACCGACTGTCGCCGAGGAGCTACCGTTCGAGGTGACCGAGGAGCGGATTCGTTGCTCGCACTATGACGAGCGTCGGCAGCCGTTCTTCGGTACGACTCACCTCCATACCGGCTTGTCGTTCGACGCTAGTATCCGCTTTGTCGAATACGACCCAGGCGAAAAGAATTTCGGTAACAGCCCACGCGCGGCCTACCAATTCGCCCAGGGCAAGAGCTATATCCAGCTCCCGGGTCCGAGTGGCCTGCAGGTCGACGACCCGCGCTATCGGCCGACCATCGATCGCCCGCTCGATTGGGGCGCGGTCACCGACCATTCCGAGCACTTCGGCGAGATGGGGTTCTGCAAGAACTTCATGGGCAAAGACATTCCCGAGCGTTTGTCGATGGAATGTCGGATGATCAACGGCTTTTTCTACGAACCGCTGCGCGCTCTCAACCCCAACGAAGGTCGCAACGTCGCGTCGAACGCCTTCACCAACCTCACCATCACCAGCGATGGCGCGGTGAGCGACAACACCAATCTCCCGGTATGCGAGAACAACCGCGCCGCGTGTGATCAGGCCGAGTGGGAAGTGTGGCAAGAACATCAGGCGGCGGCCGAGGAGAATTACGACCGCAGCGCCGATTGCTCGTTCACGACCTTCATCGCCTACGAAAACACCTCGACTCCGCTGCTCAACAATTGGCATCGCAACGTCATCTTTCGCAATGACCGGGTGGTGAAAGCGCCGGTGACCGCGATCGACATGGCGGTCAATCCCAACCCGAGCCCCACCGCCGGCGGTCCGAACGGTGTCGGTGTGCCGATCACTACCCTGGTGGCCAAACCCAAACCCGGTGACGAGCGTCTGTGGCCGGCTCCCACCGATCGGGAATAC
>JBCDBH010000302.1:0-7119 GCA_039184055.1 Acidobacteriota bacterium
AGGAGATAGAAGAGCGCCGAGCCATTGAGCGGCTCGATGCCGGCCTGACGGTAGATGTCGCCGAGCTCGAGAGCCGTCGTGCCGAGCGTGCCGGTTGCATCGCGCCAAACGTGACGATCGAGACACGTCGCCCAGTCACGCTCGTCGTCGACCCGCCACGCCAACGACGCACCGACCACGAAACCCGGGTCGCTCACCACCGGAGGCTGGAGATGTCCATGATCACCCCAATCACACACCAGCACCCCGTCGAGCTGGTGATCACGCGCGGAGCGGGTCGCCGAGCGTAGGTTGTCGATCATGTTGGTGGTGCGACCGGCGAAGCTATTCCAGGCCGAGGTGCCCGGACACAACAGCGCCCGACTGCCGGTCGCCTTGACCGCCGCCGCCTGCTGGTCGAACGGATGGTCGGCTTCGTAGCCCCAGATCAGAATGGTCAGCTCGGCGGGTAGATCGTCGAGCGCCCCGGGGGTCTCGAGCAACACATCGCCCCACACCTGGATACGACGACCACGCCAGACGAGCGCCTGCTGCACCTGGCGAAGAAAGTCGACATAGATCGCCGCCTTGCCCCGCTCCGCCACCGCCGTGGCCGAACGCCCCTGACCGAGATCGAGCGTCTCGTCGAAACCGACATTGATCCACCGGCTGGTGAAGGGCGCCAAGAGCTGATCGTAGAGACCGACCAGGAACTCGAGCGCCGCCGGATCGATGGGACACAGCCCGAAGGGCTCGGGTTGCCGCGCCCAGGGATGCTCGACACCGTCGGGACACTCGGCGAGCCGACGATAGGGCTCGTGGACCAGCCAGCGATGAAGATGGCCAAAGCTGTTCTGATTCGGCACCAGCTCGATGCCGTGGAGACGACACCAATCGTCGAGCGCGCGGATGTCGTCCGGGGTCAGCGGACTGGCGTCCCGCCACACCCGCTCGTGTCCGACATAGGCGAAGGTGTGCTCCATGTAGAGCTGGAGCTGATTGATCTTGAGCGCCGCGAGCTGCTCGATGCGATCGAAGAGCGTGGTCAGCGTCGGCACACGATCACGGCTGACATCGAGCAACACCCCGCGCACGGCGAGATCGGGCGCATCCTCAATGCTCAAACACGGGATGTCGCCGCGATGGACATCGTCACCGTGATGGAGATGCAGCCATTGCAGCAGCGTCGCCACCCCGTGGTGCCACCCCGCGGTCGACGACGCGACGATCGCCACGCCGGTGGGCGCGATCGTCAGTCGATAGGCCTGGTCATCGAGCTCGGCGAGCCAGCCCAAAGCGATGTCGGCCGGTGACTCCTCCTCCGACGCGCGCCTCGCCCGAACGCCCCGGCGTTCCAGGCTTTGATGCAGACGGCGGAGCGGCAGCTCGGCATCGGGATGGGTCGCGCCGAGCACGAGCGTCCCGGACCACCGGAACGATCCGGGGTCGAGACGGCAATGTTGGGGGGGGGGAACGAGCAGTGAAACGGCGTCGACGGACGCGCTCACTTGCGACGGCGACTCTTGCGCTTCGGCGCCTTGCGCTTTGCTTCGAGCAGCTCGAGGGCCTGCTCGGTGGTCACGCTGTCGGGATCGGTGCCCTTGGCCAACGAGGCGTTGGTCTTGCCGTCGGTGACGTACGGACCATAGCGGCCGTCGAGCAGCTTGACCTCGACGTCGCCGTGTTTGCCGAATTCTTTGAGCACCTTCTTGGCGGTCGATCCAAAACGCCGTTTCCCGGCCGGTTTGGGCTGGGCGAGGATCTCCAACGCCTCTTTTTCAGCGATCGTACAGGCCTGTTGCCAGGTGCTCAGACTGCGGAATTCGTCACCGTGCTTGAGAAACGGGCCGTAGCGACCGAGCCCGGTGCTGATCGGCTCACCGTCGTCGGGATGCGTACCGAGCGAGCGCGGCAATTGAATCAGCAGCGAGGCGATCTCCTCGTCGACCTCTTCGGGCTTCATGCCGCGAGGCAAGGACACACGATGCGGCTTGTCTTTCGCCTCGCGCTGCTCCTCGGTCTGCTCGCGTTCGAGATACGGGCCGAAACGACCGATCTTTAAGAACACCGAGCGGCCGGTGACCGGATCCTCGGCGAGAGGTTGCTGATCGTCACTCTTGCTCTTCAACAGCTCGAGCGCGGTGGTGAGGGTCAGCTCGTCGGGCGGCATGGCCTCGGGAATGCTGGCGACATTGCCGCTGCCCCCTTCACCGCGACGCACGTACGGTCCGTAGCGACCCACCTTGGCTTGAATCGGCTCACCGCTGTCCGGATCGACCCCGAGATCGACCGCAGGGTATTCGACCTCGCCGTCGTTGACCCGTTGCTCGAGCCCCGGCTTTTGCTCCTCACCGAGAAAGAACTCGCCGACCAGCTTGTCCCACGCCAGATCGCCAGCGGCGACCTCGTCGAGGTCGTCCTCCATGTGCGCGGTAAAGCCGGTGTCGATCAAATCCTCGAATTGCTTTTCGAGCAGCTGGGTGACGCAAAAGGCGGTAAAGGTCGGAATGAGCTCGTTGCCCCGTTTGACCGCGTAGCCACGATCCTGGATCGTGCCGATGATCGAAGCGTAGGTGCTCGGTCGACCGATGCCTTCTTCTTCCAGCTTCTTGACCAGGCTCGCTTCGGTGTAGCGATACGGCGGCTTGGTGGCGTGGCCTTCGGCTTCGACCTGGTCTGGATCGAGCGCTTGACCGACCTCGAGCGCCGGCAGCAGGGTCTCCTGATCGCCGAGCTGGGCATCCGGATCGTCGGAGCCTTCGACATAGGCGCGGAGAAAACCAGGGAACACGATCCGTCGGCCGCTGGCGGTGAAAATCAGCTGACTGCCATCGGCCTCACCCGCGACCTCCACCGAGGTGCGTTCGAAACGCGCCGGCACCATCTGACACGCGATGGTGCGCTTCCAGATGAGCTCGTAGAGACGGTATTGATCAGTGTCGAGATATTTCTTGACGTCCTGGGGACGTCGCGCCAGGTCGGTCGGCCGGATGGCTTCGTGCGCTTCCTGCGCCCGCTTCGCCTTGGTGCGATATTGCACCGCCTTGGCCGGCAGGTAGTCGGCGCCGTACGCCTCGCGAATCAACCCACGTGCCTGTTCGACCGCGCGTTCGGCGAGCGTGGTCGAATCGGTACGCATATAGGTGATCAAACCCACCCGTTCGCCACCGAGATCGATACCTTCGTAGAGCTGTTGCGCCACCCGCATGGTCTGACGCGAGGTCAATCGTAGCTTTCGATTGCCCTCTTGCTGCATCGTCGACGTGATGAACGGCGCCGCCGGCTTTTGCGAGCCGGGTCGTTTGTCGAGCGCCGCGACCTTCCACGGTTTGTTGCCGGCCACGACTTCGGCGAGCGTCTTGGCGCGGGTCTCGTCGAGATGAAGTCGTTTGGGATCGGCGAGCGTACCGGTGGCGGCATCGAAACTCTTGCTGTCGGCGAGCCGCTGGTCGTCGATCCGCGCCAGCCGAACCTGGAAATCGCCTCCTTCGGCGGTCACCCGAGCCTTGATGTCCCAATAGCTCGAGCTCACGAAGGCGATACGTTGCCGCTCGCGCTCGACCAAGAGCCGCACCGCGACACTCTGCACCCGTCCGGCCGACAAATTGGGAGCGACTCGCTTCCACAACAAAGGGGACAGCGTGTAGCCGTAGAGACGATCGAGCACCCGGCGTGCTTCCTGCGCCCGCACCAAATTTTCGTCGACCGCGCGTGGTGATTCGAGCGCCTTGCGGATCGCCTCGGGGGTCACCTCGTGAAAGACGATCCGCTGCACCTCGATCGACTTCTTGGGCTTGAGCAGCTGGAGCACATGCCAGCTGATGCTCTCGCCCTCGCGATCTTCGTCGGTGGCGAGCAGGAGCGAGTCGGATTCCTTGAGCGCGTCCTTCAGCCGTTTGACGTGCTTCTTCTTGTCGGCGGGCACGACATAGACCGGCTCGAATCCGGCCTCGACATTCACCCCGAGACGCGACCACGCCTCCTTGCGGACCGCGGTCGGTATTTCCTTGGCGTTCTGCGGCAGGTCGCGAACATGGCCATAGCTCGCCTCGACCCGATAGTCGTCACTCAAAAAACGACTGATGGTCTTGGCTTTGGCCGGGGATTCGACGATGACGAGGTGTTTTGGATTCGACATGATTGGGCGCTCGAGGCCTGTTGAAAGGGTCGCCAGCGTACCGAGGGCATCGAAACGGTGTCAAGGGAGACTAATTGGATGGACGATGGAGAACCCGGTCGACACCAAGGAGGATCGAGCTTTCGCGGTCGGTTTCTCACTTCACAACGACGTCAGATTTCGAGGAAAGCTCCTTGGACCATGGCTAGCCCGCATGTCTCACCAAACGTCGTAGCGAAGCGTGGAAGCGTTCGTGAGATCTGGGCAGCGCAGGGATGAGCGACCGTAGGCGTACCCATAGGAACGTCGAGGGAGCGAAGAGCGAGTACGCCCAGAGATTGCGTGCGTTTCCGCGCTGCAGCCGACGGGCTGGTGAGACATGCGGGCTAGAGTGTTGCTCGCTTACCCACGAATTCTCGCCGCCGTTGCGCTTCGCGGTCGAGAGCAGCTTGGAGTGCTGGAACTGGGTCGGCGGTGTCGGGAGTGGCGAGCCAGTCGATGGCGATATGGCGAAGGTGATCGCTGGTGTCGGGGTGATCGCGAAGTGCGCGCATGGCGGTACAGGCAGCGGGATGATCTTTGCTAGCAAGCACGACAAGGTTGATGGCACAGCGGGCGGCGTCGAGCGTCGCGCCAAGCTCGGCGAGGTGGGTAGCGGCCCAGGCGAGGTTGTCGAGGGCGGGTTTTTCGTGGCCGAGTTTCGCCTGGAGATAGCCTGCGGTCCACGAGAGGATAAGGGTAGAACGAGTGGGTTCGTCGTATCCGCGTCGCTTCATGCGTTGTGGGATGAGGTTGCGATTCTGCATCTCCCATAGTGCTCGGGCGGGGTCGATGGCCGCGATGCTCGACAAGTAGCAGATCGCCGCGGCTGTTCGCACGCGCTCGCCGAAGGGATAGATGCCTTTGCGCTTGCGGCCTTCCGCCTCGCGAAACGCCTCTTCCGCCTTTGTGGCCGCAGTGCTCCAATCTTTCCGGTCCAGCGCGAAGCGATGCTCACTCAAGTACAAGAGGGCACGAACCGTACGCGCGGCCCGCGATCGGGCGTCGCCAAGGAGGCGAAAACCCGTGTCGACGTCGGCAGCGGCACGTTCGCGATCTCGCTGGTGGGTCCAGAATCGCGCGCGGACCGCATGCTGCCATGCGCGATAGGGAAAATCCCGGGCACTTGGCGTGAGAGTGAATGCGGCCTCGAAAGCGAGAGCCGCACCAGGAAAGTCCGCGGTGGCGCTCCGGGTCGCGCCGAGGAGCGTGAGCGCCCGAGCACGGATCTCGACCGCATCTTCTTCGGAGAGCTTGCAGGGGAGGAGCTCGGCCCAGTACCGCGCCTTGCCTGGATCATCCAACAGGTAGTCCTCGACCACCTCCATGTAGTCCCCGAGCACGTCAGCGCGCCGAGTAGTCTGGAGAAAATGCTCACGCGGGTCATCCAAGGCAATCATTGTGTTGCTCCCTGTGCGATTCCTCTTTTATGGCACAGGCGTGCCGAGTGGCGCAAGCTCCCGCCACCCGACACCGAGCACATGTTTACCCATATGGATCGATCGTCGGATGGAACCGTGTCGGTGGCTCGTCTCCTACACAACCGCCACTGCACAAGTAGTTTGCAGTAAATAGGAACAGCAAGAACAGATCACTCATGACAAGCTCCCTATCCCGCATTCATATGCCGACGACAGTGCCGACAGAGATTTCGCGGGTTTCTCCCATCATCACGCAAGAACCCACGAAGATCTCGCAGGAACCCGATCCTGGTCCCGCGCAATCCGTCTTACTGGTCAGACTGGTTCTGTCAGGAAGAGGGGCTCAGTACTCTCGCTCGACCACCGACCGGAACACATCCGGCCACGGCCGAGCGAGGGAGCCTCCATGCCGCGCACACCGCTATCCACATCGTCCCTGCAGACCGCTCGCGATACGTTCGCACGCGTGATTCGGCGCCGCATCGCACTGGATCGAGCGCGAGACTGGAGGGATCAAACCCCGCGGATGCTCGACTACATTGCCACGCATCTCTTCGACTGCACGCTGAGTATCGAGCACATCAAGGACATACTTCAGATTCGCAACAACTCACAGGCGATCTTCTTCCACATCGAGCTCGGCATCACACCCAGACGCTACATCGAGCTCGCACGCCTCGACGTCGCCATCGCGCTCCTCGCGCAAGAACCGAACGCACGCATCGCGGCCATCAGCGAGCACGTCGGCTATCGAAACGTCGGCACCTTCTCACGCGCCTTCCACCGACGCTTCGGCTTGCGTCCTCGCACGGCCCGACAAATCCACCGAGAAGCCGCACAGGGCACCGTGGCCTCGTCGAATCTCCTCGACGTCGTTGCTCGCTCCCAACCGGAGGTGCACTATGACGGCTCCGTGCTCGTCCACCATGACTCCGTATGGCCACGAGCCTTGACACACCTCCTCGCCACGCACCAACCGACAGACGAGCCTGCGCGAACCGCTGCACAAGTAGGACACCTTGCAGTGCGGCTCCTCGAGCTCGGCCTCGACCCACACGGCACTCATGCGCTCATCCGTGCATGCGCGCCACGCTTTCATACCGAACCTGTGCTCAACCTTTCCAGCGAACCACTTGTCGAGACCCTCGAGGAAATGGGGATCGACCAAGGCCGAGTTTGGCAAACCGTATCCGCGTTGATTCGGGAGCTCGATCGTATTTCGTGGTCTCGCTACTTCAGCTGAGTAGGCTGCCGGCGCAACCGGAGAGCCGAAGAAATCAAAGAATCGGCCCAAAAAGAAAATGGCTCCCTAAAAGGGAGCCATTTATCAAGACATATTCCCGGCGGCGACCTACTCTCCCACACAGCTACCCATGCAGTACCATCGGCGCTGAGGAGCTTAACTGCCGTGTTCGGAATGGGAACGGGTGTTTCCTCCTCGCTATTGCCACCGGGAAACTTAAACTTGTAAAGAACGACCACCCCAAACGGGGCGGGTTCCATGATCGGGATTCGACGGTGAATGGATATATCCATTCACCAGAGTCTGAGTCTTCAGACCTG
>JBCDBH010000303.1:0-7109 GCA_039184055.1 Acidobacteriota bacterium
CCTACTTCCTGATCGACGCCCCGCCGGCGAACCTCGCCGACACCTCCCAGACGCTCGAGGGCGCATTGGCGCCTTATGGCTTCGACGCGGTACCGACGGGCGAGAAGATCGCTTCCTTTCTGGCCGTGCAAAACACGTATCTGTCGACCTTCCAGACCCTGGGAGGCCTCGGCTTGCTGCTGGGCACGATCGGACTCGGTGTCATCCTGATTCGCAATGTGCTCGAAAGACGCAAAGAGCTCGCGGCCATGCGCGCCTTCGGCTTCGAGCGTTCCACCCTCACACGGATGGTGGTGCTGGAGAATGCCCTGCTCTTGATTGCCGGCCTCGGCATCGGTAGCGTGGCGGCATTACTCGCCGTATCGGGTCACCTGATCACCGATGGCGCAACGGTTCCATGGGTCTCGTTGCTCACCACTCTGGGCATCATCTTGGCGGTCGGCTTGCTCGCCACCACCATCGCCGCGAGTGGAGCGCTGCGGACCCAGCTTTTGCCCGCGCTCAAAGCCGAGCGCTGACTTGTCGATTCACCGACCTATTGGAGAGAGAGTTTCATGAAGACTTGGCTTCTATTCGTGCTCGGCGCGGTTCTCTTCTGGGGCGCCTACGTGCCGATGATGCACGAGGGACAGGCCCTGCTCAACCGTGGCGCGCTGCGCGCCTTCCTCGTCGTCGGCATGGCGTATTTCGTCACCGCGGTCCTGGTGCCCTTGGTGCTGCTCAAAGGCGTCAACATGGAGCCGTGGGAGTGGACCTCGGGCGGGATCAAATTCGCCTTCATCGGTGGCGTGCTCGGCGCCGCGGGCGCCCTGTGCGTCATCCTGGCGCTCAAGAACGGAGGCTCACCACTCTATGTGGCACCGTTGGTCTTTGCCGGCGCACCGATCGTCAACGCCTTCGTCAGCATGGCGATGCACAAGCCCAAGAGCTGGCCGGAACCGTGGTTCTGGGTGGGTCTAGCGTTGGCCGCGCTCGGCGCCTCGATGGTCCTGCGCTTCAAGCCGGCGTAATCGAGCGCTCACCTCGGGGTGACGTCGAGCTTCACGGGAGGCGGATGTTCACCCCGCGGTGAGAGGATCACCGCGGTTGACGCTCAGCAGTCCCGATTCGAGCGCGAAGCGGACCAGGTCGGCGCGGCTCTTGAAACCGAGCTTCTCGGCCACGCGGTAGCGGTACGTCTCGATGCTCTTGACGCTCACGCCGACGGCTTCGGCGATTTCGCGATTGGTATAGCCGTAGGCCACCGCTTCGAGAACTTCGCGTTCCCGTCTCGACAGCGTATCGAGACGTTCTTGGATGTCCCGATGTTTTTCTGATTTCGGATCGAGGACCGGATCGGCGATCAAACCGCCGGTCGGTACGTCGATATACGCGCGGCCATGCGCCATCTTGCGGATGACCGTGACCAGCTCGATCCGTGACAAGGCGTGCACGACATAGCCGAGCGCGCCGAAGGCGAGCACGGTACGAAGAAGATTGATGTTCTCGTCCATGGCCAGCACGACGACCTTGGTATCGGGTCGTTGCTCGGCCAGGCTTTCGAGCGCGCGCAGGCCGCAACCCGACATGGAGAGATCGACCAACAGAACATCGGGCTTGACATCGAGAGTGGTAGCGACGACTTCGACACCTTCGACCACCTCACCGACCAGGTCCATGTCGGTTTGAGCGTCGATCAACTCGGCGAGATCTTGCCGCAACGCGTCGTTGTCGTGAGCCAACAGAACTCGGATACTGCTCATCGGAAAACGTTCATCCTCGGACGCGGGGTCGCTGCACGGTGGCGAGCGAGGTAGGGGGCGGGAGACCGAAAATCCGGTCCGCGAAACACATGCATGAACGCCATCATATCGAATCCGTTCCGATAGTTGGAGATCCACGGGTCTCGGGGGCTTGTCGACGCGACCGAGCGTCGGTATTCTCCCCACACTTTTTCACTAAGGAGTGCCATGTCGGATCAGGTGGACGACAACGTCACAAAGGGTACCCGCGTCGTTGTGGCGCTGGGGGGCAACGCGATCAGCCGACCCGGTGAACGGGGGACCGTGCAAGAGGATTACGCCAACCTGCGGCGTAGTCTCGCGGACGTCGTCACCCTCATCGAGCGCGGTTATCGGGTCATTCTGACCCACGGCAACGGTCCACAGGTAGGCAACCAGATGATCCGGGTCGAGCTGGCACGCGAGCAGGCACCCGATCTACCTCTCGATGTCGTGGTGGCCGATCTTCAAGGCGGGCTCGGCTACATGATCGAGCGTGTGCTGCGTAACTCACTGCTTCGTCGGGGCGTCGAAATGCCGCTCTGTGTCATCCTGACCCAGGTCGAGGTCGATACCGACGACCCGGCGATGGACGACCCGAGCAAATTCGTCGGGCCGAGCTTTTCGCAAGACGAGGCGGAACGCTTCTCCGCACAGCGTGGTTGGGTCATGAAAGAAGATCGTGGCCGTGGCTGGCGCCGGGTCGTACCGTCGCCACGTCCGATCGGCATCATCGAAGCGGATCTCGTCCGTACGCTGGTCGACCATGGCGCCTTGGCGATCGTCACCGGAGGTGGCGGCATCCCCGTGGCACGCACGGAAGAAGGCGAAATCGAAGGCGTCGAAGCGGTGGTCGACAAAGACCTCGCCTCCGCCCTACTCGCCTATGAGCTATCCGCTCCCGACCTCTTCATCCTCACCGGCGTCGAGCAGGTCATGCTCGACTTCGGTACACCCAAAGCGCGTCCCATCGCCCAGATGACCGTGGCCGAGGCCCGCGCGTACGAAGCCGAAGGACAGTTTCCCGCCGGGAGCATGGGGCCCAAGATCGATGCCGCATGTCGTTTTCTCGAAGCGGGTGGAGGACGTGTGCTGATCACCGACATTGACACGATGATTCCCGCGCTCGACGGCACCACTGGCACCTGGATCGTGCCATGACCGGCGACATGTTCCTGCTCATCCTCTACGCTGGTGGCGCGATCGCCGTCTCCTTCCTGTGCTCGATGCTCGAAGCGACCTTGCTCTCGTCGCGTCGGATCGAGCTCGAAGAACGCGCTGGACGTGGTGACAAGGGCGCCACCAAGCTACTCGAGCTCAAGCTCGAAAAGGTCGACGACGCGCTCTCGGCGATTCTGATTCTCAATACTCTGGCGCACACCATCGGCGCGACCTTGGCGGGCGCCCAGGCCGGTCGGGTGTTCGGCGATGAGAAGATCTGGATCGTCACCTTGGTGTCGGTGTTCACCTTCATCTTCACCATCGGCGTCCTGCTGCTCAGCGAGATCATTCCCAAGACCCTCGGCACGGTCTATTCGTCGCGCTTGATCGGCTTCACCGGCCACGCCATCGACCGTTTGGTATGGCTCCTCGACTGGGTGCTCAAGCTCACCCGTGTCGTCACCAAGCTGCTCGCCAACAAAGAAAAGAATGTTGGGATCTCACGTCGTGAGCTCGCCGCCATGGTGGAGATGGCGGCCCGTGACGGCAACGTCCAGGCCAATGAAGTCCGCGTGCTGTCCAACGTGCTGCGTTTCGACAAGATCACCGTCGAAGACGTCATGACGCCACGCACCGTCGTGCACATGCTGCCGGTCGACACCGATATCGGCGCCTTTCTCGCCGATCAGAATAGCCGTAGCTACTCGCGCATCCCGCTCTATCGAAAGAACCGTGACGACGTCGTCGGCTACATCCTCCAGCGTGAAGTGCTCGCCGATGCCGCGATCGGGCGTGCCCACGACACCCCGATCGAGGGCTACAACCGCTCGGCGGTATTCATTCCCGAAGGGCAAAGCGTCGGCCGCGCGCTGCAACGTCTGATCGACGAGCGTGAGCACATGGCCCTGGTCACCGACGAATACGGTGGCATCAGCGGTCTCGTGTCGATGGAAGACCTGGTCGAGACTACGCTCGGGGTCGAAATCCTCGATGAGTCCGATCGCGTCGCGGATCTGCGCCAGGAAGCGCTCAAGCTGCGTGACCGACGCCTCGAGACTCTCAGGAAGCTACGTCAAGACTTGACGGGTGAGAACGCCGAAGACCCGTCCGAAGCCAACGACGTTTAGGCCTCGTAAGGGCGGGCTACCTAGACGTAAGGCTTCGTAGAGGTCGCTTGTTCAGCGTCACTCCACGTCGCCAGGTAAACGCAGGAATTTTTCTCGTCCCGGCACACCCTCGCCTACGATTCCCGCGTCATGAAGGCGCGTTATCTTCTTGCTCTCTCCCTGTTCCCCGGGCTGCTGTCGGCGCAATGCAACGTTGCGCCGGTGGCCGCCGACGATATCGCGATCCATCGTGGCGCGGTGGTCTTGGTCGATGTGTTGGCCAACGACTCGGACGGTGACGGTCAAGCGCTGTCGGTCTTTTACGATCGCAGGAACAACGTCCGAGTCGTAGTGAATCGGGTTGGACGTGTGGTCACCGTGGAGTAGAACGATGAGTGACCAGGAACATGTACTTCACAGGCCGGACCGTGAGTTGTTGCAGTCGATGATGGTTGAGCTGAACCTCTACCGATCAGGTCGGTCTCGCTTTGCTAGCTTGGTCAGCGCTCTCGATGTTGGCATCAACGTACTGGTCGGACAGGATCCAGCTTTCGTCAACGAGTTCCGGGAGAAGTGGCGAATACTCGAAGAAATCAATGCACTTGCGTTGGACGAAGGCAAGGTCTATCCACTCGAGCCTGAAAGACCTTTAGCCGAAGAGACGATCCGAGAGCTCTCGACCATCATCGAAACAAGGTTTGCAATGGCTGCTGGTGAGCGCGACCCATGACCCTTGAGTATCAACGGTCCTCGATGCCACTGAGTATCAACGGTCCTCGATGCCACGCGTTCTGGTCTCGGGCTCGAGGCCTAGCAACAGACGCACTGGAGCGATTGGGCGAAGACGAGCAACTACCCGATCTTTCGCACATCACCTGGACGAAGGGATGACAGCCAGCCCCTATCGGCCCGAGGCAAGCCAAGCTCTCAGCAAAACCTCGGAGATTCGACAACCGATCTCCGAGGCCCTGTTATCGAGGGCAACATCACTCGAGTCGCTCGGTCTGCACGAAGTAGCGTGGATCAAACGCGATGCTTGGAGTTGTTGACTCAACTCCAAGACAGCAACGTGGTGGTGCTCGGCGGTGATCGGCTCATCGCTCGTCTATCGCCCCCTTGCTACCGAACGACTCTTATGAGGAGTACACGAGGTACATGAATAGCGGTCCACTATTCCTCGAGCTGACACGAAATCAGGCGCTCGTCTGTTTCAAGTGGCTCACTCGTTCCGAATGATCAGCGACGACCATCACTTGATCCTGCGGAGCAACGAATCCTATAGCTGGTCGAGGCACCAGCTGGCTACGACAGAGGATTTCTCACCACGATCCCCGGCTGGATCACCGACATCGACTACCAGCGGGGCGGCATGGTCCACAACGTTCACCACGCCAACGGCGTCCGCTGGACCCTGACCGGCGATACCGACGGCCACACCCGCCCCGGCTCGATCAGCACCACAGCCGGCTGGAACACCAGCACCTACGACTACGACGGTGCCGGCAACATCTTCGCCATCGGCAGCCAGCAGTACCATTACGACCGGCTCAGTCGGATGACCTCCGGCCAGACCCCGGTCGGCGGGAGCACCCACACCCAAACCGCCAGCTATGATGTCTACGGCAACCTCACCCAGCTGATCACCCACGGCGCCACCCAAAACCACTCCGTCAATCCAGACACCAATCGCCTCAACGCCGCGACCTACGACGAGCTCGGCAACCTCACCGCGATCGAGGCTACTGGATGCCGTCTGATTTCACCTACGAGGGTGGTCTTGCCATAACACCACTGAAAAGGTCGACAGCCATGCACACTTTTGATGAAAAAGCGATCCTCGAAGCCATGCACGATCTCGAGCCATGGCGCCGAACGCTTTTCGCACTGTCGTGCGCGACCCGTCTGATCGATTCCTACGAGCGTTTTCACCAACGCACCGGACGTGGAGATTCCAAGGGACTTCGATCCCTGGCGGAGAATCTCTGGAAAGACCTGGCGGGCGCTGAGATGACCACGGGAGACGTGGAAGCGGGTCTCGAGGCTGCACTGGCGCTACTCCCAGACGAAAAGGCCTACGACACCATCAGCCAGCCGTACGCCGAAGATGCGGCGGCGGCTCTAGCCTATGCCTTCCAGGCAAGGAAAAGCGGGGACCCGCAGTACCCTGCCTGGGCGGCGCGACGTGTCTACGAAGCGGTCGACAGCTTCGTCGTTGCCGAAACAGATGCGGTGATCGGCGAGTCTGAGACGGAACAAAAAATCGTTGCCCATCCACTCGTACAAGCCGAGCTGGCACGCCAAGAACGTGACATCGAGCTTCTCGAAGCCGCCGATTTCGAAGCGCCACAGCTCGAAGCCATGCGCCAACGCGGGATCGAGGAAGGACAACGCCTGTTTACACCTCTCGAATGATCCACAACCCATACGCGAGGTTCTGTCATCGAAGGCTAGGTCTTTCGAATCGCTCGGCCCGCACGAAAGTAGTGTGAACCCAAGCCGATGCCTTGGAGTTGTTGACTCAACTCCAAGGCATCACCATGGTGGTGCTCGGCGGTGATGACCATGGCAGGTTCTCGGATCATCTGTGCCCGACTCATGAGGGCTGGATCTGGTAGCGCGGGCTACACTCGAAACATGAGCACGAGTCTCCTATCCGCTTTCGCTTCCGAGGAAGCGACGGCCTATGCACAAGATCTCATCCATTCAGTGCTTCGAGCGGCCCGCGCCGGCACCGGACCAACACGCATTCACTTGGCATTCAATCGCTTCGAGGTCACCCTCGACACGACCACCAACGAAGCCTTGATTGAAGACGTGCTCGACGCGACCGAAACAGGAGAGCTCAGGACATCGATAGATGAACTCCTCGCTGCCTTCCCCCTGAAACCATGATGTCTCAACGCCGGCAGCTACGACGAGCTCGGCAACCTCACCGCCATCACCCTCGGCGGCGAGGCCTACCAATACGGCTACGACGCCATCGGCATGATGCGTCACCTCGTCTCGAGCACCGACCGATCACGCGTCTTCGTCTATACCGCCAGCGACGAACGCCTGCTCACCTTCGACTGCGCCGGGGGCG
>JBCDBH010000304.1:0-7089 GCA_039184055.1 Acidobacteriota bacterium
TCGATGTCGGCATCAATCGGGTGCGACTCGATATCGGTTATCAAGCGGGGCGCTATGGTGAAGTGCGGCTCGGGATTGCGCGTGGAACGATCGACGCTTCGGTCAACGTCGGTCGCAACACCTTCCCAGAAACCGAATTCGACTTTGGTGGCCTCATCTTGGAGGCCAACCTCGATCGGCTCGACAACGCCGCCGTACCTCGCAGTGGTTCCGCCGCCGGTCTGATCATCACCCGCGCTGACGACGGCTTTGGCAGCACCGACGACTATACGAAGGTGGAATTCACAAGCGCACTCTTCGGCAGCCGGGGCCCGCACACGCTCTTCGTCAACCTCGATGTCGGCGTCAGCCCGGGAAGCGAGCTGCCGATCTACGACGAGTTCAGCGCCGGCGGGTTTTCTTCGCTGTCCGGCTTTCAGCAGAACGAGCTCACCGGCCAGGCGCTGGGGGTTCTCCGTCTCGGCTACTACCACGAGATCGGTCTCCTGCCGCTCGGCTTTGGCAATAGCGTCGTCTTCGGCGGCTGGATCGAAGCGGGCAATGTCTGGGAGGATGAAGACGACGCTGGAATCGACGATCTGCTCTATACCGCCACCTTGGCGCTCGGTGCCGACACCGCGTTCGGCCCGGTATACCTGGGTTACGGCTGGGCGGAATCGGGTGACGATCAACTCTATCTGTCGGTTGGCTCGACGTTCTGAGCTCACTGGTGAAGTATGAAGGAGGTTCTGACACGCCATGAAAACCATCAACACCGCTACCTTGATCGCATGTCTACTCTTGCCGATCCTGCTCCTGACCACCGTCGAGCCCGTCGAGGCGCAACGTGAGCGCCGCGAGCGCGTCGACGACCGACGCGAACGGAACGACGACCGTCGCGAACGGACCGACAACCGCCAAGAGCGGCAGGAACGTCGTGACGACCGCGTCGATGATCGTCAGGAACAACGCGAGGACCGGGTCGACAATCGTCAGGAACGTCGTGACGACCGCGTCGATGATCGCCAAGAGCGTTGGGAAGATCGCTGGCGCGAACGTCACCAGCGGTTCGAGCGCTGGGAAGACTGGCGGGATGTCCGCGTCGCGGTCGCCGGGGCGCGCCTGATGGCCGGGATGATCTTCGCGACTCTACCCACCGAGCACACCATCATCGTAGTCGACGGTCGTGATTACTACTACTACGACCACGCCTTCTTCCTGCCGGTCGATGGCGGCACCTACAAGATCGTCAACCCGCCGATCGGCGCGGTGGTGCGCGCCTTGCCTCCCGATCACGAGGTGATCCGTGTCGGTGGGGACACGATCTACGTCTACCACGACACGCACTATCGGCGTCACGACGATGGCTTCATCGTCGTCGTCAAACCCTGAGTCATGAAGACGCAACTGGTTCGTTTGATCCCGACGATCCTGCTGATCCTGGTCGCCGTGAACCAGTTGCGTCTCAGTCACACGCAGCATTTGAGCGCCTGGAAGGGCGGAGGTTTCGGCATGTTCGCCACCACCGATGGCGGTCCGAGTCGGTATCTCCGTCTCTTCGCGATCGATGATGGCGCCGAATTCGAGCTCGACCTTCCCCCCGCGCTCGACGAGCTCGGGACGCGCGCCAAGGAGCTCCCCACCGACGCTTTTCTCGGCCGACTCGTCTGTGGCGCGGTGCGTGAGCTCGGCGTGCCCGCGCTCGACCAGCCCGACGTGCCCATTACATACGATGCCTTTCGTATCGAGGTGTGGCGCAGCGTCTTCGCCGCCGACGATCTCACCCCCGAACAAGAGCTGATCGCCCGCTACCAGCGCGATCTCAGTGAGCGGCCATGTCGCTGACCTCATCGAACCCGGCCCCTCGTGGGCTCGTTCGCCGGCTCAAGGGCGAGCTCATGGCGATCGACAAGGTCGATCTGATCAGTCGACTCACGCTGCTCACCTTGCTTCTCCAACCGGTGGGCTTTTGGGGCGTGCGGCCGATTCTGCTCGCCGTCTCGGTGATCGGTCTGCTCAGCACGACGGCGCGTCAGCATTGGGGCCTGTGGGCGACGCTCACCGTGCTCACCGGTGCACGTATCGTCGAAGACTGGCCGATGTCGGACAACCACGCCTATCTTCTGGTCTATTGGTGTTTGGCCCTGACGATCGGCTTCTACCGCGCCGAGCCCGAGATCGTCGGTCGTCTCAATGCGCGCTGGATGCTCGGCCTGCTTTTCACCTTCGCGGTGCTGTGGAAAGGCCTGCTCTCGCCCGACTACGTCGACGGCACGTTTTTCCGCGTCATCTTTCTCACCGACGAACGCTTCGCCGACGCCGCCCAGCTCTTCGGTGACATGACGCTCGACGATCTCGACCTCGCCTACCAGAGCTTGAGCCAGCCTCTGCCTCCGGGTGCCGAGCTCGTCGAGCCGCCACCGATTCCCGAATCGGCGGCGCTCCACCGTCTCGCCATCCTCTCCACCTGGGTCACCCTCGTCCTCGAAGCCCTCGTTGCCCTGGCCTTCCTCCTGCCGTCATCTCTCCGGCCCCTAGGCTGGCTGCATCGCTATCGCGACTTCGTGCTCGTGGCCTTTTGCACCATCACCTACCCGATCGCCCCCGTAGTCGGCTTCGGCTGGCTGCTCCTCACCATGGGCATCGCCCAAGCCCGCGATGAGCGCAGGCTGCTCTACCTGGCGACGTTTCTCTTGCTGATCTTCTATCGCGGCGTGCCCTGGGCGAGCCTGTTGGTCGAGCGGTTGGGTTGAGCTGAACAACGCTGAAGACAAAAGAAACGGGCTCTCCACTTGGAGAGCCCGTGTATCCGATTCACGCTGGATCGGGTTTAGTTACCGCAGCTCCGGTAGACGAGCTCGAGGACGGGAGGCGTGCCGCTGTCCAGATCGTCCGAGGTGATCTGGAGCTTGTTGCCCGAGCCTTCGCCCGGCACCAGGATGCCGTCGTTGCTCATCGAGCCACGCAGCCACGATTGCACGACCTCACGGCCGTCGGTGTTGAGCACCATGCGTCCCAGACCGGTCGACGGGAAGTGCACCACCGCGAGCGGTCGGTTGGCGTCGTAGTCGTTGGCGCCGTGAATCCCCGCCACCTGCCAGGAGACGAGCGGCGAGTCCGAGGCGCGGAACCAATCGGCGGTCGCCTCGTCCCACGAGGTGAGGACCGGGTAGAGATGGAAGGTGTCGGATGAACCGTCCTCCACCGTCCAATCGATCGCCGCGTGGAGCACTTCGGCGTCGGTCGGCAGGCCACCGAGCGGCCAGGCGAGCAGGCCGTTTTCTTCGGTGCTGGCATCGATCCGAATGTAGTCGCGACCGCCACGGTTGGACGACGAGCCCGAGCGGACGTAGGTCATCCGATCGGAGTCGATCGTCACCCGCTCGACACACGGACGACAGATTCGGGTCGTCATCTCGAGACCGAAGGCCAGGGTGTTGTCACCCGAGTGGTGGACTTCGACCGCCAGCACGTTGGTCCCTTCCGCGAACGACGGCGTGAAGTTCTGCGTCGCGATGGCCGACGAGCTGCCGCTCACCGGTACGTTCGACCGTAGGACTTCGGTGCCGTTGAGATAGGCGACCGCGCCGTCGTTACGGAACACCGAGAGATCGACCGAGTCGAAGAGCAGTGGATCTTCGACTTCGAAGGCGAGACGGAAGTAGACCGGCGACCCGGCACCGATGGTCGATTCGACCGAAGTACCGAAACCGAGCGTGCCTTGATCTTCCGACCAGCCGCTGTCGTCGAAGCCGATGGCCTGCCAATTCGCCGACTGGGTGGTGCTGTAGCGCCAATTGGAACCATAGGCGACCAGGGTCGCGTCGACACAGTCGAGGGTGAACCCGGCATCGACATCGAGATTCGACTGGTTGGCGGCCAGCACCACGGTGACGTCACCGTTGATGTCGATGTCGCTGTCGAGATCGTCGCTCGTCGCGTTCGCCTGCGCCGCCTCGTACCCCGCCGGGGCGAGGAAACGGAGCTGGTAGGTGCCCGCTGGGAGATTCGAGAATTGGTAGCTGCCGTCGACATCGCTGAGCGCGGTGTCGAGGAGCACCGAGTCGGCGTCACGCAGCTCGATCGCGACGTCGGCGAGGTCGACGTCGTCGACGCCGCCCTGGATGCCGTCGCCATCGTCGTGCCACACCAGATCACCGATCGCACCCGTGCCCGCGGCGAGCACGAGACCAGCGCCCAACGTGTCGAGCGTCTCGTGATCGACCAGCGAGAACGAACCGATCCGACCGGTGAGCGGATCGACGTCGCTATCGATCGAGTCGGCGCCTTGATCAGCGGCCACGAAGTCGATCACCGGCGACACGCTGACCTCCACCTGGTAGCTCCCGGCGGCGAGACCGGTGAAGACAAAGCCACCCTCGGCGTCGGTGAACGTCGTCTCGAGCAAGGCGCCGCCACCGGTGAGCAACGACACCTCGACGCCACCGGCGTCACGATCGCCGGCACCGATGACCTCGTCACCCTCGTCCCACCAGACATAGCCACGGACCTCGGCGGTCGGCGCGGGTTGATCGGCGATCAGGGCGTCGCAGATCGGCGTCGACGTCGAGGAGATCAGGGTGGGCTTGTTGATCAGCTCACCGATGGCGTTGGCGATCTCCTCGGCGACCAGATCCCGATAGTCGACGTTGCGCAGATCGGGCGATTGCTCGATCTGAATGCCACCGAAACCGGGTGCGCCATCGCTATTGGGCGAGAAGCGGTTGACGATGTTGTCGGAAGAGGTCCCGGACAGACCGGGGTCGCTACCGCGTTCGTCGGTGATCTCGGTCGTGCCGTCACCGTGCGCGAGCTCGATGCTCTCGGCGAAGTCCTTGTCGTAATTCCACACGTAGATCGCCGGCACCGGCTCGCTTTCGGCGATCATGCGCTGCCGCACCCGGCTGGCGATCAGGCATTTGGCCTCACGGCTCGCCCGTCCACCGATCACCATGCCCTCTTTGCTGAACCGCATACCGTGTAGCGACACGACATATTGGAAGTCGCGATCGTCGTTGTACTTGGGCTCGGCGATCAACGCGTCGAGCCCGGGGAAACCAGCGCCACCCACCTCGCTCGAGGTGATGTGCCAGTGCTCGGACTCGTCGTCGTCGTCGTGCCAGAAAGCCTGGACGTCCCAGACGTTGGTGTCGACGTTCCACGAGCTGTCCAGGGTGTTGGCGATCGTGGTGATCTGATCGCTGGTCGCCGGCTCGATGAAGCCGCCGTGGGGCGTCATGAGGGCGAAGCGCTTGTCGGTGTGAGTTTCGACGAACTCGGTCATCGTGCTGTCAGCATGAGGCTCACAGAAGTGCTCGGTCACCACCGGGCTTCCCGAGTTGACCGTCACCGTGGTGGCGCTCGGCGCCTGGGCGTGAACGGTCAGACGGACCGCCGACAGATTGGCCACCACGACGTCTTCGAAGATGCGGTACTCACCGCTGTCATTGTCGGTGGCATCTTCATCCGCCCACACCTGGATCTCGTCGGTCAGCAGGTCGTCGTAGACCTCATAGACCGAGAAGATACCGGTGCCGGGATGACCGTTGGCGAGATTCTGATTCTGGGTGATCACCCGAATCTGTGCATACACGTCGTCGGTCGGATCGGTGATGCCGAGCTTGCCAGCGAGCGAGCTCGAGATCCGCGCGTGCTCGTTGCGTTCCTTCGAGCTGCCGTTGATGTCCGGCACGCTATCGTCGTTCAGGTCGATGTAGGAGATATGCACGTCTTCGACACCGGTATCGGTGGGACAGACGGCGAGGGCGGCTCCGGCGACGAGCCAGAGCATGAACAGAAGGAGGAGGAAACGGCCGCCCTGTGGGCAACCGGGGGATCGATGGGTCATGTGGGTCGCTCCTGTGACGCCTAAGCGTCGTTGTCATTGCGAGGGAGTGAAATCAACAGGAGGACGGCCGTTCCTCACTTGTCTATATGCAATCTCGTTTGCAAACCCGCCAGAGAAAAAAGAAAAAGGCCGGTACCGCGTCGCGGTACCGGCCTTTTGGATCCGTTTCAGAAAGCGAATCGATCAGGGAGTCGGAATCCCCCGACCCGGGGTCCACGGCACATCGGCCGCTTCGAGACGCGCTTCGAGGGCCTCGAGATCCTTCTCGATCAGCTGCTTCAGCTCAGTACGAACCTCAGCGAAGGCCTCTTCGGCCCAGGCCAGATTCTGCTGATGGTGCGCGGTCGGCCCGTAAGTCGACAGCGCGGAACCGAAGGAGGCGACGAAGAGCCAGCGACCGATCGTCGGCTCGACCGGCTCACCGAGGTTGCCCTTCAAGCTGTCACCGTTGAGCTGCTCGTTGAGGAACCACAGCCGCTCGCCGATCCGCACCGCTTCGTCACGCATCGACATGTCGTCGACGGTCGAACGATGCAGCACGTCCTTGATCGCCTCGACGCGCTCCATGGCTTCCTCGAGCGCCGCGCCCGTGCCCCACACCGCGCGTTGGATCTCGGCGATCCGACGATGCAGCGCCACCGCTTCCGCCGGCCCCATACCCGGCAGCACGGTCTCGCGGAGCGGCTTGACGACAAAGGTCTGCTCGTCGCCTAGGGGTGTCAGCGCGCCGTCGACCCGTTTGGCCAGCTGGGCGCGATAGGTGCCCGGAGGCGCCAACACACCGCCACCGCCGAAGAAACCACCGCCACGATTCGGGCTCCATGGCTGGGTGCCGGGATAACGGAGATCCCAGGCGACACGGTGGAAGCCGGCTCGCGCTTGTCCCTCGACCCGACGCACCAACATGCCACTGGCGTCACGCACCGTGAGCACGATCGCCGGCGGATCCTCGACCTCTTCCTCACGCAACGCATCCCAACCCGGATAGGGAGTGTCCTCGCCTTCCTTCTTGGCGTCGCGTTCGGCCGATTGCCGCTGCTCGCGCTTGGTCTCGAGACTGTCACGCAGGTAGTAGGTGAAGACCGCGCCGAACGGCGGGTTGGGCGCGACGAAGAAGGCATCGCCCTGGCTGGCCTTCATGCCGCCACCGAGCGTGCGCTCGGGGTGGTACCACCACGCATCACGGATCGGAAAGAGAATGCCTTCCTCGTCGGTCAGCCGTTGCTCGGAGACCTCGCGAAGCGGGGTGTAGTCGTCGAAGA
>JBCDBH010000305.1:0-7074 GCA_039184055.1 Acidobacteriota bacterium
CGTGCCCGGGGGCTCGACCTTCGCCGTATCGGGAATTCTGTGGACCGCCGATGTCCATGGCGACAAGGCGTCGGGGCTGACGATCACCGACGGCGCCAACAACTCGAGCGCCTTCATGGAGGACATGGCGACCCAGCTCGAGATCCTGCGGGGCCCGAGCGTCTGGCCACTGGGTGACGCCGCACGCGGCAACTTGCCCGAGCCTCCTGGCTTCGTGCGCGATGCCTGCTGGCAGGGTGACCGCAGCAGCTGGGACTCGTGCAGTGTCGGCTACTGCGAGTGTTTCCGCACCATCACCGACGCCGTGGCGACGGGTGGCGGGTCGTGTGCGTTCAGTGCCGTCAGCAAGCTGTCCGCCGTCCCGACGAGCACGTCTCGAGGCATCATCGTGGCGATTCAAACCGCCGCCACGCTGGCCGCCTGCTACGAGGTTGCCGGCGACATGTCACTGGCTCGAGCCGCGCTCCGACAATGCCGTAATACGGCCAATCAGTGCTTCTGTGACAACTTCAATATCTACGATCACTACTGCGAAGACGCCGCCGAAAACGACATCCCGATTCGTCTTCGCATTACCGGTCTGCGCCCCGCCGAATACGTCGACGTGGTCGGTCGCTGCAAGGACGGCGGCAACATCCAGACGGGGCCCACGGTCCGTTTTACCGAAGAAGACGGTCTCCGAGAAGTCATCAGCTGTGATCCCAGCAAGACACACGAGCTGCTGATCGGCACGGTGTTCTCACCGGGCGCACAGCCAGGTGAGCAACGACAGTGCCATACGCCCAATCCCAACAACGCGACCACCGATCCGAACGGTCACGATTACACGGTCGACTGTGCCTGCACCAATGATCCCGAGGACGAATGCGCCGCCTTCTTCATTCAGGGTCGGGTCATCGGGCTCGACGGGCTCGACACCGAAGACAAGGAGGTACGTATCCGTGCCCGGATCACCACGCCGGGTCTGGGTAGCGATCCGAGCTCGACGTACTTCCTCACCGCCACCACCCGTGGTGACACCGACACGATGCCCTTCATCAACGGTGTCGCGGGTGGCGAGTCGGTGGTCTACCGAGGCTCCGAGGTGGTGTTCACCGCCGAGAAGATGCCCGAGTCGTGCCACATCACCCCGACTGAAACTCGACTGTTCGGCGATCCCGGAGAGGTGGTCGACGCGGTCGAGGTTCGCTGCTCGGCGTGCAAGAACACCAATTCCAATTGCGGCAGCGTCAGCGCGTTGGCGCAGGTGACCGGTGATCGACGTCCGGTGACCGTCAGCCTCATTCTCGACGGCCAGCCGATCACCAGAGAGCTGACGGCGGCGAGCCAATCGCTCGGGTCGGTACCGGCCGGCGCGTCTTTCGAGGCGGTGCGGGTGGTCGACATCATCGAGGAGATCGAACCTCCCGACGGTCGCTACACCATCTGCCACCTCACCTCACCGGTCGAAGGCAACGTGCCCGACACCGCGCCCGCGGTGGTCGTGACGGTCGATTGCAAGAAGATGCGCAACAGCGAAACCACCCGCCCGGTGGCACCGCCGGGTGGTGGCCGCGACATCTTCACCTGGCTCGACCCCTACTGCACGCTGCTGTGTCCGGAGGGCGGCAGCTCGGGCGATTCGGTCACCACGACCGTGCCGTGCCCGCCGTGCACCTGTCAGGACGAGGAAGGCAATTGCACTGAGCCGTGTCTGTGTGAAGAGACCACGGTGGTCGCCGATCGCTGCATTCTCGACTGTGGCCCCGGCCCGGCACTGGTATTCGGCTCGACCGTCTCGGCACTGGTCGGTGGCTCGGTCGCCGGTCCGGATTGCGCACATGTCGACGACACCCTGGTGGTGCAGGGCCACGCCAGCAACCCGGACGGTCTGCAAGGTTTCGTGATGGCGATCGATGGCGTCTACGCCGATCACTGGTCGGCGGGTGGCTCGTCGAGCGCCGCGTTGCCCAAACGCGAAATCGACACCTCGAACCTCGCCGACGGCACCTACGAGGTTTCGATCATCGCCTTGAGCAACCACCCCGATCATCCGATCCCGACCGAGGTCAAGGTACCGATCGTGGTCGATCACTCCCAACTCGCCTGTCACGAGGATCCGACCCCGGCTCAGGTCTCCTTCGCTAGTCCGAGCGCCACGACCCTGGCGCCTGGACCGCACACTGTGCGGGTGAACGCCAGCGATCCGGAAAGCGGCATCGCCCATGTCCAGATCCACTTGAATGGTCGTCTGCTCGAGACCTTGACCAGCGCGCCCTACGAGCTCACCTGGAACGCCACGTCGGGCAGTCACCGGCTCACCGCCGTGGCCACCGATCGGTGTGGGCGGTCGTCGATCGCCGAGATCACGGTGACGGTCCAGGATCCGTGCTCGGGTTTTGGCCCACCGGTGGTGACGATCACCAATCTCACCGACGGGCAGCCGATTCCGCCCGGTTCGCTGATGGCTCAAGCGGCGGTCAGCGATCCGTCGGGCAGCGGGATCACCGAGGTGCGTTTCATCGTCGACGGCAAACCGACCATCGACATCCAAGCACCGTGGCAATCGACCCCACAGTACGTCGAAGGCACCGGCACCCTGCCGATCTCGGTCCGCGCGGTGGATGGCTGTGGTCGCGCCGGTAGCGAGCAGATCACCGTGCAGCTCACCCAGGCCGGCAGCCTGTGTGTCAGCGATCAAACACCACCGACGGTGAGCCTGATCACCCCGGGAACCATCATCGGCTCGGGAAACCGCAACGTCGTGGTCAATGCCAGCGATGCCTCCGGGCTGGCGTGGGCGAAGCTCCACGTCGACGGTGTATTCCAAGGCACCGTGGTGTCCGACGACACGGCCGACTTCCGTTGGCCATGGATCGCCGAACCGGGGGATCGCACCCTCATGGTGCAGGTGGCGGATGTCTGTAACCGCGTGGCCGTGCTCCATCACACGGTCGACGTGATCAACAGTCTGCCGTGGGGCCCTGGGCAAGGGAACGTGGTCATCGAGGCGGGCGACGGTCGGATTCTCGACGGTATCCACCACCCACCCGGTCCCCTGGTGATGCCACATCGGGTGATCAGTCTCGGCGAAACCGCCACGGGAGTCGCCTCGATGCCGGTCACCGCGACGATGATCAACGACGGCTACGGCCCGTTAACGGTCAACGGTGTCACCACCTCGGGTCCGTTCACCGCCACGCCGACCACTACCCTCCCGGTGGTGCTGGAGATCGGCGAGGCCGTGGCCTTCGACGTCACCTTCGACGGCACGGGGCACGGTCCGGTGCTCGGCCAATTGGATGTCGGAACCTCGACCGGACCTCGCACCGCGCGTCTCTGTGCCGAGTCGGGTCGGCCAGGTGGCTGTGACGCCACCTGGCGACTCGTCGAGTCTTTCGAGCACGGTGGCTACGACGAATGGGACGTCTACGGGTCGACCGCCACCGTGACCGCGGCGGCCGCACTACGTGGCGAGTACGGTCTGGAAGTCGACACCACGGGCACCTACCAACCGGCGTTTCTCCACCAGGTGCTCGGCACTTCGGGGAGCGACGCGATCCGGGTGGGTATCTCGGTCGATGCCAGCGCGCTGAGCCTACCGGCGGGGACCCTCGATACCTTCTTCGGTATCGACGCCTACACCGACGGTGTGGCGCGGGCACAGATCCAGATCCGCGAATCAGCGGGAACTCACCAGGTACGTCTACGCATGGCGACCGACGCGGCGGGCTACGTCGAAAGCACCTGGATCGATCTGGCGAGCAGCGGACCGACCCGAGTCGAGGCCGCCTTCTGGACCGGTAGCGGCGACGGTGGTGGCTGGCTGCGAGCCAACGGATCGACCACGACGCTCGACCATCTGAGCACCGCCAACCAGACCTACCGACGCGTTCGCTTCGGTTCGGTGTGGGGTACGGGCTCGGTCGATGCGATCGAGGGCAGCCTATCGATCGATGACATCGAGGTGTGGTTCTGACCGTCGAGTCGTGAACCCGTTCGTGATGCCTGGGGGTGGCCACGTGGTCGCCCCCGGGCTTCTTTCGTTCCGTGTCACGTTCTCTATGGCACGTTTTCCATGGCAACCAGTTGTGCAACGCTTCACCCACGGCGAGCATCCAAATATTCGATGACCTTCTAGAGGATCTAGGACGACGATGACCCTTTCTCGGCCCTTGTTCATGCTGGCGATCACCTTCGTAGGGGTGACCGGCCTCGCTTCACCGATCGCCGCCCAGCCCGCGACGGTCCTGTCGCTCGACTTTTTCGAATTCTCCAATCCCGGCGCGCGCAGTCTCGGGTTCGGTGGCGCCTTTGCCGCGCTCGCCGACGACGCCACCGCCGCCTACGCCAACCCGGCGGGTCTCGGTCAGTTGGTCGAGCAAGAGGTGTCGTTCGAGGTGCGTTCGTGGAATCGATCGGTGCCCTTCCTGGCAGGTGGTCGCGTCGACGGCGCGCCGACCGGGATCGGGATCGACACCGAGCCCGGGCCGATCGAGGGCCAGGCTGATCAAAACACCGTCGATTTATCGTTCGTTTCCTACGTCCGCCCCTACGAGCGCTGGGCGCTCGCCCTCTTTCACCATCAACTCGCCCGTTTCGAGATCCAGACCGAAGCGCAAGGGCAGTTTTTCGACGTGATCCCCGGGGTGCCGATTCGCTTTCCCGCCACCCGCGAGCGTCTCGAGTTCGATCTCACCTCGACCGGTGCGTCGGCCTCGTGGAAGGTCAACGAGACCCTGAGCCTCGGTTTGGGCGTGGCGTACATTTCGGGCTCGGCGCTCAGTCGCACCGAGATCTATTTCGCATTCGCGGGCGATCCGGTAGCGCAATTCGAACCGGTGACCTTCAGCCCCGACGAACGCTCCGGCAGCCTCGATTTCAAGGCCGACGGCTCGACCCTGGCGGCCCGTGCCGGTGTGCTCTGGCGCCCGACCGAAGCCTGGTCGGCGGCGGCCTTCTTTCGTCAGGGCGGCTCGATCGACGGCGAGCTTTTCCGTCAAAACTCCGGCGCCGGAGGCGACTTCTCGAACACGGAAGCGACAGAGTTCAACATTCCCGACGTCTACGGTGTCGGCGTCGCCTATCGCGCGCTCGACAACCGTCTCACCCTAGCCGCTGAGATCGATCGCTTCGAAAGCGAAGCGCTGTTCATCAATGAGGATACGGTCGGCGAGAGCGGTGCATGGGAGGAATACCACCTGGGTGGCGAATACGCCGATGTCGTCGGCTCGCGGCTCGTCGCCTGGCGTGGCGGCGTATGGTACGACTCGCGCCGGCAGGGCTTTACGGACGACGACGGCACGATCCACTACGCCGTGGGCGTGGGGCTCGCCACCGGTCGGTGGCAATTCGATCTCGGTGCCGATTTCTCCGACGCGGTCGACACCATCGGTCTGTCGACGATCTACAAGTTCTGAGCTTCTACGAGCCGAGCGTCGCCAACCAGCGCGCGCGAATCGGGCTCGCCACCCGGTGGGTCTGATCCGCCAGACGCTCGACCAAACCGAGCCGTTCGAGCGTGAGCAACCCACCGAGCACCGCCGCGCGCTCACTCTCGGCGGTCACCAAGCCGTCGAGCGACATCCCATCCGGTGACGCGGCGAGCTGGACCATCAAGTCGCGATCCCGCGCCTCGAGCAGCTGGTGATCGACCTGAAAAAAGAACGCCACCGCCGGATCGGCCGCCACGATTTCGCTCGCCTCGTCGAGATGGCTCGCCTCGTCGAGATGGCTGCCACCGCGACGCAGCATCTCGCGACACAGCATTTGAATCAAAAAGGGATGGTGACCGGCGCGACGCGCGATGTCGCAGGCAATCTCGGTATCGATCGTCGGTCGTGAGGCGTCGTCCGCCTGGGTCTGCCGGGCCAGGGCCACGGCGTCGTCGGTGGTGAGCCCACCCACATGGAGCGGTGGCGCCAAACCATGGAGAAAAGGCGACGTATCGTCGCGTTGCTCGGCGAGCTGCCAAAGACGCGTGCTCGCCGCCATGACGGTGCGAATGCCGTCCGCCGAATGCAGCGCGCGACGCATCTTGCGCAGCAGGCTCGGGTCTTGACGCGCCAGGTGGATGAGCTCTTCGGCCTCGTCGATCAGCAGAAGAAGCGAGCGCTGCCGTTTGACCACGCCGCGGCGCAGCTGGCGGAGCGCGGCAAAAAGATCCGTGGCGTCGACCTCGATATCGAGCTCGGCCAAACGCTCGTCACTGTCGTCGAGCAGGGCCAAGAAATCCTCGTGCAGCTCGGCGGGGGTGTCGATTCCCTGTAGATCCCAATAGAGCGGGAAGAACCGGTCACCGGCGCGGGTCAGATACTCGGCTTGTCGCAGCACCGAGGTCTTGCCGATGGCGCGCGTGCCGAGCAGCCAGATCAGGCTGCGATGGCCGTCGAGCAGCTCGGCGAGCTCACGCGCTCGACCGTAGAACCGGCTTCCCGACACCCATTGACCGACCGGATAGCCCGCCGGAACGACGGCTCGTGACGACGTGGTGATCGGTGCAGCCAACGTGGTCGGAGCGGCAGCGGCGGCCACCTCTTCGATCGGTGTCGGGGTCACCACCAGGCGATAGCCCCGTTTGGCGATCGTCTCGATAAAGCGAGGGGCGCGAGCATCGTCACGGAGGGCGCGACGCAGACCGGCGATCGCCCGCGTCACCACCGACTCGGTCACGAAGGTATCGGCCCAGACCACCGTGGCGATGTCGTCTTTGCTCACCACGTCCCCCGCTCGACTCGCCAGGAACACCAGAACATCCATCATCTTGGGCTCGATCGACACATCACCCGGCTCACCACGGAGCAGATTGCGTGTCGGCTCGACGATCCATTGCTCGAGATAGAAGGCTTCGGAAAACGGCGTCCCGGCTCGGTGGTCCATGGCGCGCCATACTACAACCCGTATGTCGAACCGAACCGGGACCAAGCCCGCATGTCTCACCAAACGTCGTAGCGAGGCCTGGAAACGTGCGTGAGATCTGGGCAGCGCAGGGATGAGCGACCGGAAGCGTACCCAAAGGTACGTCGAGGAAGCGAAGCGCGAGCACGCCCAGAGATTGCGTGCGTTTCCAAGCCGCAGCTGGCAGGCTGGTGAGAC
>JBCDBH010000306.1:0-7049 GCA_039184055.1 Acidobacteriota bacterium
CGACGCCGACGACAACCAGGTGTGGGGAGCCGAAAAGGGCGGATATCACTTCGTCAAGGTCGCCGAAGAACCCTGACCTCTGCCCGCTCGCGAACCCGTTGATCCCGCGACCGAACACATAGGTCGCTGATCCGGCCGTACGCTCAGGCACGTTCTTTGCTCATCCCACCCTCCAAACACGTTTGGAGGGTTTCATGCTCGATCTCACTCACGTCTATCGCATGCTTCGGCGGCGGCCGGGGTTTACGGCGGCGATCGTCGGTACGTTGGCGCTCGGTATCGGCCTGACGGTGACGATGGTGGCGGTGGTTCGAGGGGTGCTTTTGGCGCCTCTCCCGTTCGCGGCGCCGGAGTCGTTGGTGCGCCTTCATCAGGTGTACCCGGAACGTGGGGTGGATCGAGGAGCGTTTTCGGCCCTGGACGGGGAGGACTGGGCGGCGAGTAGCTCGACGCTCGAGTCGTTGGGGTTGTTCAGTCAGCTCGATCTCGGGCTGGTGGTGCTCGGTGAGGGGGAGCCGTACGAAGCACGGACTTCGTATGTGACGGCGGAGTTCTTCACCACGCTCGGAGTGCCGGCGATGCTCGGTCGGACGATCCGTGCCGACGAGGTTCGGGATGAAACTCGGGTGGTGGTGCTGGCGCACGATTTCTGGCAGCGACGCTTCGGTGGCGACGCGACGGTGGTGGGTACGACGATCGATCTGGACGCCAGTCCGCATCTCGTGGTCGGGGTGATGCCACCGACCTTTCGTTATCCGAGCTCGCAATTCGAGCTCTATGCACCCGTCACGCTGATTCCACCCGCGTCGATCCCACGCGAACGCCATGTGCGCTGGCTGCAGGCCGTGGGTCGTCTGGCCCCCGGGGTGACGACCGACCAGGCGCAGCGCGAGCTGACGACAATCGCCGCCGCTTTGGATCGTGAATATGCCGGCACGGGTGCGTCGGCGGCGGCGGTGGTGCGGCTCGACGAGTCAGTGGCCGGGGCGGTCCGACCGGCGCTCTTGGTGTTGCTGGCCGGCGTGGCGGTGGTGTTGATGATCGCCTGTGTCAACGTCGCCAATCTTCTGCTCGCGCATGGCGCCAACCGACGTCGTGAGCTGGCGGTACGCGCGGCGCTCGGCGCCGGCCGACGACGGCTGATCGGTCAGCTGATCGCCGAATGCGCGGTGTTGGTGGCATTGGGGAGCACGCTCGGCGTCGCGCTCGCCTCGTGGGGAATCGACCTCGTGGCGACGCTCGCCGAGCAGTGGTTGCCACGTGCCGCCGAGGTGCGGGTCGATGGCGAGGTGCTCGCGGCGACGGTGGGAATCACCGCGTTGGTGACGTTGCTCACCGGGCTGATCCCGGCGCTCCGGGCGTCGCGACCGGTGCTCCACGATGTGCTCGGTGACGGTTCACGTGGCAATGTCGCCTCGCAGAGTCGCTTGCGGCGCGTGTTGGTGGCGGGCGAGGTGGCGCTGGCGACGCTCTTGGTGCTCGGCGCGGTGCTCCTTTTCCGCAGTGTCGTCGCTCTGCTCGAGGTCGATACTGGCTTTCGCACCGAGGGATTGCTCACCGCGAGCCTGACGGTTGGCGAGTATCAAGCCGAGGAGCAAACAAGCTTTCTCGAGATCCACGATGCCATGCTGGAACGGATCGAAGCGCTTCCCGGCGTCACGTCGGTGGCGTCGATCCGCCAGGTGCCGATCGGTGTGAGCGGCGTGTGGGTTCCGTTCCCGACGGTGGCCGAGGCCACCACACCGAGCGATGAACGCCCCAGTCTGCAGCTCTATCAGGCGAGCCCGGGGGTGCTACGCACCCTCGGCGTCACGCTGCATGCCGGTCGCGACATCGAAGCGCGCGACGACGCCGATAGCGAACCGGTGATCGTGATCAATGAAACGCTCGCGCAAACCGCCTTCGGCGTCGCCAATCCGACCGGCGAGCAGCTCGTGCTCGGTGGTGGGCTACCGGTGCGAGTCGTCGGCGTGGCGGCCGACGTCGCCCACGCCGGTCTCGATCAACCGGTCGGTCCGGTCGCCTACATCGCCCTGCGCCAGAACTCGCGTCGGGCCTTCACGTTCTTGATCCGCGGCGATGTGCCACCGGAAACCCTGGTGGGCCCGGTGCGTGACGCGATTCGCACCGTGGCACCCGACCAGGCGATTCGCCGGATCGCGCCGATGATCGACCTGGTGCGCGAAGAGGTGGGTCAGCCCCGATTCTTCGCCTCCTTGCTCGGTCTCTTCGCCATCGCGGCGGTGATCCTGGCGGCGATCGGTATCTACGGGGTGATTACGCTTCTGGTCGGTGAGCGACGACGCGAGATCGGCGTCCGGATCGCGCTCGGCGCCGATCATCGCGACGTGATCCGGCTCGTGCTCGGTCAAGGGTTGAGTATCGGCGGGATCGGTATCGCCATCGGTCTGCTCGGCTCGCTCGCCGCCGTGCATCTCCTGGAAAGCCTGCTCTTCGGCGTCCAGCCACGCGACCCGCTCACGTTTCTCGTCGTCGCCGGCATGCTCACCCTCGTCACCCTCTTCGCCGCCTGGCTGCCGGCGCATCGGGCGACACGGGTCGACCCAGCGGATACCTTGAGGGCTTGATCTCGGACGTCCCAATGACGATACCCTTACCGGCTAGGGGACTCCGATATGAACCAGCACGAAGCTTTTCTCACCGCCTGTACCGCCTCCAGCTCGGCGGCGTATGACCAATTCGAAACGCTGCTCGCGCGGCTCGACGATCCGGAGACGCGCGACGAGGCGCGACGTCTGCTGACTGCGATCGAGGCGGAACAGGGCGATGAAGAAACGGCGTTCGAGCGGGTCCATTTCGCCATTCGGTCACTGCCGTTGGGGACGACGCTCGAGCAACGCGCCGGGCTGAAGCTGCTCTATTTCAAGAGTGTGTTCGCACCGGAGGCGTGGTCGCGGACGTTCTTCGAGGGACTGTGCCGGATTCCGGCGAGTGAGCTCGACGGCCGACGGCTGGTCGAGCTGGGCTGTGGCAACGGCTGGATTTCGCTGGCGCTGGCGGCGCGGCAACCGGCGCCGGACTACGTCGTGGGACTCGACATCAATCCACGCGCGGTGCTCTGTGCGCGGATCAATCTCTATTTGAACGCGCTCGACGACGACGGTGAGTTGCGCACGGATCGCACCGGCACCAGCCTGCTCGACCGGGTGGCGTTTTACGAGTCGGATCTCTTGGAGTGGGCGCGGGATCGGAACCAGGTCTTCGACAAGGTGATCGGCTGTATTCCGCAGGTGCTCGATCCGGATCTCGACACGCTGTTGGAGATCTCGGATCAGGCGAGTGACGATTTCCTGGTCGCGTTGAGCAATTACGCGGGTCGGCAGGGTTATTTAGAGGATCAATTCGGTCTCGGCCTGGTGGCGCGCGCGGTGGAAGAGTCGATCGGCGCGTTGCGACCCGGGGGCGAGGTGATTTTCAACCTCGGAGGACGCCCGGGACGCGCCATCCTCACCCACCTGCTCCACCGACGCGGGTTCGCGGTCGAGGATTTGTGGACGGTGCGGATCCCGCAGGCGGCGGATACCGACATCGGCCAGCTCGCCGATATCGAGCGTCATAGTCCGCATCGCTTCGAGTTTTTTCTCGGTCCGATGAGCAAAGAGTCGGTGAGCGCGCGCACCGCACAGGCGTATGTCGAGGCGGACGGAGAGATCTTTCACGCTCTGACGGTGTTTCGTGGCCGGTTTCGCTTTTGGGAGCAGATCCGCGCGCTGCACGATCACCTCGACAGCCTCGAAGGCGCGGCGTGGCGGGAGGCCAAGAACACGCTCGATCTGGCCTATGACGACGAAGCGGTGGCGACCGAAAAAGCCGCGTTTTTGGTGCGCGTGGCGGATCTGATGAGCCAACGCTCGGCGTTTCCCTATGGCGAGACGGCCGGCACCGAAGGCCTGCGACGACACTTCGCCGCGTTTCTGCGTCAGTATTTTTCGATCCCGGTGGCCGACGACAGTCTGCTCGCCCTCCCCAACCGCGCCACGGCGATCCGCAATCTCTTCCAGCTTTTCGCGCCGTCGCTGGCCCTGGTCGACCGGCAATTGCTCGGTGATGCGCGGCTCGCCGGCGCGAACATTCTCGAATGTCCGGCGCGGGTCGATTTGGTGTGCAAGCTGATGACGCGACTGCGTCCGGCACTGGTGGTGATGCGGCTCGACGAAGTCGACGCGCGGACGCCAGATCCGTTTCTCCGTCTGACCCAGGCCGCCGAGGAGATCGGCGCGCTTCTCGTGATCGATCTGTCGGCGGTGGTCGAGCTCTCGAGCCAGCCGACCCACAACGGCGTGTTTCAGGCACTCAGCGAGACGCCGCTGCCCCGACGGGTGGCGTTGCTGCTCGGTTTGATCAAGAACCAGGTCTACAACGATCTCCAAATGGCGTTCTTGATGACCGAGAACCGAGCGCTCTTCGGCGCCTTGATCAATATGGCGGCGACCACCTACAGCCGGGTGCCGATCCTCACCCAGGCGTATTACGAGACGTTGATCGCCGAGCTGGTGGCGTTTCGTCTCGACCGTGACGCCACGCCGCCGTCGGGCCGGGCGAGCACCGAGATGCCCTTGCCGCTCGCCGCGGCGTGCGCGACGGCCTTCGCGCATCCGGCGCTCGCCGCCGAGCACGTCGCGACCGACGCCGAGACAATACGGCTCGACTACGGTGAAAACGAGCTGCCGTCGCCGACCGTGGTGCCGGTGAGCCTCTTCGAAGCCTTCGCGCGGCGGCTTCTGCCCGAGTCGGACGCCGATCCGAGTCGTGAAATCGCGGTCTTTCTGCGGCAGCGTTTCGGCATCGGTGGCAAGCCTCGTGACCGCCGACGTATCGTGCTCGGTCTCGGCGTCTCACCGCTCTTCGCGGCGCTCGCTGAAGCCTGCGCCAAAGAACGCGGCACCTTCGTCTTTCCGACCGGCGCCTACGGCTATTTCGTCGCCACCGTGCAGACCTTTGGCGGCCGCTGGCTCGAGGTGCCGACGCGGCGTGTCGAGGGCTTCAAAATCACCCCCGTCGAGCTCGATGCCGCGCTCGCCGGGGTCGATCGACCGTGGGTCTATCTCAACGGCCCGGTGGTCAACCCGACCGGTAGCCTCTACGGTCACGACGAGATCGCCGAGCTGCTCGCGGTGGCGTCGAAGCACCGGGCCCGGGTGGTGCTCGACGTGCTCTTCTCCGGTCTCGAGCATCACGGTCGTGTGTCGTGGGATCTCGACACCGTGCTCGCTTCGCACGCTCTCGATCTGGTGGTCCTCGGGGGTGTCTCCAAAGAGCTCGCCGCCGGCGGGCTGCGTTTCGGCTTCGCCTGGTGTCATAGCCAGGCCTTGGAAGACGTGCTCGCCGCCAATCCCGCGGGCGAGCCGCACATCACCACCCGTCACGCCGCGCGCCGGATCTTCGCCACCGTCAACCAGCCCGACGCGCTGCTGCGTCGTGAGCTGGCGCACCAGCGACAAACGCTCGCCGAGCGCGCCGAGCGTCTCACTGCCGTGCTCGACGCATGCGGCTGGCAGACTCTGCCCAGCCAGGGCGGCCTCTTTCTCGTCGCCCGGCCGAGCGCCTACCTCGGACGCACGATCGACATCGATGGCACCACCGTCGTGCTCGACAGCGAGACCATCTCCGACGCCATGGCGCGCACCGTCAACCTGCTGATCAACAACAGCAAGTGGACCGGAATCCCCGAGCACTGTCGTTTCGTGCTTTCGGTGGAGGAAGAGGTCTTCGAGGCGGGCCTGCAACGCATTCGCGCCTTCCACGAGCTCGTCGCTCAACGCCCATAGGGCTTGATCAGCCACGCGGAGACAGAGCACCTCGCGAATGCAACGTGTTGTTCCACTTTCCTCGTGAACCGCGCGTCCTCTTTCGCATCGAGGCCTACCTGATCGTCTAGCTTGATCTCTCTGATAGCCTGATCAGACGTCCATTCACAGCCTCGCGCCCGTCGTTGCGTTACCGGCCCTCGGGTCTGGAAACGCCCCATGTGTACCCGATGACGAGGAGGTCCCGTGACCCATCGGACCATCGCCCTGACCCTGTCCGGGAGCGCCTTTCAATCCCCCAGCTTGCCGGGGAATGCGCCATCGACGAGCAGTCTGAAAATCGATGTCGACGGCACGCTACACGACCCAAGCAGCGTGACGAGCTCCTTGCTCAACGCCATGACCAAGACGCCGCAGAGCCTCATCTGGACATGGAACAAAGCGAGCGATGCTGGATCCTGGGCCGACTCGACCTATCCGGTAGCCATGGTGTTCGGGATGAAGCTGATCAACTCGGCCGTCGGAGCACCGTCCAAGCCTCCCATGACACCCTCGAATATCTTCAAGACCCCGAGCTCGGTGCAATTGAGCGAGAAGATCAGCTGGGCGGACAACACCGGCATCGTGTCCGGTACCTCCTTCACATTCCTGATCGATCCGTCCTATAAGACCGCGACGGGTGGCCCCCGCTGGTCGCTCGGAGTCGACTGGAGCAACGTGACGGCAAGCAACCTCGCCACGTCCCATGTGACGCCTCCCGGGTCCAGCCAACCATCCAAAAAACCCTCTCTGGTGCTCAAGTACCGCATCTACTGTTACACCACGAGCTTCGGTCTTTGGTACGTCGATCCCGAGGTCGACCTATGCCCTCAAGGTTGAAAGGAGGCGATCACCATGACCACCGCGAGGATAACCATCACGCTCGACTCGGACCATTCTCCGCAGTTCGGGAAGCAGGCTTCGATCGGCTCGGGCAACCCGGTGAGCAGTGTTTCGGGTACGGAGAAACCCATTAGCGGCGACGCCACCAGCATCAACTGGGCGCTCGATGCCGACTCGAAAAGCGCCTTTGGCGGCACCTACATCCTGGCGATCGTACTGGCCGATCAGGGCGGCGACAGCCTCGGCCCCGACCCGGGTAGCTATCTCGAAGCTGCTTCAGGCAATTTCTTTCTTCACGAAGCCGGCTGGTCCCTCCCCGACGACAGCAAGGCTGGTACCGCCTATGTCGCCGTGCCCCCACCGAGCGGCTGCACCCTCGACATTCGCAATGAGAATCCC
>JBCDBH010000307.1:0-7037 GCA_039184055.1 Acidobacteriota bacterium
CCTCGCTTTACGATACCCGCAGAGGTAAAGGTGGCCGCCGTGGCATTTGGCGCGCTAAGTCGATTGATCAGCGGGAAAAGTCGCTCATTCCACATTTCAGGGTTCTGGGCAGGGGCAAAGCCATCCAGAAACCAGGCGTCTACGTTCCAGCTTTGATATTCCCAGAGCTCGGTTGCCAGTGTGGGCGCCAGATCGCTTAGCGCACTAATAACCTCATTAAAAATAAGTGTCACGCTGATATTTTCGTCCAGTTCAAAGCGATGGAAGCCGGGAGTCAGATTGGGGTAGACGCCATAAAGTCTGCTGGTGAGTTCATCAAGTTCAGGCCAGTGTGCAAGCGTGTGCCTGAGATCTTCTTTGCGCATGGGGTGCAGCTCGGTGCTAATAAAGTGCAATTGAGCACTTTTAGGGGCTGTTTTTTGCCAAAGCTGTCTACGGCAGCCTGTCGAATGTCGCCTTCGAGGTGCGCGTCGAGGATCTCGAGACGGGTCAGGTCAAGACCTACGGCAATGACCAGGGCAATTTCGCTTCACAGGGCGATACGCAAGCGTTCTAGCCTGTCGTCCTCACAGCCGCCCACAGCGTTGGCACCTGGCCGACCACGATCGAAAACTCGCCGATTCGACGGATCCATCGAGCCGCCAACAAAGTTGGCGGCTCGTTTCGTCTGCCCTGATTCTCCGTCCCAAACACGCTAAATCCCCTTGATTCACCGTGTCTAGGCCTTCTCCAAGGCTGGCACGAGTCGTGCTCTAAGGATAAGTGCGCACGAACAAGACTCGAATCAAGGGGGTTCTCAACGGCTCGGATCAACAAGCTCACATGTCGACGCGCTCGCGACCGACAGACGGTCACGAAGCCTTTGCGTTGACGCCACAGTGTCCCTGAGGCGGGGTGTGCCCGCCAATCTCAACACGGTCCCTCGTATCAAGCCGGCGAGGGGCCGCTTTTTTTGCCTGCTTTTTCTACCCGCGGAGCAGACTCGAGAGCTTGCCCTTGACCCTGCCGAGCAGACTGCGGTCGGGTGTCGTCGGCAGATAGAGCTCGCCACCGTTACGGGCCAGCACCTTGGGCGCGACGTTCGGTGTGCGGCGATCACGCGGGTAGGCGGTTTTGGACGAGTAGTGCACGACGAGAGACCGGCGTCTCTGATCTGGGACTGCGGCAGGTGAGCCACCGTGGACGAGAGCGGCGTGCCAGAACAGAACATCACCTTTCTTGGCTTCGAAGACTTGGCGTTCGAGCCCCGCTTCGGCGGCCGAACGTTCGAGGTGATGTTCGAAATCGACGACTTGACGATCATCGCTACCGTCGTAGATCAGCCCCGAGTTGGGGAATTGATGCTTGGGGAGACGGTGGGAGCCCGGGTAGTAGAAGAGCGCGCCATTGTCGAGATCGGCATCTTCACAGGCGATCCAACAACCGATCAGATGCGACAGGATCTGTGCCTGAACGTATGGAAAATCCTGATGCAGATGCTGTTCGGAACCGTATTCGAAGAACAGGCTCTGCATGGCGACCGGGGTGTCGTCGAGCAACAATCGCAACACCCGCTGAACCTCGGCATGCAGAATCAGGTCACGGGCGGTGCTCTCCGTGTCCTGGATGTCCATCACCCGATAGTGCCGGGTGACGAGCTCAGCGCGTGGCTCGAGCTCGGCGAAGGGCACGACCCCTTTGCCTTCGACAAGCAATTTGACCTCGGGCCGGGTCTCCCAGGCACGCTCGTAGGCGGCGAGCAAGGCGTCGACGTCGGCTTGGTCGATGAGCCCTGGAAGGTGGAGGTAACCATCACGGCTCCAGCGCTCGGTGAGCTCGGAGTCGGTATCGGACAAGGCGCCGGTTCGACGTTTCTCGGCCAAGACCGAGGTGTAGTCGTCACGGTCGATCCAAGGCAAGGTAGCGGTATCGAAGTCGATCATCTGGGGCTCCTCGAATCACTCCAAGTGAAAGCGCGATTCTACCCCGGGTCAGGCCGGAGCGACATGCTAGCCTCGCGCCATGACGACCATGCTTTCCGACGAGGCCTTGTTGGGCCGGCTGGTGAGCTTCGACTCGACGAGCCGCAACAGCAATCGCCCGATCGCCGCCTTTATCGCCGAGTATCTCGATCGACCCGGTATTCGTATCGAGGAGCAACCGTCGCCGGACGGCGACAAATTGAATCTGATCGTTCATGTCGGTCCCGAGGTCGACCCCGATTCCCGTAACGGGATCGTCTTGTCGGGGCATATGGACGTGGTTCCGGCCGAAGAGCCCGACTGGCAAAACGACCCGTTTTCGCTCGCCGTCCACGAGGATCGTCTGGTCGGTCGTGGCGCCGCCGATATGAAGGGTTTCGACGCCCTGGCGATCAATCTCGCCGCGGCGCTCTCGACCACGACGCTCGCCCACCCGCTGGTGCTGGTTCTGACCTACGACGAGGAGGTCGGCACCCTGGGCGCCAAGCACTTCGCGCACGCCTGGCCCGCCGAGCGAGCGCTGCCCCGCGCCGCGATCATCGGCGAGCCGACCTCGCTCGAAGTGGTGCGTCTACACAAAGGTCACGCTCGGTTCGAAATGGACGTCAAGGGCATCGGCGCCCACAGCGGTTATCCCCATCTGGGCAAGAGCGCCATCGAGCCCGCCGGTCGCGCGGTGACCGCGCTCGCCGAGCTCCGCCAGGCCTTGATGGAAGAAGATTGGCCCAACGCCGAGCACTTTCCCGAGGTGCCCTATCCGGCGCTCAACGTGGCGCGTATCCACGGCGGCTCGGCGATCAACATCATTCCCGATCACTGCCATGTCGATTTGAGTCTGCGTATCCTTCCCGGCATGGCGATCGAGCCGATGTTCGAGCTGATCCGCAACACGGCGCTGGCCGCCGCCGGTGATGCCGACGCCACCGTGACCCAGGGCAATCTCAGCCCTCCCCTGCTCACCACCGAAGACACGCCGCTCTACCGCACCCTGACCGCGTTGATGCGTCAGGACAAAACGGTGAGCGCGTCGTACGCCACCGATGCCGGCTGGCTTCAAGAGTGTGGTCTCGAGCCAGTGATCTGGGGTCCGGGTTCGATCGAGGTGGCGCACAAGCCCAACGAGTGGATGCCACGCGACGAGTATCGCCGCGGTGCCCAGCTGCTGCGTAGCGTGGTCGAAAACTACTGTATGTGAGTCATCGAGATGGATCTCAGAGGCCAAACCGTCGCCGCCGAGCTCACGTGGACCGGCGATGCATTCGTTCGCAACGTCGCGGTGCGTATGCGTCCCGATGGTCGCATCGCCGAAATCGAAACCGCCCGCGACGATCGCGTCGATCACACCCTGCCCCGACGAGCCCTCCTGCCAGGATTCGTCAACGCCCACTCGCACGCGTTTCAACGCGGGCTCCGTGGTCGTGGCGAGACCTTTCCCGCCGGCGCCGGCTCGTTCTGGACCTGGCGTGAAGCCATGTACGGACTGGTCGAAGCGCTCGATCGCGACGAGCTCTACACCGTCTGTCGACGCGCCTTCGAGGAGATGCGTCTCGCCGGCATGACGACCGTCGGCGAGTTCCACTATCTCCATCACGACGACGCCGATCGTCTCGACTACGCCTTCGACGAGGTGGTGCTCGACGCGGCGCGTGACGTCGGCATCCGCATCGTCCTCCTGCAGGCGTATTACCGAACCGGTGGCATCGGCACCCCGCTCGCCGGTGGCCAACGCCGTTTCGCGACGCCCGACCTGGACTCGTATTGGCGGAAGCTCGACCATCTGGCGAATCGGGTCGACGGCGAGCTCCAACGGGTCGGTGTCGTGGCGCACAGTCTGCGAGCCGTGCCGGTGGACGACCTCACGCCGCTCTTCGCGGGTGCGCGGGAGCGTGGCATGGTGGTGCACATGCATGTCGAGGAGCAACGCCAAGAGATCGCTCAGAGTCTCGAGGCCTACAGCCAACGCCCCATGCACCTGCTCGACGAGGTACTCGATCTCGACAAGTCCTTCACCGCGGTCCATTGCACCCACACCAACCCGGGTGACCTCGAGCTCATGCTCGCGGCTGGTGGACATGTCTGTATTTGCCCGCTGACCGAAGCCAATCTAGGCGACGGCATCGCGGATCTACCGCGAATCGTCGACGCCGGTGGCGGGCTGTGTTTGGGTAGCGACTCGAACGCACGGATCTCGATGATCGAGGAAATGCGCTGGCTGGAATACGTTCAGCGCCTGGCGCGAGAACGGCGAGGCGTGGTGGTCGACCGACGAGGCTCGGTGGCCCGCAAGCTGCTCCATGCCGCGACCGCTGGCGGTGGTGCCGCCTTGGGGATCGACTGTGGGGCGATCCAAGACGGTCAATGGGCCGATCTGACGGTGATCGACCTCGATGCGCCGGCGCTCGCCGGGAGCGACGACGACACCCTGCTCGAGGCGATGCTATTCGGTGCCAGTGACGACGTCATCGCCGGTACCGTCGTCGGCGGTCAGACCTGCTCCCGACTCGCCTCCACCCTCTAGCGCTGCCCGCACGGGCGCGACGAGCGCCGTGGCGATCATCTCGTTCATCTCGGGGCTGTAGTGCACCTGGTCGACATAGAGCGCTTGCTCGCTGTCTTGCTGAAGATCGGCCAGAGACGTCACGACCCCGGGCTCGAGATCGGCGAGCGCGTCGAGCAAACGTGGGTACCCGAACGCCGAGCGTGAGTTGACCTCGAAACCCCAGGCGGCGAACGGATGGTGCGTGAGGTCGTAGCCATGGGTCGGCACCGGCTGCACGACGAAATGCGTCCACACGTCGTGGACCTCCGCGAGCGCGCGGATCAGCGCGACGTTGCCGAGATAGCGATCGATCCGACCGCTGATCGCGTCGTCGTCGAACGCCGGGTCGATCACCGGCGCGTCTGATTCGACCGGTGGACGCGCCAAGCGATCGCTCACGAGCTTGAGCACCGGCAGACGTCGCAGGAGACGAAGGGCGAGGGTCGACGAGCGATCCTCGAAAAGCCGAATCAGTCGACCAGTGTGGATCGGCTCGCCAATAGCGAATTCGTTGAGACCGTCGAAAAAGAGCGCCAGGTCGGGCGCATGACCAGCGAGAAGCAGCTCGGCGAAAAGAATGCGCTCCGAGGTCGAATAAAACGCCCCCTGGCCGAAGTTGTAGACCGCGACATCGTCACCGAGCTGGCGTTGCAGGGCCGCGGCGAGGGTTTCATTGTCGGCGACACCGTAGCCGAACATCGTCGAGCCACCGAAAAGAAAGACGTTCGTCTTGTCGGTCGCGGGTGGCCAGGCCAACGTATGACCCGTCTCGCGATAGCCGTGCTCGGATACGTTGACAAAGGTGCCGTCGGTCGCCCCTTCGACGTATTGGGTAAACGGCCGATAGACGTGACGCGTGGTCCAGGTCTCACGGAGCAACGTGGAGATTTCGTCGGCGTCGCGGTCGGGATATGCCGTGGCGAGCACGTCGTCGCCATAACGCGCCGTGACCGGATCGGGCCCGTCTCCCGCCCAGGGTAGGACGACGAGATTGAGCAAGACGAAAGCGACGGCGGAGCCAATCACAAAAGCCTTGAGCGTGGAAAAAATCTCGGCGGGCCGCGGACGGCCGGGCCGCGAACGCTCGGGGCGCGAAGGCTCAGGGCTGTCGTCTACCTTGTCTTGCATACGGGCTCCTGGCGTGGCGTGCGATTCGCGTCGATGGCTCGGATCGGCCGGAAGTTGTGAAGGGTAATTCACCGACACCCGACAAGCAACCGCTGAGAGTTGGTGCTAGCCTTGCCCGCTGTCATGCCGCAGGTCCACAACCACGACGTCGCCGATCTCTTCCGTGAGATGGCGGATCTCCTCCATATCCGTGGCGGTGAGCCGCATCGCGTGCGTGCGTTTCAACGCGTGGCCCAGATCGTCGAAGCGCTCCCCCAGCCGGTCGACAAGATGATCCGCTTCGGGACCCTGCAACGGACACCCAATATCGGCGATGGCTCGGTCCATCGCATCAAACAGATTCTGCGCACGGGAACCTGTGACGACCTGTCACGGCTGCGCGCCCAGGTACCCGCCGGTCTGCGCGATTTGCTATCGCTCAAGGGCTTGGGACCGAGCTCGGTGCGACAGCTCCATCAACAGCTCGGTATCGCCGATCTCGATCAGCTCGAGCTTGCCGCCAAAGACGGTCGGCTGCGTCAATTGCCCCGCTTCGGTATCGACGCGGTGCACGGCCTGTTGCGTGAGATCGAGGTGCGTCGCGCCAATCGAGGCAAGGTGCCGCTGGTGGTGGCGCTGCGGGCCTTCGAGGAGATCGCCACCCGTCTACGCGATGTCGACGGCGCGGTGACCGTGGTGCCCGGTGGTAGCTGTCGCCGCCGCCGCGAGATGATCGGCGATCTCGATGTTCTGGTGGAATCGGCCAACCCCAAACCCTTGATCGAAGCGTTCATGACCTTGCCGTCGGCACGCGAGGTGTTGATGCGTCGTGAAGACGGTGGCTCGATTCGGCTCGCGACCTTGCAACAAGCCGATCTACGTGTTTTCGCGCCCGAGACCTGGGGCGCGGGTCTGCACCACTTCACCGGCTCGAAGGAGCACAACGTCGCGCTCCGGACCCGGGCCGGCCGGCTGGGTTTGCACATCAGCGAGAACGGCATCTCCGACCGGGCCACCGATCGTCGCCTATCGCTCGCCCGCACTGAAGAGGAGATCTACGCCGCGGTCGGCATGCCGTACATCCCTCCCGAGCTGCGTGAGCATCGCGGTGAGATCGAAGCCGCTCTCGACGGCCGTCTCCCCCGCTTGATCACAGCCGAGGATCTGCGTGGCGACCTCCACATGCACAGCACCGACAGCGACGGTGAGGCCGATGCTCGCACCATGGCGCTGACGGCGGCGAAGCTCGGCTTCGAATACCTAGCGATCACCGATCATTCCCAGACGCTCGAAGTGGCGGGCGGTCTCGACGAACGCCGCGTACTGGCGCAAGGGGAAAAGCTCCGCAAGGTCGAGTCGGAACTGGACCGGATCCACGTATTGTGGGGGATCGAGGTCGATATTCTCGCCGACGGCACGCTCGATCTCGA
>JBCDBH010000308.1:0-7036 GCA_039184055.1 Acidobacteriota bacterium
ATGAGAGAGAAGAATAGGCCGATGGTGCCGATGTAGATCGCCCAGTCCCAGATGGTGCCGGCGTAGAAGTCCCAGGACGACGGCAGAAAGTCACGATGCAGGCTGATGACGACGATGACGAAACGCTCGAGCCACATCCCGACCGAGACGATCAACGAGATGATCCACAGCAACACTTCGTTCTGCCGCACTTTCTTGAACCACAGCAATTGGACAGCGACGAAGTTGCAGAAGATCAATGCCCACCACGAGGGCCAATAGGGACCGGTTGGCCGGTTGACGATCAAGGCGAACTTCTCGTACTCACTACCGCTGTACCAAGCGAAGAAAAGCTCCATGGCGTAGCCGTAGACGACGATCAGGCCGGTCACCAAGGTCAGTTTGGCCATGTTCTGCAAATGCCGCGACGTGATCAGATCCTCGAGATGAAAGATCCGGCGAATCGGGATGGCCACCAACATGACCATGGCGAAACCGGCGAACACGGCGCCCGCGACGAAATACGGCGGGAAGATCGTCGTATGCCAGCCCGGGAGCTGCGACACCGAGAAATCGAAGCTGATGATCGAGTGCACCGAAACGACGAGTGGCGTCGACAGACCGGCGAGTAGCAGGTAGGACGACTCGTAGTTGTGCCAGTGCTTGGCCGAGTTGCGCCAGCCGAGCGCCAGAACCCCGAGAAGCATCTTGAGCGCCGGGTGCTTGGCACGGTCGCGCAGGGTGGCGATATCGGGAATCAAGCCGGTGTACCAGAAGAGAAGCGACACCGTGCCGTAGGTCGAGATCGCGAACACGTCCCACATCCGCGGGCTGCGGAACTGCGGCCACAGCTGCATGGTGTTGGGATACGGCAGCAGCCAGTAGGCGGCGAGCCACGGACGACCCGTGTGAAGCAGCGGAAACATGACCGCGCAAGCGACCGCGAAGAGCGTCATCGCTTCGGCGAAGCGGTTGATCGATGTTCGCCACTTCTGGTTGAGCAGCAGCAAAATCGCCGAGATCAGGGTACCGGCGTGACCGATACCGATCCACCAAACCAGGTTGATGATCGCGAAACCCCAGGCGACCGGAACGTTCAGACCCCAGATACCGGTACCGACGAAAACCAGCCGCAGAATCGCCAGGACGAGCATGCCGGTGAGCGAGAAGGTGACGGCCCAGATGGCGAACATCCACTTCGGCGTTTTGCCGAAGACGACGTTGCTGATCTTCTCGGTGATGGTCCGTGACGTGTGACCCGGCGCGATCAGCGCCCTGTCCAGATCGACGGCGGCCTCCGTGCTGGCGGCCCTAGCCTCCGATGTCGCCATAGCCTCGTGTCTCCAATCGTTTCATGTCAGCTGCTCTACGTTCTCAGTGTCCCGCTTCGGCGCCATGGTCGGCATCTTTGTGCTTGTCACCACCGTACTTCTTGCGCCCCTTGCCACCGAGAATCATGGGCTTCTTGGCGAGCTTCGGATTCGGATTGGTGAGGCGCGCGAGATAAGTGGTGCGAGGCCGCGTACCGAGCTCGGAAAGCAAGCTGTAATTACGCGGCGAGCGCTTGTAACCGGTGACTCGTGCGAGTGGATCGTTGATGTCACCGAAGGTCATGCAGTCGCTCGGGCACACGTTCTGACACGCGGTCTTGATTTCACCATCACGGATCTTGCGCTTCTCGACGTCGGCGACGTGACGCGCCTCGTTGATGCGCTGCACGCAATAGCTACACTTCTCCATGACACCACGGCTACGCACCGTGACGTCGGGATTGCGCATGAGCTTGTACGACGGCGTCTCGAAGTCGGCGTAGAGGTAGAAATTGAAACGCCGCACCTTGTACGGGCAGTTGTTCGAGCAGTAGCGCGTACCGACACAGCGGTTGTAGACCATGTCGTTCAGGCCTTCGTCACTGTGTACCGTCGCCGCGACCGGGCAGACGATTTCGCATGGCGCCTGCTCACAGTGCATGCAATACACCGGCTGGGTGACGATCGCCTCGATCTCGTCCTCGGCGTGCTGGTCGTCGGTCTTCTTGCCCGCGTCCTCGTTGGTGACGAAGTACCGATCGACACGGATCCAATGCAGCTCACGGCCACGCGCGACCTGGTCCTTGCCGACGACGGGAATGTTGTTTTCCGCCGAGCACGCGACGACGCAAGCGTTGCAACCCGTGCACGTCGACAGATCCACCGTCATCCCCCAGGCATAGCCGTCATAGGGGAAGTCGTTGTGCTTGAGGATGGTCTTGCTGGAATCGATGTAGGCGTTGCGGTCGAAGAGATCGGCGACACCCTTGCCCTTTTTCTCGGCTTTCTCGAGCACCTTCTTGTCGAGCTTGCCACCGGCGTCGATGACCCCGGCTTCCTCGAGATCGTGAAAGTAATCATCGGCCGGCGCGCTACGCACCAGGTCGCGACCTTCCATCGAGAAGTGATCCTGGGTCGACGCGAGGAGGTATTTCTCGTCGGCCGCGACGATCGTCGCCTTCTCGGCGCGCCACATCGCCTCGCTCGTGCGGAGCTGATTGGCGTCGAAGCCCGCGCCGACCAGCGTCTCACCGCCACGACGACGGCCACCACCGAGATGCAGCGTGGCGCAATCGTCGGCGTGCCCGGGCACGACCCACAGCGGCACCCGCATGGTGTGTTCACCCACCGTGACATCCACTTTCCACGCCTGTTTATCCTGACGCGACTCCTTGACGCGACCATCGCCGAGAATGCCACGCGCCATCTTCGGGCTCACCAAGAGAGCGTTGTCCCAGGTCAGCATCGTGATCGGCTTCGGGCACTCCTGCAACCAGCCGTTGTTGGCATAGCGACCGTCGTAGAGAGTCGGATCCGGTCGGAAGACGATCTCGGTACCGCGATCACCCGCGCCAGAGATCGCCGCGGCCGCTTCGGCGGCGCCCGACACGCCAGCGAAGGCGAGCGGCGCGGCGGCCGAATCAGGCACGAAACCATCGTGCAGCTGGCGGCGCCAGGTATTGGAGAACGAGCCGTTGAGGCCGCTCGCCGCCTGGTGATGCTCGCGCACCAGCTCGCGGCCGGTGGTGGTGACTCGCCCTTCGAGCACGGCGAGCACGTCGAGCGCGCTCTTACCGTCGTACAGCGGCTCGATGAGCGGCTGCCGGAGACTCACCGTGCCGTCGAAAGACCGGCTGTCACCCCAAGCCTCGAGATCGTGAGTCGCGGGAACATGCCACAAACACTGCTCGGCGGTTTCATCGAGATACAGACCGTGATGAATGGTCATGGTCGGTGCCGTGACGGCGGCGAGCGCCGCGCCGAAGTCGATATCGGCCGGCGCCTCGTAAACCGGGTTGACTCCGGAGACCAGCAACGTATCGACCGATCCGGCTTCGAGCTCGGCGGCGAGCTCGGCGAGCGTCATGGTCTGTTCGCCAGCGTCCGCCAGAACCGGCTCGGTGACGATCACCGACGTGCCGATATTGCCGAGCGCGTCGTTGATGGCGTGCACCAAGACCTGGACATCGACGTCGAGGTGATCACCCGCGAGAAGGACCGAGCGACCGCGTGCCTTTTCGAGATCTTCGACGATCGCGTCGAGATGCTCGGCGGCTTTGCCTTCCAAGGTCGGCGCGGTGACGCCGGCGACACCCAAGCGACCCGCGAGCGCCAAGACGAAGTTGGCGACCCCGGAGGGTGTCAACGCGAGACGATGGTCGGCCACCGTGCTGGTACCGGTCGGCCCCGTCTCGATGGAGTAGAGACGGTTCATCTCGGAGCCGGGCCGCAGAACGGGCATGGCTTCCTCGTCGAGGGTTTCACCCTTGCGACGGGCCATGAAGTCGTGAGCGTAGACGAGCGAGCCCGGGTCCTCGTTGAGGAAATCGCTGTCGATGGCGACCACCACATCGGCGGGCGTGAGGTCGTAATACACGTTCGCGGGCGCGCCAAACGCCGTCTCGGCCGCCGCCGCCGTGTTGGCTCCGATTCCCGACTGCCATTGCACCCAACGCGCCTCGGGCATCGCGGCGAGGATACGACCGATCTGCGCGGCCAGAGTCGGCGACGAAACCGGCCCGGTGAGCAAGCGAAGCCCTTCACCACCCGTGGCTCGGAGCGCGAGCACACGCTTGGCGAACACATCGACAAAGGCCTGCCACGACCGCACGCGGCCAGCTTCGATCAATGCCTGCGAGCGATCCGGATCATAGAGATCACGGGTCGAAGCCGTGATGAAAACGTTGGCGCCAGCGCCGGTCGGATGCTCGGGATTGCCCGACACCTTGGTGGGTCGCCCCATGTGGCTTTCGGCGAGCACCGGCTGCGCGTAACCACCGTGGTCGATTGCCGTGGCGTAATAGAGCGGCTTGCCGGGAATGATGTCCTCGGGCTTGCGAACATAGGCAACGATTTCTTCGGGGGGCTGCTTGGTGCACGCCGTCAGACCCGCCAAGGCCAAACCGGCACTCGACAGCTGCAGAAAACGGCGGCGGTCGACACCCTCATCCCACTCGGAAGCGAAACGTGGGAACTCACGGTGGAGCAGCTCGCGAAATCGTTCCGAGCCGGCGAGCTCGTCGAGGCTACGCCATAGATTCGGCCCCGAGAACTCCTCTACCTCGGCGGAGGCTCCGGCCTCGGCTGTCTCGGGCGGTGTCGACTTTGCCCGCAAGGTCACGAGTCCCTGACTCGTTGTGGCCTCGGGCGACCCTTGTCGATCGTCGTGTTGACTCATCTCTTCCTCTCGAAGGTCCGGTTTCCAGCGCCCTGGATTAGCGATGACATGTCGAGCAACTGGTCAACCGGTACTCGTCGCCGAGAAACGGATAGGCCTCGGCCAGTTTGGCCCCGTACTCGGGATCGTCGGTCGGCCGTTCCCAATCCATGTTGAAGACCTCTTCCGGCGGCCGCAGGTTCTTCTCCGGCGCACGATGGCAGTCGAGACACCAGGACATCTGCAGCGATGCACCCTTGGCGATGAGCGGCATCTCGTTGACTTTGCCGTGGCAGGAGACACAACCGACACCGGCGGCGACGTGCACACTGTGGTTGAAGTACACGTAATCCGGCAGATCGTGAACACGGTTCCACCGGATCGGCTCGTCGTTCCGCCAACTGGCGCGTACCGGCTCGAGCAACGGACTCTCGACCCAGATCAGCTTGTGGCAGTTCATACACGTCTCGGTGGGTGGAATGCTCGCGCTCGCCGCCACCTCGACCGAGGTGTGACAGTAGCGGCAGTCGATACCCAGGCCCGCCGTGTGGTGGTCGTGACTGAACGGTACCGGCTGCTCGTAGACCATGCCCTCGTTGGTCTTCCAGGTCGAACGTTCGACCGCGAGCACCAGGCTGATCGCGCCACCCGCGAAGAGGATGACGAAGAGGATGCTGAGACGAGCGAGGGTATTGCTGTTTTCAGGAAAAATCTGTGCCATATGCGAAACCGCAGTTGCAAACGTCCTTCTTGCCGGCCCGAGCACCCAGAACATTCCGGGTTTTGGATGAGCCAGCTTGTGAAATTTTTCACAAGCGTTACCTGAGGTCAACAGCCTACAGCACATCCACCCTCGAATACCACCCGTAGGGTTCCCGAGATTTTTGGCCGAGCCATCGATTCTGACACGAAACTCGGCGATTCTCCCGTGTCTCGTGCGTTCCAGCGCTGAGCGAGGGGACATTGTAAAAATCGGTGTCCGAACTCGTTCGCAAACCCTCGGCTGCTCCGAGCGAGCGTGGACGATGTCCTGATGGACGGTGTCCCGAAAATACAGACCCTCGAATGCTCGCTAGGAGCGGAGGGGCTGCTAGCATCCAGCCGTCGCCGCGTTTTCCGTGGCGGCGTATTTTGACGAGGCGAAGCCCATGCGTGTTTTTCTGGCATCCCCGCGCGATCTCACCGACACCCGTGCGCGCGTTCAAGCGGTCGCCGACCGGCTCAACGGCGTATACCAGAGCGAACCGGGGAGCGCGGGTTTTCTCGAAGTGGTCGACTGGCACCGTCACACCCTCGATATCGATACCGACGCCCCGCCCGCCGATCCGCACGATGTCTTTGTCGGCCTGGCGTGGTTGCGCTTCGATCGCAATGTGAACGACTCGGAGACCGACGTCCGACGCGCCGCCACCGAGCGCGATTTCAAGCTGGCGTGGAAGTGTTGGCGTCAAGCCCGACGCCCCCAACCGGTGTTCGCGCGCGCCCTGCGCACTCCCGCCACCCTCGGCGACGTCGACGGTCTCGAGCTGGCCCGGATCGAGCAATTCTTCGCCCGCTTCGACGAGGACGACGATTGGCCACGGGTCTTCACCTTCGTCGACGATCGCGAGCTCGAAGAGCATCTCGAGGGCTTGCTGGTCGAGCGTCTCGAAACCCAAGGGCTGGTGGCGACCTCGGCGGCCGAGCCCACTGAGCCATCCGAGGTTTCACGCACCGCGGTGGTTGCGGCGGTAGTCGGCGAGGACGAAGCCGACACGGCGCCCGAATTCACCCATCGTCTTTCACCTGGCACCGCCTACGAAGTCTCTTTCCTGTCGATCGAGATCGCCAAATTCGACCAGCTCAGCACCACCGCCACCCCGCCGCACATCGCCACGGTACGGAGCTCGGTACGACGCCTGGTGGCCGACACCGCCGCCACCTACGGTGGTGAAGTCTTCTCGTGGGATGCATCGGGTGGACTGATCCTCTTCTGGCGCAAACGCAGCTACGACCACGCGATCATGACCGGGCTCAAAGTGCTGCACGCGTTGCCGGTGTTCAATCTCGATCCGGTGCAAAACCCGACCGGCACCGACATTCGGTTACGGGTCGCCGCGCACGACGCGGTGATCGTCTTCCGACTCCCGCTCGCTGAGATCGGCTCGCCCGAGATCCACTTCGTCAACGAGCTCCAGCGCACCCAAACCCAACCCGGTGAGCTGACCATCTCGAAGAGCATGCTCGACAAAAGCGACAAGCGGCTCCGCAGCCGCTTCAAGCCCAAGGGTCGGTTCCTCCAGGAGCCCATCTTCGCGTGTCAGCTACCGGCCAGCGGCGGTCAGCCACAGCGTTCCAACCTCGAGGATCTGCTCGACCAGGTACGCGAACG
>JBCDBH010000309.1:0-7033 GCA_039184055.1 Acidobacteriota bacterium
CTGCAAAGCGGCACGCATTGGATCGTGATGAGCGAGCTCGACGATCCGGCCTTTCTCGCTACGGTCGACGTGCTCAACGAGCGTTTGTGGAACCGCACCGAGCCGGCGGTGTGGGTGCTTACCGACGCCACCGAGGAAGATCTCTTCGCGTTCCAGTGGGCGACGCCAACTCCGGCCTTTGTCGATGCGCGGGTGCGTGAGGTGCCCACCGCCATGCTCACCCCGCTCTACCGCACCCTGCCGCGAAGCTTCCAGATCGAAGACGGCGTGGTGACCCAGACCTGGCGTGGCTTACCACCCGAGGTGGTCGCGGCCACTCCCACCGGCCCACCGGAGACCTCCACCGCGACCGTCGCCGAATGAGCCGGATGGACGGCGCGACCGTATAGACTTCAGAAAGCACGACATACTCGAGACTTCAGTGAGGATAGCCATGACCACCCGATACTTGCTCCGCGTCGCCGCCTGCTTCGGTGCGCTCCTACTCCTTCCGACCCTCGCCTTCGGCCAGCCTTCCGACGCCGTCTTCAGTGGCTTCGTGCCCAATAGCGATTTCACCTTCGAGCTCGACGGCGCCAAGCTGGACAATGTCGAAGTCTTCTTCGCACAGCGGATTCCCGCCTATTTGATCGTCGCGCCACCGGCGGTCTTCGCTCAGCCCCTGCTCGTCGAGCCCCGTACGCGGATGGTCAAGCGGGTGCCCTTGATGAAAATGCTGCGCAAGGGTGACGGTTCGGTCGACATCCTCGCCGACGCGGTCTTCCGCCCGGTCGGCCCAATCCAACTCGATGGCAAGTCGGTCACCTTCACGGTCGATGGTCAATCGGCGCGGCTCGCCGAGCGACCCGACATCGTCGGTGATTTCACCGGCGCCGAGCTACGCGTCGCCGATCCCGGCTACGCCTTCGCCGCCGAGCAATACACTACCGACAGCGCCGTGATCGCCAAGCTGCGCAGCGAACAACGCGACGTTAAAGTCACCGTCTTCTTCGGTTCGTGGTGCCCCTTCTGCAAACGCCACCTGCCCTACATGCTCGGCGTCGAAGAAGCCCTCGGCGATTCCAAGATCGCCTTCGACTACGTCGGTCTGCCCAAGAACCTCGACAACCCGAGAGCCAAAGCCAAGAAGGTGCGTGGCGTACCGACCGCCGTCATCACCGTCAACGGTAAAGAGGTCGGCCGGGTGACCAACCAGGGCTGGAACAAGCCCGAGAGCGCGCTGTCGTCGCTGCTCGGCGGCACCTGAGTCGGCCCGCCGCGTCAGCCGACCGACACCGCCGTACCCGAGGCCGAGACCATCAACATGCTCCCGGTGTCACCGATCGTCTCGTAGTCGAGATCGATCCCGACCACCGCATTCGCGCCCAGCTGCTGAGCCTGCTGGGCCATTTCGTCTAGGGCGATTTTTCGGGCGCGCGCCAGCTCGCGTTCGTACGAGGCCGAACGCCCGCCGACGATGTCGCGGATCCCGGCAAAGAAGTCGCGAAAAATATTGGCGCCGAGAATCGCTTCACCGGTCACCACGCCGTGGTATCTCCGAATCGGATGGCCTTCCAAGGTCGGTGTCGTGCTCTGAATCATGTGATGCTCCTTAGTTGTATGACGTTGTGAGTTTCGAATCGTCGACCTTGGAGCTACGACTCAGATCGTCACGGCATTCGACGGTGGTACAGCCAACCCCCCACGGTAAGCTCGGCGATCACCAAAGCCGAGCCATGATTCAGAAACTACTCAACCAAGGCATGACCAGTCTCCGGGCTGGTGATTTGAAAACCGCTGAACACCGAGCGCGGATGGCCCTTGCCAAGAAGCCGGGGCATCCGGGGGCGCTGCATCTCCTCGCCATGGTGGCGCTCCGAGTGGGAGATCAGGACACCGCGATCAAGGCGCTGGAGACGGCGATCCGCGTGGCGCCGAGGGTGGCGGATCTGCACAATCATCTCGCCGAGGCGTTGCGGGGAGTGGGACGCGCCGAGGAGGCGGTGGCGGCGGCGCGAGAGGCGACGCGATTGGCACCCAATGCGGCGGCGGTGCACAACAATCTCGGCTTGGCGCTACGCGCCACGGGTGATCTGACGGCGGCGGAGACGGCGCTCCGTCGGGCGTGTGAGCTGGATCCGAGGTATCCGAAGGCGCCGTTCAATTTGGGCACGGTGCTCTTGACGCTCGAGCGCCCCGTCGAAGCGGTGCCGGCGATCCGACGCGCGCTCGAGCTGAATCCACGTTATGCCCGCGCCTGGGACGGGCTGGGCGCCGCGCTGTCGGCGCTCGATCGACGTGAGGAGGCGCGTGAGGCCTTCGAACGCGCGACGACGCTCGCCCCTTCCATGGCCAAGCCCTGGCTTCATCTCGCTCAGGTGTTGGAGCCGTCACGAGACGCGCTGGCCATGGTGGACAAGGCGCTCGCGCTCGATCCCGGTTACGTCGACGCGATGGTCACCAAGGGTCAGCTCTTGTCCCGGCTGGAGCGCAAAGACGAGGCGACCGCCGTCTTTCGCCAGGCGGTCGAGCGACGCCGAGACGACCCGACGATCTGGCAAGCTCTCGGGGAACACTTCTTTCGCCATTTTCAATTCGCCAACGCCACGCGTGCTTTCGAACGGGTGCTCGAGCTCGATCCAGATCGTCCGGAAGCACGCGGCTCGTTGGCGTTCAGCCGCGCCGAGATTTGTGCGTGGCAGGACCGCGCCACGGAGATTGAAGCTCTCGAAAGGCTGATCGAGAACGAGCTCGAGGCGGGCAAGACGAGCCCGCTCTCGCCCCACGCGGCGGTGTTCTTCCCGTTTCCGCCCGCGCTGCATCGTGCCATCGCGACGCGGCATGCCGAGCGAATCGCCAAACGGGTCGAGCCTCTGCCACCTCGCTCCCCGATCCACACTCGCCCGGATCGGCTGCGGGTCGGCTATTTGTCGAGCGACTTCCGTAACAACGCGCTTGCTCATCTCACCCGTCGACTCTTTGGCCTCCACGATCGCGATCGCTTCGCGATTCATGCCTACTCACTCGGCAAAGATGATGGCAGTGAATACCGATCGGGCATCGCCGCGGATTGCGACGTTTTCGTGGATCTGCGCGAGACGAGTGATGGTGACGCGGCGACCCGCATTCGGGATGATGAAGTCGATATCCTGGTCGACCTCGTCGGTTTCGCCGGCGGCGGCCGGCCGGCGATCGTCGCCCACCGTGCCGCGCCGATCCAGGCGATCTGGCTCTATCCCGGCACGATGGGCGGGCTCTTTCACGACTACTTCATCGGTGATCGCTGGATGTCGCCACCCGATGCTCCGTCGACGATCGATCAGATCGCCGAGGCGGTGGTGGTGTTGCCCGAGTGCTATCAGGTGAACGACCACCGACAGCCGATCGCCGAGACCACCTCACGAGCCGCATTGGGCGTACCGGAGGATGCCTTTGTCTTCTGCTGTTTTTGTGCGCCGGCCAAGGTGGATCCGGAGATCTTCACGACCTGGATGCGAATCCTCGATCGAGTCGACGACAGCGTGCTCTGGCTGCTCGATCTCGGTGAGGAAGCCCAGGCGAATCTGCGGCGCGAAGCCGAGGCACGGGGCATCGCGTCGGATCGCTTGGCCTTCGGCAAGCACCTTCCAAAGGACGAGCACCTGGCGCGACTGAAGCTCGCCGACTTGGGGCTCGACACGCGTACGTGCAACGGGCACACCACGGTGAGCGACGCGCTCTGGGCGGAGCTACCCGTCGTGACCACGCCTGGCGTGCATCTCGCCGGTCATGTCGCCGGCAGTCTGCTCCGCGCCATCGGCTTGCCTGAGCTGATCACCCCCGACTTGGCAGCCTACGAGTCGCTCGTCGTCGAGCTCGCCACCTCACCGCAGCGTCTGACGGCGGTGCGCGCCAAGCTCGTCGACCAGCGTGGTAGTTTTCCGCTCTTTGACACGCCTCGCTTTGTTCGTGGCTTGGAGCGCGCCTACGACGCCATGTGGGCCCGACACGCGAGGGGCGAAGCACCGGCGACGATGATCATCGAGGAGCGCGAGTCATGACCACCCCAACCGCTGGACCACCCCAACCCGCCAAAGGCCCAGGAATCGAGGTCACCGCCTCACGACACTTCGTCGACTGGCTGCAGGCCGCGCAGGCGAGTCTGGTAGTGAGCACCTACCATTCGAATCGTCTCTTTCTTTTCGGGCTCAAAGAACCAGGTCGACTGTCGGTGTTCCAACGGGTCTTCGAACGCGCCATGGGGGTGGCGGCACGCGCCGAACGCATCTATCTCTCGACTCGTTTTCAGCTCTGGCAGTTGGAAAATGTCTTTCGCACCGGTGAGACTGAGGGTCCCTACGACCGGCTGTATCGACCGCAGCGTGCCTGGACCACCGGCGATATCGACATTCACGACATTGGCTTTGGCGCCGATGATGAGCCGATCTTCATCAGCTCGCTGTTCTCGTGTATCGCCACGGTCGACGAACGCCACAGCTTTCGCCCGATCTGGCGGCCGCCGTATATCTCCAAGCTGGCTCCCGAGGATCGCTGTCATCTGAACGGCATGGCGATGGACGGTGACACGCCAGGCTATGTCACCGCAGTGGCGACGTCGGACGTCGCCGCTGGCTGGCGGTCCCAACGGCAGAGCGGCGGCGTGGTGATCGATGTCGAAAGCAATGAGATCGTCGGTCGCGGGTTGTCGATGCCTCATTCGCCTCGTCTCCACGACGGCAAGCTTTGGGTGCTGCACTCGGGTACCGGTGAGCTCGGCCAGATCGACCTCGACACCGGTCGCTTCGAGCCGATCTGCTTCTGCCCGGGCTATCTCCGAGGTCTCACCTTTCATCGTGGCTTCGCCATCGTCGGTATGTCGCAATGTCGCGAAGATCGCACGTTCTCTGGTCTCGAGCTCGACGATCGGCTACGCGACAAGGGCGCCGAAGCGCGATGTGGCATCGCGGTGATCGACCTCGCCACCGGCAGCCTGGCGCATTGGCTCGAGCTCTCGGGAGGCGTCCGTGAGCTCTACGACGTCCAGGTGCTTCCCGGCTTTCGCTGCCCCAAAGCGATCGGTCTTCGCAACAAGGAAATCTGGGGCGTGGTCAGCTACGAGGACGAGGGCGAAACCCATCGCCATACGGGCGTGCCCCGAGACTGAGACGTGCCCCGAGACTGACCCGTTCACCGAGTTTTCATTCCAGGTCGTCTGACCCTGTGTTGAAATATAGACCGAAGTAGATACATCGACCGCTCTCAGAACATCGAACGCGCCACAGGAGACGCCGAGCCATGCGCCGACGCACGCATTTTCATTCCGCTGACGGTCATCGGGTTTCGAATCGCAAACGACGCTGGCTCACCTGGGTTTTCGCGGTGATTTTTGGCAGCGCTCCAGGCACGGCGCGTGACATCCCCTTTGCAACACCCGTGACCGCCGCGTCGAGCAACGGCGTGCTCCAAGCCGTCGCCACCGACGTCGATGGCGACGTCACGCTCGACGTGGTGACGGTGTCGAGCGTCGATGCGGTCGTGGCCTGGCACGACAACACCAGCGGCGACGGCTCGGCATGGTCGAGCACGACGATCGCCACATCGGCCGACGCCGCCGTGGCCATGGCCGACTTCGACGGCGACGGCGATGTCGACGCGCTGGTCGGCTCGACGGTCTCGGACGCTTTCTTCCTTCGATTCAATACGGCGGGTGATGGCTCGGCGTGGAGTGGCAGCACGATTACCGATCTCGCCTCGGGCGACCCCACCGACATCAAGCCAGCCGATATCGATGGCGACGGTGACATCGACGTGTTGATCACCTTGGAAGAGACCGACGAGGTGATCTTCTTCGAGAACGTCAACGGCGACGGGACCAGCTGGACCCGCCTCACGATCACCGACACGGCCACCGACGCCATCGCGGTCGCGGCGGGCGATATCGACGGCGACGGCGACATCGATGCGCTCGTTGCGTCGCCCGGCGACAACACCGTCGCGTTTCACGAAAACACCGCGGGCGATGGCTCGGCGTGGTCCGAGGTGACGATCTCGAGCACCTTCGGTGGCGCGCGTGACGTTTTCGCCGCCGACGTCGATGGCGATGGCGACCTCGACGCGGTCGCGGTGGCCCGAGTCGACGACGAGGTGAGCTGGTTCGAAAACACCGCCGGAGACGGCTCCCTCTGGACCGAACGGAATATCGCCACCTCGATTCTCGCCGCCTTTGGCGTGTTCGCCGCCGATCTGGACGGTGATGGCGATGTCGACGTGCTTTCCGCCAACCGCCAATCCGACTCGGTCCTCTGGTTCGAGAACACGATGGGTGAGGGCACGGGCTTTACGCAACGTACGGTCGCGGCGATCGAAACCGCCTCGGCGGTGGTCGCGGGTGACGTCGACGGCGATGGCGACGTGGATGTTTTCGCCGCCTCGTACACCGACGACGAAGTAACCTGGCACGCCAACGACACGATTCATCGCGACGCCTTCTTCCCCACCGAGCAGACCCTCTCTTCCACCACTGCCTACGCCAGCTCGGTGGCCACCGCCGACATCGACGGTGACGGCGATATCGACGCCTTCTCGGCCGCCTACAACGGCAATGCCTTCTCGTGGCACGAGAACACCGCGGCCGACGGCTCCGCCTGGACGACGCAAACGGTTGCCAGCGGCTTGATCGGTCCGCTCTCCGTGGTAGCGGCCGATATCGATGGCGACGGGGATCAAGATGGCGTCGCGGCGTCGTTCTACAGCGAAGTCTGGTTCCGCAACGACGACGGCATGGGCGGCAGTTGGAGCACGCTCACCATCGCCGACGGTGGCGATTTCGAGCGCCGGGTCGCGGCGGGCGATCTCGATGGCGACGGCGACCAAGACGTGGTGAGCGCCTCGTTGACCAACAACACCGTCACCTTTCACGAGAACACCGCGGCCGACGGCTCCACCTGGGCACCGTTGCTGATCACCGGCACCGCGACATCGGTCCGCGACGTCAAAATCGCCGACATCGATGGCGACGGAGATCAGGACGTGCTCTCGGCGTCGTTCGACGACAACTCGGTCGATTGGTACGAAA
>JBCDBH010000310.1:0-7019 GCA_039184055.1 Acidobacteriota bacterium
ACGATGTCTTGCGTGGTCTCGGCTACGAGGTCTTTTTGGATCAATACGTGCTCAAAGCCGGTGACGCCTTGATCAACACGCTCGAAGACGCGTTGCAGAGCAGCCAAAATGGCGTGTTGTTGTATTCCCGCGATACCGCCGACTCGGAGTGGGTACGGCGTGAATACCAAGCCTTGGAGCGTCTCGCGACCCGAAAAGACGGCTTTCAATTCGTTCCCGTGCAGCTCGATGATTTCGAGCCGCCGCTCTTCGCGGCCAACCGGGTCTACCTGAGCTTTGCCGACTACCCGGACGGTCCCAACGGGGGCGAGCTGCTTCGCTTGCTCTATGCGTTGGCTGGCCATCCGTTGACCCCCGACGCGGCGAGCTTCGCCACCGAGCAAGACGAGGAGGCCCGGTCGGCCGCGGCGTCCATCGAAACCGCGATCGATCTCGGTCATCCCGCGAAACTGGTCGAGCTTTTCGAGAGGAGTGGACCGGCGTGGGAAAGCTCGGCGGTGCTCGGTTCGAAAGCGGCCGAGGGCCTGATCAAGCTCGGTGAGAACGACACGGCGATCGCCCTGCTCGACGGTCTCGGCGAGCGCTTTCCCAGAGCGATTCGTCCGAAGCAGATGCGTGCTCTAGCCCTGGCGCGCCGTGGTCGGGAGGGCGATCTACTCAACGCGCAGATGATCCTCGGTGAGCTCTATCGACGAAGGGAACGCGATCCCGAGACGGTCGGAATCTTGGCGCGTACTTGGATGGACCGCTACAAGGCGTCGGGCGAGGCCGCTGATCTACGCAAATCCCGAGACCTTTATGCCGAAGCCTTCGCGGCGGCCCAAGACGACTACTACACGGGCATCAACGCGGCGGCGAAGAGTGTGTTCCTCGACGATCTCGAGGCGGCGAAGACCTACGCCGAGCAGGTCGAGGCGATCGTCGGGACCGAGCCGAAAGCGGGCGATTATTGGTTTACCGCGACGGTCGGCGAGGTCGCCTTGATCCAAGGCAAATACGACGATGCGGCACGTCTCTATCGCGCCGCGGTCGACATGGCCCACACCCAGGTCGCCTCCCACCGCTCGACCTGGGGTCAAGCCGAGCGGCTTTTGCAACACCTCGGCGCGTCCGACGACGAACGCGCCAAGGTGGCGGCGGCTTTCGCCCACCTCGATGACGGCTAAGACAACTTGAGGTCGCTCGGTCCCGCGATCGGGCGCGCGACCTCGTTGAAGATCGACTCTTCTTCGATCGACGCTCCGAGCGGGTCGTGGTCACGTAGCGAGCCGAAGTCGAGACCGGTGGCCTGTTCGATCAGCGCGATGCGGACCTGATAGGTCTTGTATTCGCCGAGCACGAAGGCCGCTTCGACCAGACCGCGCAACAGCACGCCGTGGCTGAGCACGTAGCCGGTGGCGCTGAGCTCGCCGGTGTCGGCGTTGACCATGACGGCGATTTTCCAGAATTCCTCGGGGATCTGAACCTTCTCGGCTCCAGGCTGGCGTTTGAGCCGGCGATCGGAGTCACGGAACACTGGGCCACAGAAGACGCTCACCTTGAAGTCGCGTGTTTCGGCGGCGTCGAGAATGTGATCTTCGAGACCGAGCCAATCGCGCTGGTTGAGGTCTTTGTGTTGCGGCGCGACATTGGTGTAGTGGAAGGTGTCGATCTCGGCTTGCTGCGCTTCTTCGCTCGTGTCGCCCCAGCCCGGATCGCGACGACGCACCATATGGCCACGATCGAGCGGATTGTGTTTATAGAGCTCGTTGCCGACCTGGTGGTCCGGATCGACGATCCGACCGTCGAGCTTGAAGTCGCCCTTGCGTTTGAGCCGGATGGACTTCGAGCCGTCGATATTGACCGCGGTGACCAGCGGCAGCCGCCGCGAGGCGCTCTGGATGACCGAGAAGTGGGTGTACTTGAGGATGCCGTCGTCGTCGTCACTCACCGGTGCGACATCGGTGGCCCAGGCGCCGAGCGTGGGGAGTGGCACGCAATGCTCGTCCGTGCCGAGAAACCCGTGGTCGTAGCCGCCGCGGCCCGCGAAGGTCTCGGGAGGTGTCGCCTCGGTGGCGACGTCGGGGAGATCGCCCACGGCGACCTGGATGGTCTGACGGGCCAGCGCCGCGGCGACGATATCGGCGGCGACCGCGAAGTTGGCTTCCCGGAACGCGCCGGCGAAATGAAGCCCGATCGCTTTGCCGGTGGTCAGGTCGATCACCGGCGAGCCCGAGTTGCCACCCAAGGACGTGTAGTCGCTGAGCACATAGGTGCCGTCTTCGAGATGGCCGGTGACCAGGCCTGGCGCGAAGCGTTTGACGTCGTAGATGTCGCCGAAGAGCTCGGCCATCAGATCGGCATCGTTGCGGCCACCGTCCGAGGCCGGGTAGCCGATCGCGGCGACCACGGTACCTTCTTCGACCGGCTTGGTCTCGAGCACGAGAGGCGTGACGTCGCCGTTGGTCGCGACGCGCAAGAAAGCGATGTCGGGCTCACCGGATCCCGCGATGAAGAGAACCTCTTTGACCGAAGCTCGCCGGTCGATGCCGTCGGTATCGTGCTCGCGTACGTAATCGACCTCAACCCTGAGGCGTTCGTTGAACGCGCCCGAACGCATCTCGTAACCGCCGAAGAGATTCGGCTGAGCGAAGATCTGCGCCACGTGCCGGTTGGTGACCACGATGTCGTCGGCGATCAACCAGCCCGTGCCGGCGTAACGGCGCGTACGGTGGTTGAGCAGGTCGACCCGGCCAACGTTCTTCGCCACCTTCTCGAGGTTCGCCTTGTGGGTTTCGAGCACGTCGAGGTGATCGAATTCACCCGCGATCACGATCACGTCATCACGGATCAAATAAGGCGGGCGGAGCTCGGCGAGCACGATCGCTTCGAGGGCGCCGAACGTATCGATCGACGCTTCGCTCATCGTCTCCATGTTGCGGCTGCCGCCGAGCACTTCGAGCGCTTCATCGGGATCGATGGCATCCATGGCTGAGAAACCAGGCCCCGAATCGGCGGTCATCAACCGGTCACGCGCCCGTTCCATGGCTCGGCTGAACCGAGTCGAGCTGCGCAGCACGTCGATTTGTCTCGTCATGATTCTCCTCTCTTTCTCCCATGCTTCGAGATGATCAAGGTCACGTCACTGTAGACGCGAACGGAATCGGAGCTTCGAGCCGTCAGGCATGCATCGCGTCGAACCACTGGGCAATAGCCTGACCGATCTCGTCGGGTGCGTCTTCCTGGATGAAATGGCTACCCTTGACGGTGATCTCGGTCAGATGGGGCCAGGAGCGCACCAGCTTGCGAGCCGAGGTGAGGATGGCTCCGGGCTCCGCATTGATGAAGAGTTTCGGAAACGCCGCCGTGGCGAGCCAGTCACGAAAGCTGTCGACGATTTCGGTGACGTCCGCCGGTTCGCCGCCGATCGGAATCTGACGTGGCCAGGTGAGGGTGGGGCGGCGTGCTTCACCCGCTTCGGCGAACGGGCGACGGTAGTGGTCCATTTCTTCGTCGGTAAGATCGCGGAGAATCGCGCTGGGCAAGATCTGCTCGACGAACATATTGTTCTGAAGCACCATCTCTTCACCAGCTGGCGAGCGAAAAGCCTCGAAGACGGGGCGAACCTGAGCCGGAAAATGATCCCAATTCGGCAGGCTACTGACGATCGCCTCCATGAAGGCGATCCCACGTACCTTGCTTTCGTTTCGATGGGCCCAATGAAAGCCGAGCGCCGAGCCCCAGTCGTGGATCACCAGCGTGACGTTCTCGTGTACGCCGATCGCGTCGAGCAGGGCGAAGAGATAGTCGCGATGTTCGACGAAGGTGTATCGGTCCGGGCCGCTGTCGTCGAGCTTGTCGGAATCACCCATGCCGATGAGATCCGGGGCGATCAATCGGCCACGCCCCGCAAGATGTGGCATGACATTACGCCATAGGTAGCTCGAGGTCGGATTGCCGTGCAGGAAGACGATCGGATCGCCCTCGCCATGCTCGACGTAAGCCATGTTCTTACCTTGAACCGCCTGGTATCTCTTCTCGTACGGCATGATCGCGCTCATGAGTAAGTTCCTCTCCAGTTGTGGAGGCCTTATTTTCTCATTTGCGACAAAGGAGCGAATTGGGGCTTGCTTTCAATGTTGTGAGAGCATATATTCGCCGGGTCATCCCTGACATCGAGCTGTGCCGCACAAAGGGTGGCAGGACTCCGAGTCGTACATCTACCTTTTCCATTCACAAGGACGTCGAGACTGATGCATCTTCGATTTTTGGTCCTCTTCACGCTGATCAGTGGCTTCGCGAGCGCCATGCCTCCGATCGAGGAGCCTCGGCTCCTGGTCGATATCCAAAACGCCACCGAGGCTGGCTCGGTACCCACTGCGTTCACCAGAATCGATGATGTTCTTTACTTCATGGCGGCGGACCGCGATGGGCTCGGCCTATTCCGAACCCAGGGTCAGGTGGGTGATGTCGTACGAATCACGACGACCGGTGAGCACGCCGAGACGGCTGAGCTGGTCGTTCATCCCGCTATCGACGGGGTGTTTTTGGTGTTGGGTGATCGCTACGCCGAGACCGGCGAGCTGTGGCACGTCGACCTGGTGACCGGTGACGCTCGTCGACTTTGGCAACGTACGGGCATTCTCTTCTGGGTCGCGTTGGATGATCGCCTGGTGTTTTTCGAACGAAATCGAATCTGGCAAAGCGATGGCGTCGAGACCAGCCTGGTCGGCACGACGACCGGGCCCGTTTATGAACCGTCTTCCGTCCACGCGGTCGTCGGCGATCGGATTTTTTTCTCGACTCTCGACCCCGCCATCGTCGATCCGTTGATCCGAGGCGATCTGTGGTCGACCGACGGTACGCCGGCCGGCACCGTCAAGCTGTCGTCGATCGTCGAGCCACGCACGATGGCCGCCGATGACCAGCAGGTCTATTTCCACGCGACGAGCTCGGCCGAGCTCTGGACGACATCGGGCACTCCGGCGACCACCCAATCGTGGCGGGCGATCGACCCGTGTCTCGACTACGTGCCGCTGCAGCTCCACACGGGAGACGGCGCCTTGTTTTTCGCCGAGCGGCAGTCGGGATCGTGTTGGCTACGACGGATCGATCCGAGCAGCGAGATCGTCACCACGGTCAGCACGACACCGATCCGCTCCGCGACCACCTCGAATGCGACCTGGCTCACCTACTTCGACGAGGCGGGGGCACCCTATGTATTGCGATTCGGCGCGTCTCCGGTCGCGGCAGCGACTCTGTGTCCGAGCTCGTGTGCGATCGACGTGGTCGAGCTACGTGACGATCGACTGATGTTGCGCGAGAACGCCGACGATGTCTTCCGGCTGTGGTCGAGCGGCGGGGCGCCCAGCGATGCCTGGCTCTTGGTCGATCGAGCCGAGTGGCTGGTGTTGTCGAGCGATCCGGTCATGGTCGGCGAGGATTTGTACTTTCAGGCACGTTCCCCCAGCTCGACGTGGCATCTATGGCGTGCCCGCCCCGGGCAGCTGGCCGAAATCGTCAGTCCCGCATTCGACCGCTTCGAGAGTCCGATCAGAAGACAGCTGACCGTGATGGACGACCGGGTGGTCTTCCTAGCCAACGAATCGACCTTTGGCGCCGAGCCCTGGGTGAGTGACGGCAGCGCGTCCGGCACGATGCTGCTCGACGACCTGCTGACCGGCGATGTGGGCATTACGCCCGAGATCCTCCACACCACGGCCACGATGACCTTTTTTCGGATTCAGCGTGGTGATCAGGAGGAGATCTGGTCCACGGACGGCACCGCCGAGGGGACCGTTCAGCTTTTCGACCTGCGTTTTCTCAGTGCGCCAGCGGTGGTCGACGATCAGCTCTTCATCGTCGAGGAGCTCGAAGATCGGCTTTGGGTGACGGACGGAACCGTCGCGGGCACCAAGGTGTTGATCGAGAGACCGGGTTTGTTGCGTTCTCATCTCACCACCGCGGATCGTTACTTCTTCAGCGAATCGGGCGTGTGGTGGTCGACCGATGGAACCCTCGAAGGCACGGTGTCGCTCGGCGTGCCGCGGTCCGACGGCGACTGTGCGAAGAACGGTGATTTCTGCCTGCTCTTCGCTCCCGATGGCGCCGTATGGTCGTCCGATGGCACGCCTCAGGGCACGGAGCTCATCACCACGATCGACAACTATTCCGGCGCCGAGCCGCTCGAGACAGAGGTGGTGTTCGAGGCCGATCGAATGCTGTGGTTCAGTGACGGCACGAGTACAGGCACTCGGCGGGTGGTGCTCCTCGATCAAGGGGGCATCGACCAATTCTGGTTTCCCACCGCAAATGGTGTCTTCGGCTTGCGTCGGGACGACCCGGCGAGATGGCGTCTGTGGTCGTACGACGGTGTCTTTGTCAGCCTGGTTCGAGTCCTGAACGAACCACCGATCATATGGGGCTTCTTTGGCGATCGGCTCGTCTATAGCGACCAGCGAACGGGAGCGGTGTGGGTGACCGGCAATGGGGGTCAGATCGACCTTCCGCAGCTCGAGGGAGAGACCATCGAGGTCATCGAGTTGTCATCCGACGAGGCGTTCCTCGTTGCCTCCACGTCTCTGTGGCGTACCGACGGCACGGTTGCCGGGACGGTGCGGGTGACCGATCGACAGGTCGACAATCCGACAGTGATCGACGGGCTGCTCGTGTTCCACTCCAACGGGGAAACCTGGCGGAGCGACGGAACGCCCAGCGGCACCTTTGCGATCTGGCCCGAAGGCAGGCAGTTGCAGCAACAGCCCGTGGTGACGGCGAAGCATCTCGTCATGCCCTGGTACCGGCCGGAGACGGGAGAGGATCTCTACGCGCTCCCCAAGACCGTGCTCGCCGCCGAAGACGAGCGGCTCCGATTGTCGGCCGACGAGCGTTTTCGCATTACCGTCACCTGGCGCACGCTTTCCGGCGAGGTCGGTCGTGGCAAGGTGGTGCCGATCACCGGTGACACGGGTTCGTTCTGGTTCTTCTCCGACGACAATCTCGAGCTCATGATCAAAGTGCTCGACGGTCGCGCGCTCAAC
>JBCDBH010000311.1:0-7013 GCA_039184055.1 Acidobacteriota bacterium
CGGCGGCGGGCACCATGGGCATGACGAGGTCGCGACGCTGGTGACCGGCGAGGGCGAGCACCGCGAGACCGACGAGCAGCCAGAAGAGTGCGAATCGGAGCAGGTCTCCATATTCGGCCGGATGCTCGACGGCGTTGGAGTCGAGATGACGTCGACGCCACACCCATACGGCCGCGACGGGTAGCACCAGGCTCCATGGCGCGGCGTGGATGAGGATGGAGAGCAGCGGCACCCAGAAGCGGGTTCCGGGGATTTCACCACCGTCACCCTCGACGACATGCCCCACGAGCTCGTCACCGAGCATTTTGTCGGTGACGGCGTCGCCCAGCACGAAGGTCGCGGCGAGCAGCCAGCCTCCGGCGATCAAAATCCACAAGACGACACCGGGTAGCCACGCTCGCCATCGGGGCGGCGCGGTCTGGCTGCCACGGACGGCGAGCAGTCCACCCAATGCGAACACCAGGCCTTGGGGGCCTTTGGTGAGGGTGGCGAGGGTGCCAGCGAGCCATATCCCGGTCCAGCCTTTGCCGTCTTGCCAGGCGCGGTAGGCGAGACACGCGGTGAGGGTGACGGCGAAGGTGAAGAAGGCGTCGGTACGCACCAGGGCGACGGCTTTGGCGGCCATCGGGGTGGCGAGAAAGAGCAGAGCGGCGAGGATGCCGGGCCAATCGCCCATGCCTCGGCGACCGATCCACCACACGAGCAGGGCGGTGCCGAGAACGCCCAAGAAGGAGGGGAGAGTGCGGACCCATCGTGGCGCGCCGTCCACCAGAAGCGCGGCGGGGGCCGCCACCCACAGGCTCGCCGGAGGCTTCGACGCGACGTGGCCGTAGGCGTCGGTCTGCACGATCCACTGACCGTTCTCGACGATGTCGAGCAGATACGACGCGGGCCGTTCTTGATCGCGATCGAGCAGGTCGTCGGGGGCGGCGAGCCGGATGATCCACAGCACGCAGGTAAGCGCGCACAGGATCGCGATGGTCAGCTTGGTGCGGGGCATCGCGCGGCAAGATACCACCGCACGACGCAAAAAGGCCCACCGCGAGGCGGTGGGCCTTCTAGGTCACGGGATCCGATGTCTCAGATCCCGATCAGCTCACGGCTGGTTCACGCAGAGCGTGAAGCTCGAGCTGCCGCTGTACGGGCTCACCCGCCAACGGTAGTTGCGGGTGCGACGGTTGTAGGTGTACTGGATTTCCTCGTTGCAGTTGACCGAGGTCGAGCTGGCGCGCACGCGGGTGGTGCCGTTGTTGCGAACCTGGTCGAGGTAGAGGTCGAGATCGGCGCTCTGGTTGTCGCAGGTGAGGATGCCGTTGAAGTAGCCGATACCGCTGAAGGTCGGGCTCACGAGATCGCCACTGCCGGCACTCGCCGTGCCGGTGTACTCGGTGTAGCCGGACGGGCAACCACCACCACCGGGGCCACCGCCGCTACCGGTGAGGTACTGCGAGATCGAGTTGTAGGTGACGGCGAAGGCGCCATCGACGGTGCGATCGTCGTTGTCGCAGGTGGTGGCGGGGCTGGCGCCGCACGCACCGAAGAGCTGACCGACGACCTGACCGCTGCTGTTGACGACCGGCGAACCGGAGCTACCGCCCTCGGTGCCACCGAAGGTGTCGTTGCTGTAGATGAAGTTTCCACGCGGCAAGCCGCCGCAGGTGCCCGAGGTCGAGTTCACCGAGTGCGTGCTGTACGCCTGCGGCGAGCCGGACGGGTGGCTGACCCGGTAGAGGTTGACGCCCGCGGTGTTGGCGATCGCGGTGGTCGTCCAGCCAAGGAAGACGCTACCGGACGGCGCCGAGCCGCTCAGCTGCACGAGGGTGAAATCGGTGGTGGCGCTGGTGGCGAGCAGGCTCGAGCCGTTGACCACCGGCACGCTGCCCGGCGGGTTGTATTGGCTACCGCAGCTCGCGCCACAGCCGACCTGCCAACGGAAGTACGCCTCGAGGCTGGAGGCCGAGGACTGGGTGTCGAAGCAGTGGTTGGCGGTGAGCAGGTAGGGCGTACCCGAGCTGCTGGTGTCGTTGAGCAGACCGCCCGAGCAGATGAAGGCGCTGCTGCCGACGTTGTAGACGAGGTAGGCGACGGCGTCCTGGGCGTCCTGCACGGCGCTCGGAATCGACGAGCACTCGGCGTTCTGGATGCAGCTGTCGTTCCACGAGCAGAAAGCCTCGTCACCGCTAATCCCGAGGGAGAAACGATCGCCGAGGTGGGTCAAGGAAGCGACCTGGAAGCTCGCCGCGTTGGTGGCGAAGGAGCCGGTGGCGCCCGGAACATGCAGCTGGAGAACGAGCTCGTCACCCGGGATGGTGTTGGTCCACAGCTCTTTGTGGGCACCGGAGTACGGGCCGTAGGCGTGGCCGTAGCGGCCGAAGACGTATAGCTGCGCGCCCTTGGGCAGGTCGACGTTGGTGAGCAGCAGACGGACACCCTTGGCGCCTTCCGACTGGAACGCACCGCTCCACACGGCAGTATCACCGCTGAGGACGGTCGTGCCGAAGCTCGGACGCTCGGTGTAGGTGAAATCGACAGCAGCGCTCGTACCGACGAGCATGCGGCCCTGGGCCTGCTTCTCGGGCGCGTTGATCTCGGCGAGCTTGGCGGCCGGGATCCGCACGACGTACGGCGACACGGCCTCGGCGCCCTCGAGCGCCGACAGCTGGCTGTGCAACGCCGCCATGGCGTTCACGCGATCGGTGGTGTTTTCGAGCTCGGCGGTGCGGTAGGTCTGAGCTTCTTGGGCGCCCACCATTCCGGCGCAGAGCACCAAAAGAAGACTCAGAATAAGACGAAGTCCACGCATGATCACTTCTCCTCGGGGAACGTGACCAAGAGGGGGGGTTGGTCGCTGTGGATCGAGTGGGTAGCTCGATCGATTCTCAGGGTCCTGGCATCGTGTAGATCCCAGCGATCCACACGAGCCTTCTCGTCAAAGGCACGACAAACAATTTGGGGGATGGTGTCCGGTCGCGGCGCAACGAGATGTAACTGAGAATCGGATTTCAAGAGCAAAAGTCCAACTCTCGAATCTTTGGGCGCGAGTGGACGGGACGAACTCTCCGAAGGAGCACGGTGCCCTTGAAAACACAGCCCTGCTAATATGCCGGCATGAGCAACTTGGTCCAAATCGGCGCGCGTCGATCGACCTCCGAATCCGACGCATCCACGCGCCCGGCCCGTCGACCCGAATGGCTCCGCATCCGCATCTCCACCCCGGAAAGCTACCGCAAGGTGAAGGGCCTGGTCGACCGTCTGCAACTCAATACCGTTTGCCAAGAGGCCCGCTGCCCGAACATCTACGAGTGTTGGGGCGAGCACGGCACGGCGACGTTCATGATTCTCGGCGATACCTGCACCCGCCGTTGTGGCTTTTGCGCCGTCAAGACCGGCAAACCACCGGCGCCACCCGATCCGCTCGAGCCCGGCCATCTCGCCGAGGCGGTGGACGTGATGAATCTCCGTCACGCGGTGATCACCTCGGTCGATCGCGACGACCTGAAAGACGGCGGCGCGCAACATTGGGCCGATGTCATCACGGCGGTGCACGAACGCGTACCGGCCTGTGGGGTCGAAGTTTTGACGCCCGATTTTCGCGCCGTGCCCGACGCGCTCGACATCGTGCTCGGCGCCGAGCCGGAGATCTTCTCGCACAACATGGAGACCGTGCCGCGGATGTACCGCCAAGCGCGACCCGGCAGCAAATACGAGCGGAGTCTCGACCTGCTCGCCGACGCCGCGGCGCGCGCCGCCACGGGTGGCTATCGGCCACGCGGTCGCGAGGGCATCGTCAAGACCAGCGTCATGGTCGGGTTGGGAGAGACGCGCGAAGAGCTCGAATCGACCATCCGCGACATCCGTTCCGCCGGGGTCGAAGTGCTCGCCATCGGGCAATATCTCCAGCCGACGCAAGATCATCTGCCGGTGGATCGTTTCGTCCATCCCGACGAGTTCGCGGAATACAAGGCCTATGCGCACGAGCTCGGCTTTTCCCACTGCGAGGCCGGGCCGCTGGTGCGCAGCTCCTACCATGCTCACGAGCATGTCGGCGCGTCGCTTCGCGAGCCCGCCATGGCGGTCGGTTGAGATTGCCGGAAAGGCCGCGAAACGGTAGAGTGTAAAGGGTTTGAACGCCTCTTCGAAGGCTTCGGCGTTCATCCAACCAACCGAGGTACACGAATCCATGAATACGGAAGCTTCGGCGACGCCCACCGCTTCGTCCGACGTCACCGTCCGGGCTCTCGAAGACGTCGATCTCGACGATATCGTCCGGATCGACGAGCTGATCACCGGCCACTATCGCCCCGACACGTGGGAAGAACGGGTGACCTACTATCTTCGTCGTAATCCCGACGGCGCTCTGGTGGCGGAAAGCGAAGGCGAGGTGGTGGGATTCATGCTCGGGGACATCCGTGGTGGTGAGTTCGGTCTCGACGAGCTCACCGGCTGGATCGAAGTGCTCGGTGTCGATCCCGGGCACCGAGGCAAAGCGATCGGGCGTCATCTCGCCACAACCATGTTCACGCACTTCCAGACCGAAGGTGCCCAAGTCGTGCGCACCATGGTCGACGAAACGATGGACGGGATCGAGCGCTTTTTCCTCTCTTTGGGTTTTGCGCCAGCGCCGCTCAAGCCCTTCGTGAAACGACTTTGACGCCGCTCCAGGAGGCTGCCGCATGAAGACTCGCACCACGACGCTTCCCGACAAGTACCACGCCGCCGTCGAACGCTGGCGCGATACCTTCCTGCCCGACTACGACTACCTGCTCGACAATTGGGAAACCCATTTTCCCAAAGAGCCACGCTTCCAGCTCTGCGCCTATCGCGAGCAGGGGATGTGCTCGGAGATCGAGGTCGGCGCCGACAAGGGCAAGCCCAAGCACACGCGCGCGGCATCGATGGCACCCGAGCAGGCGCACCATCTCTTTGGCGCCATTCGCGCCCAGGCGTCGACCGAATTCGGCTCGATTCAGCAACACCGTCTCACCCTGGCGCGGGCGCAGAGTGAGGAAGAGCAGATTTGGGTTTTGCGGATGATGGCCGAGGAGCTGCGTCACGGCTACCAGATGCTCCACCTCCTAGTGGAAGACGATTGGACCTCGGTGAGCGACGAGTCGACCGACGATCTGGTCGAAGGCATCCTGTCGATGCAGACCGGTTCGCACCTCCTCGGTGCCTTCAACATCGAGTTCGACTCCTTCGTCGACAACATCGCTTTTTGTGCCTTGATCGACCGGGTGGGTAAATACCAGCTCGCCATGCAGAAGGTCAGCGCCTACCAGCCGATGGCCGAGTCGATGCCGAGAATGTTGCGCGAAGAAGCTTTCCACCTCGCCACGGGCGTCGTGCCGCTACGTCGCTGGATGACCGCCGCCGCCACCGGCGATGGCACTATTTCGGTCAACGACATTCAGCGCGCTCTCAACAAATGGTTGCCGCGCGCCTACGAGATGTTCGGCGACGAGCGTGGCGGTGGCACCAACGTCAAATTCGGTCTCAAGCCGATGAAGAACGCCGAGGCGCAGGCGCAGTACATCACCGAGGTCAAGAAAGTCGTCGACAACCTCAATATGCGTTATCTGCGCGCCCGGCTGCCCGAGCTGTCATCGCTCGAAGCCAAGGAGACGCGTCGTCGCATCGCCGAGGAAGGCGAAGTGCTGCACGGCATCAAGCCCGAAGATCTCCTCAGCATGCCCGATCCGCGCTTCTTCCGTCGTCGTGGCGTGCCGGCTTTCGAGCTGGTGGGAGTCGACGGCGAGGAATTCGAAACCGTCGAGGCCTACGTCGAGCACCTGCGTCAGCATCTTCCCGCCGCCTACCTCGCCGGTAGCGATTTCCTGGGTTATATCCAGACCCTCGGCAAGGTGCAGAGCGGCGAGCTCGATTTGCGTACCGCGGTGAATCAAATGCCTTCGCTGCGCCGTGTCGCGGGCACCTGCCCGTGCGCCAAATCGGTGCGCTGGGTGGTCGATCAGCCGGCGCCCATCGCCGAGCCGGCGCACGCCTGAGGTATGAGCGTCGTCAATCGTCTTCTGGTCGCGGGACTCCGCGTAGTCCCAAAGCCCGTCGTCGGCCTGGTGGCAAAGCGCTACGTCGCCGGTGAGACCCTCGACGACGCCGTCGCGACGGTCAAGAGACTCCAAGAAGAAGGCGCCTGCGCCACCCTCGACGTGCTCGGTGAGGAAGTCATCCGACCCGAGCGCGCCGAAGCCGCGCGTGACCTCTACCTCCAGGTTCTCGAAGCCATCGAGACCCACAAGCTCGACGCGTCGATCTCGGTCAAACCCACCCAGATGGGACTCGACTTCGACGCCGACCTGTGTCGACGGATCTACGAACAGCTGGTCGAACGTGCCGCCGCGCAACAAAACTACGTGCGCATCGACATGGAAGACCACACCGTCACCACCGCCACCCTCGACCTCTACAACCACCTTTATCAGCGTTATGGTGGCCAACACGTCGGCGCCGTGCTCCAGGGCTACATGCGTCGCACACTCGACGACATCGCCGCCCTACCCACCGAGCACGGCAACATCAGGCTGTGCAAAGGCATCTACATCGAGCCGCGGCACGTCGCCTTCAAAGACTACGAAACCGTAAGGCTCAACTTCATCGCCGCGCTCCAAGCCCTCTTCGCCAAGGGCGTATTCGTCGGCATCGCCACCCACGACGAATACCTCATCTGCGCCGCCATCGACCTCATCCACCGTCATGGCCTGAGCCCCGACCGCTACGAATTCCAAATGCTGCTCGGCGTCGAAGACGAGCTCCGCCGCATCCTCATCGCCGAAGGCCATCCCTTACGCGTTTACGTGCCCTTCGGCAAAGAGTGGTACCTCTATTCCATGCGTCGCCTACGCGAAAACCCACAGATCGCCGGCCACGTCGCGCGTGCGGTGCTGACGGGGAAGTAGTAGCAGTCAATTGATGTCGTCGGCGAGACTGTCGGCGCTGTCGTGAGACGCAGCGTCGAGCGGAGCAGCGTCCTCGGAAACATCGTCCGTATCAGCACG
>JBCDBH010000312.1:0-7007 GCA_039184055.1 Acidobacteriota bacterium
GACCCCGCCGTCGAGGCTGGCAAGGGCGACCATACGGCGATCACCAGCGCCGGATGTGGCGAAGGGCATTGACAGTTTCCATCCCGGCACTTAGATTCGGATGACTCTATGGGAGTGGGGGAAAGAGTTCGACCTGCCGGAAGCACCGGTGGAAAGGAGATTGTCATGTCGATGCCTGCTTTGGCCCTAGAAGAAACGGTTCCCGAGGGCTGTAGAAAGTTGATCTCGCGTCTCGACCCCGCCGTCGAGGCTGGCAAGGGCGACCATACGGCGATCACCAGCGCCGTGCAGAAAGTTCTCGAAGAGTGCATTGCCAACGGTGACATCGATCTCCCCGCCGCGCTCCGCCGACCGGTAGCCGAACGCTACGCACGCCACTCGATCCACTGGGATCCCGTTCGCAACTACTCCGTGCTCGCCATGGTCTGGGCTTCCGGCCAAGGCACGCCGCTCCACGATCACGACGGCATGTGGTGTGTCGAAGGCCTGCTCCAGGGTGAGCTGGCGATTACCCAATACGAGCTCCACGAACGTCAGGACGATCGATATCGGTTCTCGAAAGACTCGACCGTCAGCGCCAGGGTCGGCTCCGCGGGCGGTCTGATTCCGCCGTTCGACTACCACACCATCGAAAACCCCAACGACACCACCGCCATCACCATTCACGTCTACGGTGGTCAGCTGATGCGCTGCAACATCTTCGAGCCGGTCGCCAACAATTGGTGGCAGGCCGAAACCCGCACCCTCAGCTGCGCGTCGTAACGACAGCCGCGCACGACACCCGCCTCACGGCTCACTGGTAGCCGGGCTCCGCATTGCGGCGTCCGGTTGCCACAGCGCGGCAAGAAGCCGAGCCGCGTGATAACGTTCTGCCACCGGTCACGTGTGTCGCGAGTGCTCGTTGCTCCCCGCAACGATCTCCGTAGACGGTTCCGAACTCCCCTTCCGTGGATCACTGCCGGATCCACGCCCGAGCCACGACACACGATCTGCGCAACCGATCGAGGAGGGACTGGATGAAATCGCTGGTCAAGCTGCTCGTGGCCACCCTTCTGGCCACGGGATGGTTTTTATTTGCAGGCGCCAACGAGTCGACTTCCGCCGAGGCTCCCGCGACACGAATCCCGACAACCGAATCTATGACCGACACGTCGACCCTCGACGCGTTCACACCCATCGGCACCAGCTCCCTGCCGGTGTTCACCTGTCGTCACGGCGCCAAAGACGTCGAAGTCGTGCTCGCCGCCGATGGCCGCGCCCACCAGCTCGACGCGCACGCTCTGTCGCTCGTCGACGATCCCGATACCGCCACCCTGATCCTGCGCCTCGGCAAAGACGATCTCACCGCCACCGCCAGCGCCGACCACACCAGCCAACACATCGGCGTCGTGCTCGACGGCCTCGCCATCGACTGCAGTCGAAATCCATCCGCTTCCAGCTGAATCTCGACGCGCTCTGACGCGTATGCAAGAACGATGAGCCTGTCTCGAACCGTCGGCTGGATCGTTTTGCTCGTGGCGTTGGTCGTGGGGGCCGTGTGGCTACCCGCGACACCGACGACCGCTGAGGGTGTGATTCAGCGTTTTCGTTTTGACGACGAGCTGTGTCGGGAGCTCTTTTCGAGCCGTGAACAGACCACGTACACGGTGCCCGACGATGCCGACGCGCCGCGACGGATCGACGAGATCGCCCGTCGCTACGGGGTCGAGCTGCAGCTGGTGTGTAGCGCCAATGAGCTGACGGCCGATTGTGGCGCGACGTCGCTCGCGGTTGGTGAAACCCTGATCTTGCCGCTCGATCGGCGGGCGGTGCCATGACGCTACTGATCGTCACGCTGCTGCTCGGCGCGGCGTTGCTCGTCTTGCTACGCGCTGAACGGCAAGCATTACGAATCGGCGCGGTGGCGGTGATCGTGGCGCTGCCGCTGGTCTACGCCGCGACGCTGATCGGCGCGTCGGCCGAGCGACTCGACGCGCTGCGCTTCTCACGCGTCGGCGTGCAGCTGGCGTTTGGCGAAGGCCGACCGCTCACCATCGGGGGTGGCGATACGGCGGCGGATCTCCACGCGAATCTGCTACCCGCCGACGCCGGTCTGATCGAAGTCGCTGGCGAAGCGGACAGCGAAGCCATCGGAGCGACGATTGGCGAGCCTATTTTGCGTCTACCGGCCGCCGATGGCACCGCGCCGGTAATCGTGGTCGATGGCGTGGTGCAAAACGCCATCTCGCTCACCGATGGCGATGTGATCCGTCTCGGCGAGGACATCGAGCTGACCTTCGGTCGGCGCGGGCTGCGTGTCGGTGACGCCGAAGCGCCGCTGCCAGGCCTCATCGATAGCCTGGTGGGCAATCCGAATGTCGTCGTCTATCTCCCCGACCTCGGCACCACCGTGGGTTTGGATCTCGGCGACTATCGCTCCTTTCTCCAACGTCAGGGCAATCGCTGGCGTCTGGTGCTCCGCGACTCGACCGTCACCGTCATGCGGAACGGCGAGACCGTGGCCGCGCTGGCCGATCGCATGCCGCTGGCGCGTGAGGTCGCGCTCGGCTGGCAGGTGGTGTGGGGCACGCCGGGCAACCGCGTACTCCGTACCTTGCGTTCGGATCGGCTCACCTTCGAGGACGAACGGGTCACGGTCTTCTTCGATCAACAAGAGCACCATCTGGAAACCCTGGCCGGCGCCGATGCGCCGATCGAGCTGGCTTTGGTGGTGCCGAGCACGGTCGACACGCGTGGCCGGCTGGTCGAATTCGCCGAGCGCTCGCCACGTCTCAGCGGTTTGTCGGCAACGCTGACCTGGGATCCGGAGTCGAAGGTCTCGACGCTCGAGCTGCTCGGTGATCGTCAGGAGGTCGCGCTCGGCTCGGTCTACGGGCTGGGCGAAGGCGATGACCTGCTCCTGGTGCGGATCGATCGCACCCGGGTGCCGTGGCGGCTGCTTCTCGATTTGGCGCTGCTCGGGCTCTTCTTCGCGGTCTTCTTGGGACCGGGTATGTTGCGGGTGCCGACCCTCGCCGTGACCGTCGGCGCCACCGGCTTGATCATCGCCAACCGGCTGCTCTTCGCGCATCGCGCCGCGACCCAACCACCGGATTTCTATGTCCGCGGCATCGACGAAGCCCAGCTCGCCCTGTGGCTGGTGCCGGCGGCGTTGCTCTTTGGCTGGACGTTCGCCTGGCTGTGTCGTCGACCGACGACGCCCGAGCTGTCGATGCTGCGCTGGCCGCTGCTCGGTCTGGTCACCGCCGCCGCGGGATGTTTTACCGTGGCGGGAGGTCGAGGCACGATTCTGGCGCTGATCCCACTCGTGCTGGCCGGGCTATTGGTGCTCGCCAGCCGGATCTCGAGCCTGCGTCGCGACGCCCTGCCATGGAGTCTGCGTACCGCGTTGATCGTCGCCGTACTGGTGTTCGCGGTGCGTACCGTCGCCGCCTGGATCGGCATGCCGGAGGCGCTCCGTCTGCCGACCACCGGTTTACGGGTCCTGTGGACCGCGATCCAATTGCCGGTGTGCGCCCTGGCGCTCGGACTCACCCTCGACCTGATCGCCGACCGTCGTGATCGTCTCGGTGTGACCGCCGATCATCGCCCGGTGGTCCGCGCCTGGCTCGCCGGCATCATCACCGTGCTCGGTTTCGCGACCATCGCCTATGCCCTCACGGCGGCGATGGTGCGCGATCTCGGTCTGTTGATCGCGCATGGTTTGCCGGTCGTCGTCGGGCTGCTGCTCTTGGTGCGTTGGCCTCCCTGGCCGGCACGCAGCACGGGCAAACCCAAAATCACCTGGGCAGTCGGCACCGGGCTCGCCATGCTGCCGCTGCTCGCCGTGCTGACGGTCAACGTCGCACCCAGCGTGCTGGTGTCGATGGTCGGCTGGGGAAGCAACGGCGATCAGGAAACCACCACGGTGGTCGATCGCGCCGCGCAGCTGAGCGCCAATCGCGCGCAGCAGATGTTCCGTCTCTACATGCTCGCCAACCCGGAGCTGCTGCGTGAGGTCGGGCTGGTGCCGTCGGAACGGGTCGCCATCCACTACGGCACGCTGCAGTCCTATGGCGCCGAGGCCGGTTTTTGGGGTGAGGGCTTCGCCAGCTCGGAGCTGCCCAGGCATCTCGGCGTCACCTATTTGAGCGATCTCGTGCCGATGGTCTTCGTGCTCGCCGACTTCGGGGTCATCGGCATGGTCGGGCTGACGGTGGTCTATCTCGCCCTGCTGATACCCCTGCCACTTTTGGCGGCCGATCCACGTGGCGCGCCGATCACCCGTCAGGGTACGTGGATCGCCACGGTCGCGCTGCTCGCCGTGGTGCTGCCGAGTCTCTACATGATCCTGGCCAATCTCAATCTTGTGCTCTTCACCGGTAAGAACACCGCGCTGCTCTCGCTCAACTCGATCAGCGACATTCTCGAAAGCGCGGCTTTGCTCGCCATCGCCGCCTGGGGTCTGGGGCTCGCTCGACGATGAAGAATCTCCTCCTCCCCGGATTGCTGCTCGCCGCGGCCTTGATCAGCATCATCGTCTTCGATGCCGCCGAAGAGGGCTATCAGCTCCATGTGCCGGTGGGCTACGTCGGCGAGGTCGATCGACTGATCACCGAAGGCAAGCTGGTCTACGACTGTGTGACCGACACCGTCGCCACCACCGATCTCGACAACGCCGAGCGCTACTTCGTGGCCAACAGCTATCTGCGTCGTGACATCGCCGCCTACAACGGTGGTGACCGCCGGCCGTTCTTGATCGAACGCGAAGCCATCCGCGGGGCGTGCGACGGGCGCGTGGTGGCGGCCAACGCCAGCTACCACAATCAGCGTCAGCCGACCTATCGCGCCGATACCTGGCGGGGCCGATTGTCACTCCGTCAGCTCACCGACACCATCGCGCTCGCCGCCGGTCGCAGTCTCGAGCTGGTGCCACCGCCGTGGGTGTTGCTACCGCTCCCCGCCGACGCGTATCAAGACGCCTGGTTCGGCGACGAAAAACCCTCGGTACGCGCGCAGCGGCTCGCCTTCAAAATGTTCGAGCGCGGCCGGCCCTTCGCCACCCTGAAGGCGGTCGGCAACGACGGCGTGCTCGAGATCACCGGCGCGCGACCGGGCGTGTCACTCGACGGCTGTCCACTGCCGATCGGCTGGCGGATCCGTCTCGAGAACGACGATCTGGTACGCATCGCCCATAGCGACGCCATCGACGAGCGCTACCGTGTCGAAACCGGTCGACGCGCCGCGATCGTCTCCTTTCTCAGCCAGGTCAACGGCGAGCCCCGTCGTCGCACCCTGCCGGCACGGCTCAACATGGCCACCGACGTCGTGCGGGCGATCGATGCGGTGGTGATTGCCGCGAAAGACTTGCCGAACGACCAGACTCCCGCACGAGACGATTTCGACGTCACCCTGACGCTCGACGCCTTTCTCCACGGTCGTCTCGAAAACGAGCTCGGCGACAACCTGCGCGAGCGCTACGGCCGCCGCGCCGTACGCGCGGGCATGACCGTGCTCGACGCCGACCAGGGTCGCACCCTGGCACTGGCGTCGTACCCGACGCTCGAAACCGTCGACCGGTTGAGCGGTGACAACGAAGTGCGTCGGGCCCTGCTGCTCGGCAACCACAACCTCTCGACTCACAACGTCGGCTCGGCCACCAAGCCCTTTCTCGCCGCCGCCGCGCTCGCCACCCGCGACAGCCTGCGCTCTTTGCAGTTGCCGTGTTGGGGCGGAGGCGCCGAGCCACCCGAGACCTTCCTCGGCTATCCGCTCGGCACCTACAACCTGCCCGCTGATTGCGGCGCCTCCCCGACCATCGACTTCGCCGACTTCATGGCGCGGTCGTCGAATCGCTACATGATCGCTCTCGGTCTGCTGGCCATGGCCGATTGGTCGGGGGCGATGCCACGCGAAGAGCGCCTCGGCGCGCTCGACCCGCTCGATCGCTATACGCTGAGTGGCCGCACCGCCCGCGCGCGGCCACGTCTGCCGATCGTCAAAAACGAGACTGACAACGCCACCGAGCTCGCCGACGTCGCCGAAGAGCCGTTTTTCCGCGCCATGCGCGACATCTTCGGAGCGCGGATCAACTACAAAGAAGGCACCATCGTCGATCGTCTCGATCTCGAGCCCTGGCGACCGGTCTTCGACGCCACACTCGGCGACACCCGACATCGCTCCGCCGCCGCCTTCGCTTCGGTCGCCACCGAAGAGGTCAACCTACGCGCCAATCTGATCCAGCAGCTGCGTCAGGATCTCTACACCCTCTTGCTCGGCGCCGGCAACAACCGCTGGTCCAACCTCCAGCTCAGCGAAGCCATGGCGCGTCTGCTCACCGGCAAGGCCATCGACGCGCGTCTGATCGAGACGGTGAGCGTCGCCGCGCCCACGCCCGAGCAAGACGATGAGGTGCTCTACGCGCTCGACCAGGAAGCCGCGCCGATCGACCTCGCCCTCGACGACGGTATTCGTCGTTTCGTGCTCGACTCGATGGCCGGCGTGGTCGACCGTGTCGACGGTACCGCCTATCGACTCGCCTCCGAGCTCGCGACGCTGAATCAGGCCCTGCCCGACGGCGTGCGTTACACCGCCTACGCCAAAACCGGCACCCCCACCGAGCTGCTACGCACCGCCGAACGTGGACCGAGCGACGTCGCCCCGGCCGCCGTCGAGACCTACTCCAACCTACGACAGGTCAAGAGCGCCATGCTCATCCTCGGTCTACGCCGCGAAGCACCGGGCGAAGAGCCGCAAAACTTGGCGATCAGCATGTGGATCGAAGCGCAAGGCGGCAGTGAAGAGGCCGTCGAAGTGATGCGCGCGATGCTCCGCCCGCTGGTCGAAACCCACTGGCCGGAAGACTGGCTCGTGCCTCGAGAATAGCCCGAAGAGCTCGTTTTTCAAACCAACAGCTCGTTTTTCAAACCAACAGCTCGTCTTTCAAACCAACAGCTCGTCTTTCAAACCAACAGCTCGTCTTTCAAACCAACAGCTCGTCTTTCAAACCAACAGCTCGTCTTTCAAAC
>JBCDBH010000313.1:0-6907 GCA_039184055.1 Acidobacteriota bacterium
GCACAAATTCGATTTGGGGCTGTTGACCCCCGAAGGTGTCGTCACGGTTCTCAGTGACCAGATCCTGATGATCATCCTCGCTGGTTTGATCCTCTGTATCGTCATGCCCTGGGCCGTGCGCCAGCGTCGATCCGGTGACGAGATCGGCGGTTTGGTGGCCACCGGGCTCGGCAACATGATCGAGATGGTGTGCGAGTACTTCCGCAAGGAAGTCGCCGAGCCGGCGATGGGCAAGTACGCGGACAAGTATGTAAAGTACGTCTGGAGCGTCTTTTTCTTCGTCCTGACGATGAATTTGCTCGGGCTGCTACCCATTCAGACACTGAGCAAGAAGCTCGTCGGCATGTCGCTCGGCGGCACCGCCACCGGCAACATCTGGGTCACCGGCACGCTCGCCCTCTTGACCCTTTTGCTGATGGTGATCGGTGGTCTGCGCTATCAGGGTGGTACGTACCTGGCGCATTTCAACCCCGGGCCGGTGTGGATGGCGCCGATTTTGGTGCCGATCGAGATCATCTCGACCCTGGCTCGGACGGTCGCGCTGGCGATCCGTCTCTTTGTCGCCATGCTCGCGGGACACATTCTGCTGGCGGTGCTGTTCAGCCTCATCTTCCTCGCTCTCGACGGGCTCGGGAACGTGGCCGGCATGCCGCTCGCTCTGCTCGCCGTGGTCGCGTCCGTGGCGATCAACTTGCTGGAAATCTTCGTCGCCTCGCTGCAGGCGTTCATCTTCGCCTACCTCACCGCGCTGTTCATCGGGATGTCGGTCAACCTGCATCACGACGATCACCACGACGAGGCGGTGGCGGGACATTAGAGGGTTACCGAGCGATAGAGTTTTCAAAACCGCTACCACGACGTGGTGGCACAAGCGTCCATCACCGGCCGAGCGGTCGGTGACGGCAGTGAATCGACAACGACTCGGCGGTCCACGCGGACCGTCGAGAGACCCAACAGAAGGAAGGATACGAGAGCCATGAGCAACAAGACCAAGTGGACCCTGATGCTGATCGTGGCCGGCCTGGCGCTGCTCATCGCCCCCGCGGCGTTCGCCCAGGACGGCGGCAGTGGTGGCGACTTCGGCAAGCTGGCTGGTCCGATCGGTGCCGGCCTGGCCGTTATCGGTGGTGGTATGGGTATTGGCCGCATCGGTGGTAGCGCCACCGAGGCGATCGCCCGTCAGCCCGAGATGGCCGGTCAGATCTCCACCGCGATGATCATCACCGCGGCCATGGTCGAGGTCAGCGCGCTCTTCGGTGTCGTCGTCGGCCTGTTGGCCGCGCTGGGCTGAGACCGACACGCTTCCCGCATCGAGCCGCCCCGTCCCACGCAACGGGACGGGGGCGGTTTCGCGATGCAGGCTCACCTTCGGGTGAACCGCGTGTCATGCTGGATGACAACACCGAAAACCATGCTGGATCCAGAACATGACTGACAATCCACGCCGTTTTACACGGCTGTTCACCGTTCTGTCGCTCGCGTTGATCCTGGCCGCGCCGGTGCTCGCCGCGCCGAGCGAGGGTGGCGGCGACAACATCTTCGCCGGTGACGTCGGCAACATCCTGTGGACCCTGGTCATCTTCGGCCTCGTGCTCTTCGTGCTCGGCAAATTCGCCTGGGGCCCGATGGTCGCGATGCTGCAAGAGCGTGAAGACCGGGTGTACAACTGGATGGCCGAGGCCAAGTCCAAGCACGACGAGGCCGCTTCTCGTCTGGCCAAATACGAAGACATCCTCGCCGAGGCTCGCGCCGAAGCGACCGCGATCGTCGACGAAGGCCGTCGGGATGCCGACCAGACCCGTATTCGTGTCGAGACCGAGGCGGCCGAAGAGGCCGAGCGACGGCTCGAGCGCGCCAAGCGTGAGATCAAGATCGCCGAAGAAACCGCGATCAAGAATCTCTATGACACCAGCGCCTCGTTGGCGACCCGTATCGCCGGTGACATCGTCAGCCGTGAGCTCACGGCCGACGATCACGAGCGCCTGATCCGCGAAGCCATCGCCGACCTCGAGTCGCGTGGTGACGCCGGCTCACGCGTCAACTAGGAGACCCACATGGCGAAGGTCGACGACAAACAGGTCGCGCTGGCCGGGATCTACAGTCGAGCATTGCTCGACTTGGCGCATCGTCAGGGCAAGACCACCGAGCTGCTGGACGAGCTGCGTCAAGTCGCCGCGCTGAGCGCCGACAACGAAGCGTTCGCTCAATTGCTCAGCCCGTTGGTCGAGTCGACTCAGCGTCGCGACAGTTTGGAGCGGTTGTTCCGCGGCAAGCTGTCCGATCTGACGGTCGACGCGCTCCAGGTGATCAACGACAAAGAGCGGCTGAACTTGCTGCCGACCATCGTCGAGGTGTTGCGCCGTGAGGTGCTCGCGGCGAGCGGTCGCGTCGATGCCACGGTCCGCACGGCGGTCGAGCTGTCGGACGCTCTGCGTGCCGATCTCGAACGCGCGGTGGCACGGTATACGGGCCATGAGGCCGATCTGGAAATCATCGTCGATCCGAGCTTGATCGGCGGTTTCGTCTTGCAGATCGGTGACGAAAAGATCGACGCCAGCGTGCGTCGTCGCATCAACGAGCTCCGCCACACATTCGCCCAGCGCTCGGCGCGTGAGCTGCACCGTTTAAGACGCAGCGGCCTCGAGTCGGCGACGGGCGACGAGGCGACCGGAGAGACTCCATGAAGATCAAAGTCGATGAAATCTCCTCGGTGCTCGCCGAGGAGATCGAGAAGTACCGCAGCGAGATCGATGTCGCCGAAGTCGGCAAAGTCATCGAGGTCGGTGACGGCATCGCCCGTGTCTACGGCCTGTCGAACGCCATGGCCGGTGAGATGGTCGAGTTCACCAAAACCGGTCAGCGCGGTCAGATTCTGAACCTCGAAGAAAGCTCCGCCGGTATCGTCATCTTGGGCGACTACCTGGGGATTCAGGAAGGTGACGAAGTCCGGCGTACCGGTGAGCTGCTCAGCGTGCCGGTGGGCAACGAGATGGTCGGCCGTGTCGTCGACCCGCTCGGCCGTCCGCTCGACGGTCTCGGTGTCATCGAGGCCGAGAACTCACGCCCGCTCGAGGTCAAGGCGGCGGGTATCGCCGAGCGTCAGCCGGTCAGCGAGCCGATGATGACCGGTCTCAAAGCGATCGACAGCATGATTCCGATCGGTCGTGGCCAGCGTGAGCTGATCATCGGTGACCGTAAGACCGGCAAAACCGCGATCGCCGTCGACACCATCCTCAACCAGAAGGGGCGGGGTGTCATCTGCATCTACGTCGCCATCGGTCAGAAGGAGTCGACCGTCGTCGGCGTGGTCGAGAAGCTGCGCGAGCACGGCGCGATGGACTACACCATCGTCATTTCGGCTTCCGCTTCGGTGCCGGCGCCGCTGCAGTACATCGCTCCCTACTCCGGCGCCACCATGGCCGAGTTCTTCATGTACACCCAGGGTGCCGCGACGCTGGTGATCTACGACGATCTGTCGAAACAGGCGCAGGCCTATCGTCAGCTCTCGTTGTTGTTGCGTCGTCCGCCGGGTCGTGAGGCCTATCCGGGTGACGTCTTCTACCTCCACTCGCGTTTGCTCGAGCGTGCGGTCAAATTGCGCGAAGAGTTCGCGGTCGTCCCCAAAGACACCGCCGACGACGCCACCGATCGCTCCTTGGCGCGCGCCCATCCCGATGGGTTCGGCGCCACCGAAGAGCATCGTCCCGACGATCCGGCCGGTATCTACCACCGTCCCGAGGGCAAAGAGCGCGCCGAGGCCTGGTTGTCCAGCCTCGACGACAAGGACGATTTCAAAGTCCATCGCTTCCCCGACAGTGGCGGCTCGATGACCGCGCTGCCGGTCATCGAAACGCTCGAAGGCGAGGTTTCGGCGTACATTCCGACCAATGTGATCTCGATCACCGACGGTCAGATCTACCTCGAGCCCGACCTCTTCAACGGTGGTGTGCGTCCGGCGGTCAACGTCGGCACCTCGGTGTCGCGTGTCGGTGGTAGCGCGCAACGCAAGGCGATGAAGAAGATCGCCGGTTCGCTGCGTCTCGATCTCGCGGCCTACCGCGATCTCGAGGCCTTCGCGCAGCTCGGTACCGAGCTCGACGCGGCGACCCAGCAGCAGCTCGACCGCGGTCGTCGCATGGTCGAATTGCTCAAGCAGCCGCAATACGCGCCGTACCCCTTCGACAAGATGATCATCAGCATCTTCGCCGGTACCCGCGGCCTGCTCGATGATCTGCCGATCAACCTGGTGCTGCCTTTCGAGTCGGCCCTGATTCGGCACATCGAAGACGAATTCCCCGAGATTCTCGAGGAAATCGAAGCCAAGGGCCAGCTCAGCGACGAGCTGAACAGCCAGATGACCGACGTCATCAACAACTTCAAGAGCACTTTCAAGAAAGAAGCCGAGGAGGCGGATCAGGCCGCGTCCGCGGCTTGATCTCGTCGCCGGGAGCGACTGATGGCGAATCGAAGAGAGCTGGTCAAACGTCGTAAGGCGGTGCGCAACATCCGCAAGATCACGCGCACCATGGAGCTGATCGCGACCTCGCGGTTTCAGAAAGCCTACAGCGACGCCATCGCCGGCCGGCCCTATAGCGACAAATTGGGAGAGCTGGTGGCCGATCTCGCGCGCGCCGCGGGCGAGCTACGCCACCCTCTCATGGAGACCAACGACGCCGATCGCGAGTCCCTGCTCGTGATCACCAGCAATCGCGGTCTGTGCGGCGCCTACAACGCCAACGTGTTGCGGAGCGCGGTCGGCTGGCTCGATGATCAGGAGAACCCGGTCGATGTCCACATGGTGGGCAAGAAGGGGCTCAGCTACTTCCGCTTCCTCGGTCGCGAGGTGGCGGAGAGCACGACCTCGATCGACGATCGGCCTCGTTTCCCGCAAATCGAGCCAGTCGCCCAGGCGCAGATCGACCGCTTTCTGGCGGGCGAGATCAGCTCGGTGTCGGTGGTCTACATGCGGTTCATCTCCACCGGCGTGCAGCGACCGGAGGTGATCCGGTTGCTACCGTTGACCCCTGACCTGGTCGGCGCGGACAGCGACACGACCGGTCCCGCGATCGAATACGAAATCTCCCCGAGCCCAGAAGCCTTGCTCGACGACCTTTTGCCGGCGAGCGTACGGCAGCGGCTCTTCCAGTGCTTTCTCGACGCCGCGGTTTCCGAGCAGGTGGCTCGGATGGTGGCGATGAAGGCGGCGACCGACGCGGCCGGCGACATGATCAAAGACATCTCCCGCCAGTACAACCGGGCGCGGCAGACCCACATCACCATGGAGCTGCTCGACATCGTCGGCGGTGCCGCGGCACTCGAGTGAATCCCAGCAAAGACGGAGAAGCCTGATGAGCAATGGCAAGGAACAGCAAGACGGCAATTGGGGCACGATCACCCAGGTGATCGGCTCGACGCTCGATGCGCAATTTTCCGAGGACCAGCTGCCGGCGATCTACAACGCCTTGCGGGTCGAGGTCGAGCAGATCGTGCTCGGCGAGCGCAGCACCTCCACCCTGTGGTGCGAGGTCGCGCAGCATCTCGGCGGCGGTCGCGTGCGCGCGGTCGCCCTCGGTTCGACCGACGGCTTGAAGCGTGGCCAGCAGGTGCTCGACACCGGCGCACCGATCGCGGTGCCGGTCGGTGAAGAGGTGCTCGGTCGCGTGTTCAATCTGGTCGGCGAGCCGATCGACGGTCAGGGTCCGGTCGAAACGAAAGAGATGCGGCCGATTCACCGTCAGCCGCCCCAGCTCGATCAACTCTCGACCCAAACCGAGATCTTCGAGACCGGGATCAAAGTCATCGACCTTCTCTGCCCGCTGGTGCGTGGTGGTAAGGCCGGTCTCTTCGGTGGCGCGGGTGTCGGCAAGACGGTCATCATCCAGGAGCTGATCGCCCGTCTGGCGCGTTTCCACAGCGGTTACTCGTGCTTTGCCGGTGTCGGTGAGCGTACCCGTGAAGGCAACGATCTTTGGCTCGAAATGCAGGACGCCAAGATCGGCGATACCGGCAAAAGCGTCATCGATCAGACCGTCATGGTCTTCGGTCAGATGAACGAGCCGCCCGGTGCGCGTCTCCGCGTCGCGCTTTCGGCGCTCACCATGGCCGAGCACTTCCGCGATCAAACCGGTGCCGACACCCTGCTCTTCGTCGACAACATCTTCCGCTTCACCCAGGCGGGTTCCGAGGTGTCGGCGTTGCTCGGTCGTATGCCCTCGGCGGTCGGTTACCAGCCGACGCTCGGCACCGAGATGGGTGAGCTCCAAGAGCGCATCACCTCGACCAAAAACGGCGCTGTCACCTCGATCCAGGCGATCTACGTTCCGGCCGACGATTACACCGATCCGGCGCCGGCCACCGCGTTCGCTCACCTCGACAGTACCGTCAACCTCGAGCGTCGTATCTCCGACAAAGGCATCTACCCGGCGGTCGATCCTCTCGCCTCCTCGAGCCGCATCCTGGCGCCCGAATACATCGGCGAACAGCACTACCGGGTGGCGCGTCGTGTCCAGGAGATCCTGCAGCGCTACAAAGATCTCCAAGACATCATCGCCATTCTCGGTGTCGACGAGCTCTCCGAAGAGGACAAGGTCATCGTGTCGCGAGCACGTAAGATCGAGCGCTTCCTGTCACAGGCCTTCTTCGTCGCCGAGCAGTTCACCGGCTTCCCGGGCGTGTACGTCAGCCGCGAAGACACCATCCGGTCGTTCGACGAGCTGTGTAACGGCAAATGGGACCACCTCCCCGAGGGCGCCTTCATGTACGTCGGCACCATCGAGGATGCGGCCAAGAAAGCTGAAGATCTCGCGGCGGCGGCCTGATGGCGGACATCCTCCATCTCAGCGTCGTCACACCCGAGCGCGCGGTGCTCGAGACCGATGCCAAATCGGTCCGCTTCACCGCGCACGAC
>JBCDBH010000314.1:0-6894 GCA_039184055.1 Acidobacteriota bacterium
ATCCTGACTAGGAGAAGGCATGAGACGCCGCCTTTGGATCTTTACCGCGCTTTTGATGCTGGTGTTCGGCGCTTCCATCGTTGTTTCGGATGCACCCTGGCACATTCACGTTACCTGGCTGCTAACTTGGTGTTCTCCGATGATCGTGGCTGGAGCGCTATTCTGGAGCTCCTTTGGGCGCGTTCAGAAGATCGTTCTCATTGCGTCAGTCTGGATCACAGGCGCAGCAATTTGGCTTCTTGCCGTGACGTCGCAGGGCGGAAAATTCGAGCCTAACGTGGTCTCCTACCTAGTGATCATCGCGAGCTGGTTGCTCGCGGGCTCAGTCATGGTCGCGGCGACCCTGCTCCTCGAACGCATCATCTTGGGAACACTAGGCGGACGGTCGCGAAGGTGAACCGACGGTAGATGCTTGCTTCCGCGGATTGGAGACCGGGCCGGCATCGTCGGTCCGATGCCGGCCAGCAGCTGAACTCCGGACCAGAAGTCTCAGAACTCCGTTGCCGAAACCTCAGACTCTGGTCCGGTAGGTTTCGATCAGAAACCGTGGAAGTCGATGGTGATCTCGACGCAGACCCACATGCCGTTGGGGCAACGCACCCAGATACCGATGAAAATGCGCTGGAACTGGGCGTCGACATCGAGGCTACCGGTCATGACCGACTGCGGTGCCGCTGGGTTCGCGGGCACGGTCAACGACGAGACTTCGATGGCGCTCTCGAAACGATGGGCAATATTGCCGTTGCGATCGATCAGCTCGACCGTACCGGTGTTGTCACCGAGCCTCGGCTGACCCGGCGTGGAAACGCGGAAGGTGTAGAAGTCCTCTTGGATACCCGCATCGGGAACCGAAAGGTAACCGAACGCGTAGTCGATGCCACCGGGCAGATCGGTCGCCGGGGTGGTCTCGAAGCCATCGATCACACCACCGGTGAAGCGCACGCCATCGCGCTCCATGGTGAACATCTGGTCGGTCTGGACTGCGACGCCGGCCTGGTTGGCGGCTTCGGTCAGACGCTTGCCCCAATCGACGTTCGGTGCCTCGGCCGCTTGGCGACCCGGAAAGGCAGCAACGAGCAATATGGCAGCGGCGATCGTCGCGACGAGCATGATTAGACGGTTTTTCTTCACAATTCAACCCCTCTCGTATGGCGAACGGCGCGGAAGCGCACCGGTGCGCACGATGTTGTCGCCATGGATTGAGGCATCACACTGGAAGAATGGAAGCAAATCTCTCTTTTCAACGAAAGGATATGCCAGGTTCTTATGGCATGAGAACCCACTGAAGAGAGACTCTTCCTCTTGACGTTACTGATACCTTGCAGCAACAACTTTTCCTCTCGACCTGATACCAGGGTACAAGACTGTCAGACAAAAAGTCAATATGCAGAAATGAGTATGTCTCCACGCAGTTTCACCAGGGAGTCTGATCCTCGCGCGCTCGAGTGTGCCTCGCCGGTACAGGGGCTCTCCAATCCGAGATGAGCCGGAAGGGTGCCCCACCCCGTTAGCTGACTTTGCCGCGCTGTTCCTTGACTGCTTTCTTTGCGCTCGAAAGAATACCGATCAGGCGTTCGGTTTTCTACTTTTGGCGAGATAGGAGGTTGATATGGAGAGGTTTCTTTTCATCACGGTGTGTTTGTTCCTTGTGGCGGGCTCAGCGGGTGCGCTCGATGTCAACGGTGGTAGTCAGCAATTTGCCGGTGGTTTTGCACCGTATGCGCCGTACGGCGGTTTTGGCGGTGGAAGCTGTATGGCGAGCAAGACACCGGTGGTGTTCATCCATGGCAATGGCGATCAGGCGACGAGCTTTGATTTGCCCAACTCGACGGGCGCGCCGTCGGTGTACGAGGCGTTTCGTGCCGCGGGCTATAACGATTGTGAGCTGTTTGGGATCACATGGCTGTCGTCGACGGAACGGCTGACGCCTCAGCTGAACTACCACAGGCCTTCGAAGGCGGATTTGATCGCGGATTTCCTGTGGGATGTCAAAGCGTATACGGGCTCGAGTCAGGTCGATGTGATCGGTCACTCGCTCGGGGTCACGATGTCGCTGTTCGCGGTCGAGGAAGGCGGTCTGTGGAGCTCGCTACGTCGATTCATCGGTATCGCCGGCGGGATGCGTGGTTTGGCGACCTGTTTCTATGTCGGCAACGCCAATCCGTCGGCGCCGACCTGTGGCTCGCAAAACGTGTTCGATCCCGACATCTTCGGGCTCTATCCGCATAGTTGGTGGACGTGGAATCCACGTCTGGGCAACGGTGGCTTTCGCGATGAGCCGGCTGGGCGAAGCACCCTCTTTTATACGCTGAGCGCCGATATTCACGACGAGGTGCTCTGCGGTCTCGCCAGCCCCTACTCTGGTTGTGGAGCCACGGCGCGCTTCGATGGCTATTCGAATGTCGAAGCCCAGCTCGACGTCGGTTTTGGCACGCCTGCCTATGGTCTCGATTTCGATTTCACGGATTGGTCGGTGTTCAATGTTCTGGGTGGCGATGCCGACGGTGTCGGGCACTATCGCGCGCTCGGCAATACCGGTCAGATCCAGGTCAACATGCTCACCACGTCGTGCACGGGCACCGGCTGTTGCGCCGGATACGGCGATCCCTGTGGACCCTGAGGCAGGCCGAGTATGATGATGGGCGATGAAGCTCGACAAACGAACGAAGGTGACCGCCGCGCTCTTCGCGCTCGCTCTATTCGGGCTGTCGCTCTATCTTTTCGTCGCGAACGGGCCACCACTGATCCTTTCCCTACGCTCGCTGTCGTGGCCCGAGACCGAAGCGACGGTGCTCGATGTCAAGCTTTATGAACGGAGTCGGTTTTCGCAACAACGTATGGTGACGACGCGCTACATGGACTTTCGCTTCCGCTACCAGGTCGACGGGCGTGAGTTCGTGGGTAGCCGAGTCAAGGTCAAGTACTACCCGTCGCTGGGTGATCCGGCTCTCAGAACTGGAGATACGTTCTCGACCCCATACGATCCGAACGACCCAGCGCAGACGGTCTATCAACGCCGGATCTACCATTACTCCGTGAGGCTCGTGCTCGGGTTGCTGTGTCTGGTCGGCGGGCTGTTTTTTTCGTTGCCGTTCTGGCCCACGAAGTCCACTTCGACGGACGACGCGACGGCGGCATGAGACCCGGTCGACCGACCGGGCCATGCGAGCTCCACGGATCAATTCTTCGGCGCGATCGAGCCGCTGTAGGTCACGGTGACGGTACCGCCGGTGGTGCTGGCGGTGCGCTGGTTGTTGCAGGTACCGGAGTCGCTGAGCTGGGCGCAGTATTGCGTCGCGCCCGGCGTGCCGAGCGAGATGGGTGCGTAGTTGGTGCCGTTCGGCGTGGTGCACTGGCCGCTCGCGGGAGCGACGGGAGCGTCGACCGGGGCGGCGCACACCGTGCTCGGGTTGGGAAAGCCGGCGCTGTTGGTGCAGTTGGTGGCGGCCCAGCCGAAGACACCGTTGCGGTCGGCGTTGGTACCGAGCGCGCCGTTTTGCGCCGAGGGATACGGCCAACCGCTACCGCTGGTGTCGATGGCGATTTTGGCGTTGACGCCGTTGACCGCGCTGATGTCGGTGGTGTCGGGGTTGGCGCACCCAGAACCCACGGAACCGTTGATCGAGAAGTTGATCGAGCCTTCGGCGAGGTTGGTGGCGTTGGGAAAGGTGGCGTTGCTACAGCCGTTGTTGGCGTCGAAACCGTCGTCGCTGGCGGTGAAAAAGAAGTTGAAGGTCAGCGCCGGAGTGCAGTCGTTGTCGCCACTGGCGCACGGCTGGGGCATGTAGGTGATGCTCTCGCCAGCGGCCAATTTGTAGTAGCCCTTGTCGTCGGCTGCGGTCGGTACGGTAAAGGAGATCTTGGTGCCGCCGTTGCTCGATACGAAGACGAGCCGTGTGTCGGTGAGCGATTTGATCTGGTTGCCCAGGTTGGAACAATTGGGCGGTGGACTGGCCGGCGGCTGACCGAGAACGAGATTGGCATAGACGTCGGACGTCGTACCGTTGACCACTTCGAGCTCGGTTGCGGTAACGGTGAGCTGGGCGGCGAGCGGACCGGCGATCAGCATGAGTACAGCGAGCATCCACACGACGTGTTTGCGAGACATCGAACCTCCTCCACGTACTCGCGCGGCGGCCGCGCGTTTGTTGGTATGTGCTCTCTACGTGTCGTGTCGACGTGTTTTGTCTCGGTTGAGCACGTTTTTCGACGGTTTGCGCCTTGCCGAGTGTCCAGGCTCATGTTCGAGAACCGTCCATAGTGGAGATCCGGAATGAAACCACACCCCCTGACCGTCCTCTCGGCTGTCGTGTTCGTCATGTTTCTCGTCGCTTCCTCGCTCGCTGCATCTCCCCCACGATCCTCGGCACCCGAGCTCGTGAATCGGGCCTCGCCGTTGCCCGAACGCAGCGAGACGGTCGAGATCAACGGCTCGACGACCGACGCTACGTCCTTCTTTGGCGTCGCGGCGGCCATGGATGGCGACACCGTGGTGATCGGCGCACCGGAAGAGGGTCCCGTGTTCCAGATGGGCGCGGTCTATCTCTTTGAACGCGACCTGGGAGGCCCGAACAACTGGGGCGAGGTCATTCGACTCACCGCGTTCGACGGTGAAGAGGAAGATGAGTTCGGTTTTTCGGTGGCCCTTTCAGGTGACACGTTGGTGGTCGGTACGAATAAAGAAGGGGGCGGCGCCCCACCCGGCGCGGCTTATGTCTATGGCCGGGACGTCGGCGGGATGGGCAGTTGGGGCTTGGTCAAGCGACTCGAGGCTCCACTGCCAGCACAAGATGACGATTTGTTCGGTTCCGCCGTTTCGATCGATGGAGATGTGATCGTCGTCGGGTCTTTTGAACGAAACACCGCCGGTGTGGATAATGGCTCGGTGTTCGTCTTCGAGCGCAACGAGGGTGGAGCTGACAATTGGGGTCAGGTCGCTGAGCTTCAACCCGACGATGGTGCGTCGAACGATCAATTCGGATTCGCGGTGAGTATCAGTGGCGACACCATTGCGGTGAGCGCGCCGGAGCACGATCCGGTCGGCAACAACGATGGTTCGGTGTATATCTTCGAGCGCAATCAAGACGGGCCGGATATGTGGGGGCAGTTGATCCGTCTCAACGCCCTCGATCCTGCGTCTGACATCCTCTTTGGTTATGCGGTTTCTCTCGAGGCGGACACGCTGGTGGTCGGTCATCCACTCGAGGACACCATGGCGCTCAGGGATGGCGCGGTGTATGTCTTCGAACGCGAACTCGGTGGTCCGAACGCCTGGGGTTTGCTCGCCATCTTGACCGCTCCGGACGGAACGACCGGCGACCATCTCGGCCTCAGGGTTCACATTGCCGACGACATCCTCCTAGCGGCCTCCGTCAGTGACTTCGTCTATGGAGAAGACTCGGGCTCCGCCTACCTCTTCCAACGCAACGACGCCGGTACCTGGACGGGAGTCGCCAAGCTGTTCCCATCTTCTGGCGCGGCCTCCGATTTCTTCGGCTCGAGCCTCACGGCCGATGGGCAAACCGTGATCATCGGTGCGGCCCAGGCCGAAGGAAACGATCCTGATTCAGGTGAGGCCTATGTCTTCGAGCTCGACATCGCTTTTACCGATGGCTTCGAGAGCGGTGACTTCGCGGCATGGCAGATGGTCTTTCCGGCGCCGTGATCAGTTCGGCGCCGTGATCAGTCCACAGTCAGACCGGCGATCAGCATGAGGATAGCGAGCATCCACACGACGTGTTTGCGAGACATCGAGAACCTCCGCTTGCTCGCGCCGCGGCCGCGCGTTGTTGGTCTGTGCTCTCTACGTATCGTGTCGACAATGATCTGTCTCGGCTGAGCACGTTTTTCGACGGTTTGCGCCTACGAAGATGATCGTTGCCTGCAGGCTTGTGTCCAAGAACCGTCCACAGTGGAGATCCGGAATGAAGCCACACACCCTTACCGCCCTCTCGGTTGTCGTGTTCGTCATGCTTCTCGTCGCTCCCTCGCTCGTTGCATCTCCCCCACGATCCTCGGTGCTCGAGCTGATGAATCGAGCCTCGCCTTTGCCCGAACGCACCGAGACGGTCGAGATCAACGGCTCGACGACCGACGCCACGTCTCGTTTTGGCACTGCGGCGACCATGGACGGCGATACGGTGGTGATCGGCGCACCGGAAGAGGGGCCGGTTTCCCAGATGGGAGCGGTCTATATCTTCGAACGAAACCAGGGAGGCCCGGACAACTGGGGTGAGGTGATTCGACTCACGGCGTTCGATGGTCTCGAGGACGACGAGTTCGGCTATTCGGTGGCCCTGTCGGGGGATACGTTGGTGGTCGGTACACGCAAACGCGGCATCGGCGCCCCACCCGGCGCGGCCTATGTTTATGGTCGCGACGTCGGCGGCATGGACAGTTGGGGTTTGGTCAAGCGACTCGAACCCTTGACACCACAGGGCCAGGATCTCTTCGGCTCTGACGTGTCGATCGATGGCGACGTGATCGTCGTGGGATCCGAAGAGCGTGACACGGTCGCGACGCGAAGTGGCTCCGCGTTCGTCTTCGAGCGCAACGAGGGTGGAGCCGACAATTGGGGTCAGGTCGCCGAGCTTCAACCCGACGATGGCGCGGCCTTTGATGAATTCGGGCGCGCGGTGAGCATCAGCGGCGATACGGTTGCGGTGACCGCGCCGCTTCACAATGCCGTGGGGTCTGATGACGGCTCGGTCTACATCTTCGACTCCAACACCGGCGCCCTGCGTTCCGTCACCGACCCGATCGGTAATCGCGTCGAGGTGCGCACCGATGCGCTTACCACTTACGATCCGTCGAGGCAGCCGATCGAACAGATCCGCCTCGAACGCGATTCCAGGGGCCGGGTGGCCGCAGTCATCGACCCCGCCGGCAACCGCG
>JBCDBH010000315.1:0-6860 GCA_039184055.1 Acidobacteriota bacterium
GTCACGCTCTCGGAGCCACTCCCGGTGTCGACTTCATGGGTCAACCGGGCGACTTGAATGCCGTCCGAGGTGTTCGGGTACGGCTGTGGATCGTCCTGCTCGGTCCCGGCCTCAGCGAAGTATTGAACGTAGGTGTAGCCGTCACCGTCGGCGATCGACTCGTGCTCCCAGGTGGCGAAGATGTAGGTGCCGCCGATGGTTTCACCTTTTTCGTCGGCCGAGGTGCCGCCGTGGATCCGCTGGATGATGTGTAGAGCGAGCAGGCCGAAGTCCTGTACGTCGTAGCACAGACCCTCGGGTTGGCTTTCCGAGGTCTTGTAGTAGATCGCGGTGGTGGTGTGGTAATCGCTGGTCGATCCATCGAGGAGCGACGTCGGCAGCCACGCCGCCTTGAGCTGCATCGCGCCGACCTGGGGCAGATTCGAAGCATCGATGCCACTACCGAAGTTGCTCAAGCTGCTGTCACAGTTGTCGAGCTGGTTCGCGTAACACGTCGCGACCGTGGCAGCATCGTAGTTGGCCAATGCTTGCGAATTCGGTCCCGGGGCCGCCTGGGCGTTGGTGCGAATCGGCAGCTGGATCTTCTGCGCCTGGGCCTGCTCGACAGCCGTGTCGTAGTCGTTGAGTCCGTTGTCAGCGACATAGCGGTAGTAGTCGTAATTGAGCTTCACTTCGTAGTAGATGAAGTTCTCGGTCGCTGGATCACCCTTGAACACCCGGGGGCCAACAGGATTCCGCGAGTTGTCCTCACTTGCCGTGTAGGTGTCATTCTTGCTGCCATTCTCGGGTGGTGGGAAGAGAATCTTCTGACAGCTGTCTAGCGTCGAGCCGCTGAAGCCCGCGCACAGTGTGTTGGTCGACTCCTGCGCCGGCGAGGCGACCTCGGCGGTCTCGTCGGCGGTGTTGAAGGTCTGCTTGGAGAGCTGCGCCATCACCCGCGGCTGGGCTTGCACCCTAGCGTGCAATGTCTCGTCGATATCGGCACAGGCTTCCACATTGCCCCCGGCAAAGGTGGGGGAGTAGGTGGTGTCGAAGGTGAAGTCCTGCCAAGCGTCCGACGTTGCTAGGTCGTTGAAGAGCTCACGCTTCTCTTTGAAGGTCTCCCACACCGCCACATCGGTCGAGGTCGCGCCGGTGAAGGTCTGAGTGGTGTCCGGTACGCCCCGGACAAAGCCGGTCGGATACGTGGTGCTGTCGGTCGACTCCAGTGCCGGCCAATTGAGCGCCGCGAAGGTGCTCCACGCCCATGAATCAAAGGCTGTACCGAGATCGGTCCCGCTCAGCGACGAGGTCTGAAAGGTATTGGGCGGTGCCGAGCAGCCAAAATCCACCTCGCCCGTGCTCGGCTCACACGCGGTGGTCGTCGTGACCTCGTACTCTTCCTCGACGGGAGTCGTGGTTTGATCGGCCGGCTGACAAGCCACGAGGAAAAGGATCGGTAGCGCGACTTGGAGCAGCAGCCACGCCGTGGGTGTAGGAGGTTTCGGAAGGATAGATTCTTTCCACCACGAAGATCTCATTGCACATCTCCTTGAACGAAATTCATGCCGCCGCTTCGATTGAGAAAGCGGACGGGTGCCGAGTAGGCTCTTGACCAGAAAAGTCGTCCAAGGCTACCGTAAATACTTTTCTTTCGCTAGGCTAGACATGAGCATGACTCGAGATCGTCATGAGAAATCGAGATTGTATTTCAAGTGGCATTCCGTACCAAATAGGTCCTAAATGATCGATATTCCGTACCGAATAGGTCCTCTATGATTGATCGTAAAACCGAGGCGATCGGCATCAATCGAACAGCCAGAGCAAATCAGCACAGCTGATTCAACACAGCAAAAGGGTGATCCCGTAGAAACCGAGATCACCCCTTTTTCGCATATTGTCGCCGCAGTGATGGCCGGCGGCCGTTGCCGCGATTCCGTGGTCAGACTTGGGTCATGCCGCCATCGACCGAGATCTCACTACCGGTGATGTAGCTGGATGCGTCGCTAGCGAGGAAGAGTGCCGTATTCGCGATTTCTTCGGGCTTACCGAAGCGGGCCATCGGAACGGTTCCGAGCACCTGTTGGGCAAAGCCGTGTTGTTCGGCCTCGCTCATGCCGGTGCGCTCGAAGATCGGAGTCTCGATCGGTCCTGGGGCGATGGCGTTGATGCGGATGCCTTGTTGGGTGAGCTCGGCGGCTAGGGTGCGGACGAGTGAACGCAGAGCGGCTTTGGTCGCCGAGTAGACCGACGCACCCGGCATACCCATGACGTTGACCACCGAGGTGTTGACGAGTACGGAGCTTCCTTCGCGGAGCAGCGGGAGAGCCTTCTGGATCGTGAAGAACGTGCCTTTGATGTTGATATTGACTTGGTGATCGAAGAAGCCTTCGTCACTCTCGGCGAAGGGCTGGAAGAATGCGACACCAGCGTTGGCGAAGAGAATGTCGAGACCACCATGGGTGTCCTTGACGGTGCTGTAGAGACGATCGAGATCGTTACCGCTGGTGACGTCACCCTGGATGCCGACCGCACCGTGACCGATCTGAGCGACGGCGGCATCGAGGGTTTCCTGGTTGCGGCCAAAGACGATGACATGGGCTCCAGCTTCGGCGAAGGCCTGGGCGCTGGCAAGACCAATGCCACTATTGCCTCCGGTAACGACAGCGACTTTTCCTTCTAGTGTGCTCATGGGTGCTCTCCTCGTGGGCTGCTCGGCCCGTTTATGATCCAGCTCACGCTGGGTTTTTGATCACTTGGTCAAGTTTCAGGTACACGTTGGTTCGTGGGGGTTTCAGATTCGTCTTCAGGTGGATTCGTCGGGTGTAAGACGGTCGAGAACGGTCGCGACGATGCTGTCGAGCTGATCACTGTCGACACCGAGCCGATCGAGCACGGCCATGCCTTCGATCACCGCGATCAGCAGGTGAGAGCCAGTCTCGGGAGTGAGCTTGGGATGGAGCCGATCCGTCTCCTGGAGGCGACCGAGCGCGGACTCGAAACCGCCGCGGATCAAATCGACCTGGCGCCGAAGAGCGGCGGCGATTTCCTCGTCATGAGGACCGAGCTCGGCGGCGGTATTGGCGACGAGACAACCCGTGGCGGGTTTCTCGGCCCGGTGTGTCGAGAGCACGGTGGCGATGCTGGCGAGCGGATCCTCGTTGGGGTCGCGAAGACGTTCGATGACCTGGCCGCCAAAGGCACAATTGTAGCGACCGAGCGCTGCGAGGAAGAGCCCGCGTTTGTCTCCAAACGCGTTGTAGAGACTCTGCCGGCCGAGACCGCAAGTCGAGGTGAGATCGGCGACACCCGTGGCCTCGTACCCTTTGTCCCAAAAGAGGGTGAGGGCGCGGTCGAGTACGTCGTCGCGATCGTATTGCTTGGGTCGTCCCGCCATGACAACGAGACGATATCCATTGTGGAATGATCGGTCAAGGATTTTCTTGAATGGGTGGTCAAGAATATGTAACGACCACCCCGGTCTCGGGGTGATCTGGGCCGTTCCGGGCGGTTTCGTCAGCTTGCGTTGAGTTCGGCGAGCAGGGCTTCGCGAGTCTCTTCGTCCGCATCGGCGAGCAGGGCTTCGGCGATCGCTTCCTGCAGTCCGGCCACGGTGGGCGAGGCGAGAAGCGCACGCACTGAAAGCTCGATGCCGAAGGCGTCACGAACCCTGGAGAGCACACGGGTGGCCATCAACGAGTGGCCACCGAGCTCGAAGAAATTGTCGTGAATGCCGATCCGCTCGATCTCGAGCACCTCGCGCCAGATGTCGACCAGCATGTGCTCGACCTCGGTCTCTGGAGGCTCGTAATCGGCGCGGGTGGCCGAGCGATCACGATCGGGCTCGGGTAGGGCATGACGGTTGATCTTGCCGTTGGGAAGACGGGGTAGAGCATCGAGCACGACGAAGATTCCGGGCACCATGAACCCGGGTAGTCGTTGACCGAGCGCCGCTCGGAGGGCGGAGGCCTCCCCCGTGGTGAGGACGACATAGGCGACCAACTCGTCGCCACTGGCGCCGCGATGAGCCACCACGACCGCGTCGTCGACCTGGTCGAGGGCGAGAAGCTCGCTCTCGATTTCACCCATTTCGATCCGAAAGCCCCGAACCTTGACCTGGTGGTCGAAGCGGCCGAGAAAGGTGAGCTGACCATCGTTGCGCCAACGGGCCAGATCACCGGTCCGATAGAGACGTGCACCGGGTCGACCGGAAACGAAATCGGGAATGTAGCGATCGGCGGTCAAGCTCGGACGGCCGAGATAACCACGAGAGATTCCGGCGCCACCGATCATCACTTCACCTGGAACACCGACGGGCACGGGTTGGAGGTTGGCGTCGACCAGATAGATCTGGGTACCGTCGATCGGGCGGCCAACGGGGGGTCGTGGCTCGCCGACCGGCACGTGGGCCCAGGTGGTGAAGGTCGTATCCTCCGACGGCCCGTAGAGGTTGTAGACCGTGCGGATTCCCTGATCGTGGAGGCGGCTGACGAGCTCGGCGGAGAAGGCCTCACCGGCGAGATTGGCGACCTCGACCGAGCTCGGAATCGTGCCGGCGGCACTCAGCTCCGCCATCGCCGAGGGTACTGTGTCGGCGAGCTTGATCCGTTGCGCCGCCGGTAAGGTAGGCACCGCGAGCGCGTTGTCGGCGAGGATGACCGTGCCACCTCTCGCCATGGTGACGAAGAGCTCGAAGACCGAGATATCGAAGCAGATCGAGGTCGAGGCGAGCATGCCCGTCATCAGATCGTCGTCGTAGACGTGCTCACTCCAATCCACCAGCATCGCCGCCGAGCCGTGACGGATCGCTACACCCTTTGGACGACCCGTCGAGCCGCTGGTGTAGATCAGATACGCGACGTTGTCAGGGTCGATCGGCCGCGCCAGAAGCGTATCGATCACGGTTTCATCGAGCCCGGCTTCGGCATCGAGCGTGAAGTCGTCCAGGTCGACGAGTGTCGCATCGTGCGCGGGCAGAACATTCCGCGTCGCCGCGCTGGTGATGATCACCGGCGCGCGACTATCTTCGAGGGTGAAGCCGAGACGCTGGCTCGGATAGTTCGGATCGAGCGGCACGTAGATACCCCCCGCCAATTGAATACCGAGCATGGCGGCGACCATCTCGGCGCTCCGGTCGACACAGATTCCGACCGTTACCTCGGTGGAGACACCGAGCGTTTCGAGATGGCGCGCGATCCGTGCCGCGCCACGGGCCATCTGGCCGTAGGTGAGCTCGCGTTCACCGTCGATCATGGCGATGGCGTCAGGGGTCGTGCGCGCCTGTTCGAGAATGAGATGTGGCAGGCACACGCGGGGACGATCATCGATCGGTGGATTCCAGGCTTCGAGGGTGCGACGGCCCTCTTCGCCGAGCATCGGCAGGGTAGCTACGGTGGCATCGGGGTCGGTGACGAACCCGGCCAGCAAAGCGTGAAAGCTTTCGAGCATGCGCTCGGCACTGTCGCGATCGAAGAGTGCGGCGTTGACTTCGAGCTCGGTATGGAGATGCCCGTCGACTTCGGCGGCGGTCAAGGTGAGATCGAATTGCGCCGCCTGGCGGTCCACCGGAACGGCTTCGAGCTCGAGGCTACCGGTTTGGTGACGCGTGCCCTCGATACCGAGAGCCAAGCCACCGAGACCACGTTGCTCGATGCCTCGTTCGGTCTGGTAGACGAACATCGCTTGAAAGAGCGGCGAACGCCCACTGTCTCGGTTGCCTCCGAGTCGTTCGACCAGAGTGGGAAACGGCAGCTCGTTGTGCGCCAAGGCCCCGAGCACGTGTTGTCGGGTCGCGGCAAGATGGCTTGCGACGGTGGTGGTGTCGTCGACGGTGCTACGCAACACGACCGGGTTGACGAAATAGCCGGCGAGCGGTGCGATCGATGGATGGTTGCGTACCGCGGTCGGCGTGCCGACGAGCACGTCGTGCTGACCGGAATAGCGATGGAGGAAGATCTGGTATGCGCTCAGGAGCACCATGTACGGGGTGGCTCCGGACGCCTTGGTCAGCTGGTCGAGTTTGCTGGTGAGTGCGTGATCGGCGGCTCGTCGAACCGATACACCATCGAAGGTCTGGACGGTGGGGCGAGGGCGATCGGTGGCCAGATCGAGCAAGGGAAGATCGCCCTCGAGATGGCTCTTCCAATACGACAAGAGCACCTCGCCGAGATCTGAATCGAGTCGCTCCTGGCGCCACCGGGTGACATCGACGGGGCTCAGAGTCAGCGGCTCGAGCTCGGCGGCGCGGCCGTGTGCCATCTCGTCGTAGAGCGGGCCGAGCTCGCGGACCCAGATCGCCAACGTCCAGAAATCCGCGATGATGTGATGGACGGCGAGCAGGACCACCGTGTCATCACCGTGACGGAAAACGGTTACGCGGAAAAGTGGCCCCGTGCTCAGATCGAACGGTAGCCGAGTCGCCGAGGCGATCGCCGCGGCGAGATCGTCGGTGGTGACCACCTGAAAGCTCGAAAGAGGCGCATCGGCCACGCGCACAACGGGTTTACCATCGACCTCGTGAAAGGTCGTGCGCAACGCGGGATGACGGGAACCGAGAGCGTCGAAGGCACGCTCGAGCGCATCGAGATCGACCGTGCCGAGCAATCGTGCCGCGCCAGCGATCGTGTAGGCGCGGTTCTCCGGAGCCATGCGATGGAGATACCAAAGTGCACGCTGACCGTGATCGACCGGCTGGTCACCGTCCAGGTTACCGATCGGGATGGCCGTGACTGGACGAACAGTCGTCTCGAGCACGTTGGTCGCCAGCTCGTCGAGACTCGCGCCTTCGATCAAGGATTCGAGCGGCAGCGTCACCTCCAAGGCCTTTTCGACATCGTGGCGGAGCTCGATCGCCGACAGTGAATCGAGACCCTGGGCGGTCA
>JBCDBH010000316.1:0-6832 GCA_039184055.1 Acidobacteriota bacterium
CGATGGCCAATACGATTCCACGCAACGGCCGTCTCCTGACCGCGGAACGCGACCATGTCGACATGCTCGGCCGATTGAGCAAGGCCAAAGGCACCGAGATGGTGGCGATCCGACCCGGCCATGTCGTCGGTGGTGATGTCGTCGGGTCGGATCGCCACCATCTCGGTGCCTTTGGCCTTGCTCAATCGGCCGAGCATGTCGACATGGTCGCGTTCCGCGGTCAGGAGACGGCCGTTGCGTGGAATCGTATTGGCCATCGAGACACCGATTTCTTCGATCGTGCGTCCCATGACATCGGTGTGATCGAGACGGACATTGGTGAAGACCGCCAAGGTGGCGTGGACCATTTGCTCCTCGGTGATGCGTTGGAATCGAGGGTCGAGCGCCATGCACTCGATGACCAGCGCTTCGGTGTCGCGGGCCAGCGCGAAGTCGACGATGGCGAGCTGCTCGAGAATCGTCGGGGCCGCCTTGCGGTGCACGGGCACGTCGTTGCCGTCACCGAGGATCAAGCGCGGAAAGGTACCGGTGACCTTGGTGACGGTACGCAGGCCACCGGCGCGTAGACCCGCGCCGATCAAACGCGTGACGCTCGACTTGCCCCGGGTACCGTTGACGTGGATTCGGTGTGGAATGGCGAACACCCGTCGTTGGTGCCGCTGAAACTCGATCAGCGCCACGGTCAAGAAGACCGTGATCACCCCCGAGAGAATCGCAAAGCTCGAAGCCATCTGCTCGTTTCCTCTTGAAATGCTTCCGTGTCGACGATCACGCTCGACGTCGAGGATGCTATGGGTCACGGCACAGCGGTGGAATAGAGTCGAGATTACGGATTGTTTACGTTCGGATAAAGAGAATACCGGCACTGGTGAAGGAAAAGGGGCTGGTAGAGTTAGAGTCTTACGACCTGTGGTCGAGTTTCTCGGTCGAACATGAACTGAGCAGAGACTTGGCGGGGGCACGCGGTCGTTCGAGTTTCCGGGGAGAGCCATTCTTGCGATTCTGGTCCGTAGCTTTTATTGCGCTAGGTCTATGCGCTGGTTTGCTGGTGGCGCAACCAGCCGAGGATTCGCCGTGGGCCGAGCTCGAGGCTCGTTTGGCGGAGGCCGAAGGGCGTGAGCGCTTCGATCTTTTGCTCGAGCTGGCGATGACCGTGAACCGACGTGGGGAATTCAACCGCGCCGAGGCCTTGATCGCGGAGGCGGCGGCATTGGTACCGTCACTCGAGGACGACTGGCGCGTCGCCTATAGCCTCGACATGGCGCGGGCTTGGACCTTGAGCGGCGCGGGAGACCAAGACACGGCGCTCGACGCGGCGCGACGCGCCGTCGAGTTGGCGCGCGAGCATCCGGCGCCTGAAGCTCTCGGTAGCGCACTGCTTTGCATGGCCTATATCCATAGCAATCGCGATGACGATGCTCTCGCGCTCGAAGCCTACGACGAGGCGTATGCCGTTCTCGAGCCGCTCGGACCGAGCGAGGATCTCGCCACGGTGGTGGTCAACTCCGGTTACGAGCTGCGCCAGCTCGCCGCGTATCCAGAAGCTCTGAGCCGTTTTCTCGAGGCGCGTGACATCGCCGAGGCGATCGACGACCGCGTTTCGATGGGCTTCGCGCTGCTCAATATGAGCGATGTGTACAAGCGTATGGGGCAGACGGACGAAGCCGAAACGGCTCTGCGCGCCGCGCTCGAAGCGGTCGAGGGAATCGACGCGCCGGCCCTCGAAGGGCTCGTACGCGATCTCCTCGGTCGCTTGTTTCTCGATGCGGGCAAGCCTCGTGAGGCGCTGCCTTGGCTCGAACGTTCACGCGAGTTGCTAACCGGCACGGACCGGCGCGATTTGCTCGCATCCGCTATGGACGACCTCGGTCGAGCCTGGTTGGCGTTGGGTGACGACGAGCAGGCGCTCGACGGATTCGAGCTGGCGCGTGCCCTCGCCGCCGAAGCTGGCGCGCAGGACATTCACGTGCGAGCGCTCCACGGTATCGCCGAGGTCTATCGACAGCGAGGCGATACGACCCGCGCGATCGAAGTGTTGGAAACCGCGGTGGCGACCGCGCGAGAGCATGAACAAATCGAACAGCTGTGGTTGCGACTGAAGAATCTGTCGGAGGTGTACGGTGAGGCCGGGCGTTGGCAGGATGCCTACGCGGCCTTGTCCGAATACGAGCAGCTCAAGACCGAGAGTCTCGACCAGGGGAGCCGTCGGCTTCTCGCCACGATGCAGGCGCGTTATGAAGCCGAGGAGCGGGATCGTGAGATCGAGCTTTTGAGGAAGGATCAAGCGCTCCAAGAGGCCGAGATCCGTAACGAGCGCAATCGGCGGCGTGGCTTGGTGATCGTATTCATCATTCTGATCGCCCTGTTGATGCTGCTCTTCAATCGCTATCGACTGCAGATGCGCGCCACGCGGATGCGTGAGGCGGTGGACAAGGAGCGTCAGGTCAACGAGCGTTTGCGGGCCGTCGATCGGCTCAAGGACGAATTTCTCGCCAACACGTCGCACGAGCTGCGTACGCCACTCTTCGGGATCACGGGTCTCGCCGAATCGTTGATCGATGGCGCGGCGGGCGAGGTGTCCGAACCGGTCAAGGAGAACTTGTCGATGATCGTCGCCAGTGGCCGTCGGCTCGGGCATTTGGTGAACGACATTCTCGATTTTTCGAAGCTCCGTCATCACAGTCTCGAGCTCGATCGCCATTCGGTCGAGCTCCAGCCCGTGGTCGATGTGGTGTTGACGCTTTCGAGGCAGTTGGTGGGTGACAAGGATCTTCGTTTGGTCAACGCGGTCGAGCTCGATTTGCCGGCTGTCGATGCCGATGAGAATCGTCTGCAACAGATCCTCTACAACCTGATCGGCAACGCGATCAAATTCACCGAACAAGGGGTCGTCGAGGTGTCGGCCGAGCGGGCCGACGACGATCATTTGGCGATTCACGTACGCGACACGGGTATCGGCATCCCGCTCCCGGCCCAGGCCCGGATCTTCGACGCCTTCGAACAAGCTGAAACGTCGGTCGATCGTAGCCACGGCGGAACGGGTCTCGGGCTTGCCGTGACCCGCCAGCTCGTCGAGCTCCACGGTGGCCAGATCAAGGTCGAGTCGACACCCGGTGACGGCACGACTTTTACCTTCACCTTGCCGATCGCCGCCCCGGGGGCCGAGGTGGTGACCGCGCCAACGGCGGCGTTGATGCCGCCCATGCCGGTGAACGATAGCCAGGCAGTGATCGTTTCCCCCACCTTGGACGCCGAAGTGGCCCGTATCTTGGCGGTCGACGATGAATCGGTGAATCGCCAGGTCATTCGCAACTACCTCGCCGGGCAGCCGTTCGAGCTCGTGACCGCGGCGAGTGGTGACGAAGCGCTCGCCTTGCTCGAGCGTGAGCGTTTCGATCTCGTCCTACTCGACGTGATGATGCCCAAGGTGTCGGGCTTCGAGGTGTGTCGCGTCGTGCGTGAAGAGCATCCGATGGAAGATCTGCCGGTGCTCTTCCTCACCGCGAAGAATCAGTCGTCGGATGTCGTGACCGGTCTGTCGCTCGGGGCCAATGACTACCTGGCCAAACCGATCGCGCGTGACGAGCTCCTGGCGCGTATTCGACCTCATCTCGGTCTGCTCCACGTGAATCGCAATCTCGATGCGTTGGTGCAGCAGAAGATGTCCGAGATCAAGGTGCTCGAAGGTCTTCTGCCGATCTGCTCGTCGTGCAAGAAGATCCGCGACGACGATGGCGAGTGGAACGAGCTCGAGAGCTATATCGACGAGCATTCCGAAGCCGAGTTCACCCACGGCTTCTGTCCCGATTGTCTCGAGGCGTACAAGACCCAGCACGGCCTGCTCTGACCCGCATGCGGGTTCACTCCTCGCGCGGCTATACTTGACTGTCTGTCTGGTCGAATACTGAAGATATCGTTGCCACACGTCGCGTGCGTCGTGTGTTGCTTGGTGTCGTTGTGGCCGGGCTCGGTGGGAGCGGCGCCATCCGAAGGGGATCGGATCGCCACGCTCGAAGCCGAGCTGGTCGACGCCGAGGGAGACGACCGTCTCGTCATCCTGGTCGAGCTCGCCGAACGTACCGCCGATCTGGGGCACATGGGCCGCGCGCTGGCGTACGCCGAAGAGGGGTTGGCGCTTCTCGTCGCCACACCCGCCGACTGGCAGAGCGAGTTCACGTTGCGTTTGGTCGCCGCGCGCGCGTATGGCGTGGCGAACGACAAGGGCAATGAGCTCGCGGCGGTTCGACGGGCGGTGGACTTGGCCCGTCGACACGAGGCCCCCGAGCTTCTCGGTCGCGCTTTGTTGCGGCTCGGAGATGCCCACGCTGGTGACGATGATGTGCGCGCCCTCGAGGCGTACGACGAGGCTCGCGCCGTGCTCGAGCCCCTCGGTCCGACCGAGGTGCTCGCCAATGTCGCCAACAACAGTGGCTATTTGCTTTGGAAAGTCACGGCGTATCCCGAAGCGCTCGACGCCTTTGTGCGGGCGCGCGAGATCGGTGAGGCGATCGGCAATCGAGTGTGGGTCGGGTATTCGCTCCTCAATCTGAGCGGTCTCTATGTGCGTCTCGAACGCCTGGAGGATTCGGAAGAGGCGTTGACGAGCGGCATTGATATCGCCGTCGAGGACGATATTCCCGTGCTCGAAGGCCTGCTGCGCAACGCTCGCGGGCGACTCTATCTCGAACAAGACGAACCGTTTCAAGCACGCGCGTCTCTCGAACATGCGCGGCGCATCTTCGTGGCGCTCGAGCGACGGGATCACCTCCCCGCGGTGGACAACGACCTGGGACGGGCGTGGCTGACGCTCGGCGATAGCGATAGAGCGCTGGCAAGCTACGAACATGCGCGGGGTGTCGCCATCGAGCTCGGCGACCACACGGATCACGCCAAGAGCTTCTCGGGCACGTCCGAGGTGTATCGACAGCGGGGTGAGATCGATCGTGCGATCGTCGACTTGGAGCGTGGGGTAGCCGTCACCCGCGAGCACCTTTCCGCCGAACACCTGTGGGAACGACTCGGTGATCTGGCGGAGCTCTATGCCGAGGCCGGTCGTCATGCCGATGCCTACGACACGCTTGCGGAGCACGTCGCGCTCAAGGGTGAAGGTCTCGATAGCGATACCCGTCGGCTTTTGACCGTCATGCAGGCTCGCTTCGAGGCCGGTGAGCGCGACAAAGAAATCGCCTTGCTGAAGAAGGATCAAGCGATCCAAGCCACCGAGATACGCAATCAGAAGCTGATTCGATGGGGTTTGAGTATCGGCTTCGTCAGCTTGATCGTGGTGCTGGGGCTGTTTTTCAACCGCTTTCGACTGGCGGAGCGTGAGAGTCATATGCGCGAGGCGATGGCGCGCGAGCGCGAGGTCAACGAGCGGTTGCGCGCGGTCGATCGTCTCAAGGACGATTTCTTGGCCAACACCTCGCACGAGCTTCGCACCCCTTTGTTCGGTATGACCGGCTTGGCGGAATCGTTGATCGACGGTGCGGCGGGTGAGGTCTCCGAACCGATCAAAGAGAACCTGACGATGATCGTCGCGAGCGGGCGTCGACTCGGTCATTTGGTCAACGACATTCTCGATTTTTCGAAGCTCCGTCATCACAGTCTGGAGCTCGACCGGCACGCGGTCGAGCTCCGGCCACTGGTCGAGGTGGTGCTGACCCTGTCGCGGTCGTTGGTGGGCGAGAAAGGACTCGCTCTGGTCAATCGCGTGTCGGCGGATCTTCCCGCCGTCGATGCCGACGAGAATCGTCTGCAACAGATCCTCTACAACCTGATCGGTAACGCGATCAAATTCACCGAAACAGGAAGCGTTACGGTGTCTGCTGAAGAGCGAGGGGACGATCTCGCGATCCGGGTCCGCGACACCGGGATCGGGATCGAGCCCGCGGCACGCGAGCGGATCTTCGATGCGTTCGAGCAAGCCGATGCCTCGGTCGAGCGTGTGCATGGCGGTACGGGTCTCGGTTTGGCGGTGACCCGTCGTCTGGTCGAGCTCCATGGCGGCACGATCGGGGTCGACTCGGAGCTCGGCAGAGGATCGACCTTTTCCTTCACCCTGCCACGCGCGACGTCGACACAGCCGGTCGTGAGCTCCGACGATCGCCGTATCGAACCGGTGCCCACGCACCGCCCCCCGACGTGGCTCGAAGCGGCCTCGATCGAACACGACGCGCCGGTTGCCATAGCCTCGTCGTCTGCGTCGAGCAACGGCAACGCGCGGATCTTGGCGGTCGACGACGAGTCGGTGAATCGCCAGGTGATCCGTAACTATCTCACCGGTCATCCCTTCGATCTTGTTACCGCGTCAAGTGGTGACGAAGCTCTCGAGCTCCTGGCGCAACAGTCGTTCGATCTCGTCTTGCTCGACGTGATGATGCCTCGAGTGTCGGGGTTCGAGGTCTGTCGCGTGGTGCGCGAAGCCCATCCGATGGAAGAGCTACCCGTGCTCTTTCTCACCGCCAAGAACCGCTCGTCCGACGTCGTGACCGGTTTGTCGCTCGGGGCCAACGACTATCTCGCCAAACCGATCGAGCGCGCCGAGCTGCTGGCGCGGATTCGACCTCATCTCGGGTTGCTGAAGGTGAATCGTCATCTCGATGGATTGGTGCGTGAAAAGCTCGCCGAGATCAACGTGCTCCAGGGCCTGCTGCCGATCTGTTCGTCGTGCAAGAAGATCCGTGATGATGAGGGGGATTGGCACGAGCTCGAGAGCTATATCGACGATCATTCCGAGGCCGAGTTCACGCACGGCTTTTGTCCCGAGTGTCTCGAAGCCTACAAAGAGCGGTATGGTCTGCTCTGAATGATGTCGAGGCTCCTCGTTTTCGCG
>JBCDBH010000317.1:0-6820 GCA_039184055.1 Acidobacteriota bacterium
AGCGTCGGTAACGGTAGACCGGGCAGGTATGACTGCCGAATTGGAGCACGATGGGGCGGCCACGGAGGAGCATGTCGCGCGGCACGGGGTGCCCATCGAGATCCGTCACCTCCAAGGTCGGCGCTGGGGCGCCGATCGCCGGGGCTTCATCGGCGAAATGACGTAGCGAGCTACCGGCCTGGGTCGGGAAGCAACCGGTGAGGGCGAGGGCCACCAGGGCGAGAAAAATGATGGAAAGAAGCGGTCGGGATGGGTGCATGCGAGGCTCCGAATGGTTCCTTCTTGCATTCGGCCGTCTCGCGTCGGCGGTTTGCGTGTTTCGCACGACGTGGCTCAGGAATCAGCCTCGTCAATCACTCGAATCGGGAATCAAAATGACCACGACGAGCGCCGCCACCAGTGCCAGGCCACCGGCCACATAGTAGGGCAGGGCGGCGCTCAGGTCGTAGAGTGCTCCGGCGGTCACGGGACCGACGGCGCGTGCCGCGGCTCCCACCGATTGGCCGGTTCCGAGCGCTTTGCCGTGTGCGGTGGTCCCCGCCGTTTCGGAGAGGATCGTGGCGAGCGTCGGGGAGGTCAAGCCGCGGCCGAAGGCCAGCACGCCGAGAGGCAAGAACGTCCACCCGAGAGTGGGCGCGGCAGGCAAGAGCAGCAACGCGGTACCCATCAAGGCGACGCCACAGGCCGCGACCCGTCGCACACCGAGCTTGGCGAGCGGTCGGATCAGTCCGCCTTGCACGATGATCAGAACGAGACCGACAAAGGCCAGCACACCGCCGAAACCCGCGGTCCCGAGACCGAACCGTGCGCCGCCGTAGTAGGCGAACGTAGTCTCCATCGATACGAAAGCGAACATGCCGAGGAAGATCGCGACCAGGACCGGCCATGCTTTGGTGGTCGAGCCGTCGCCTTGTTCTTCGGCGTTTGGCGTCTGAGGGTGGTGACGTGCTGGCTCACGGAGGAAGAAGATCGCCGACAGGAAGTTGATCGACGCCAAACCGGCGGCGGTGAACGCCGCCTGGGCGAACGAGAAATCGAGCAAGGATTGCAAGGCCGCGCCCATCGCCGGTCCGACGACGAAGCCGAGTCCGATCGATGCACCGATCATTCCCATGGCCTTCGGACGCTGAGAACGATCGGTCACGTCGGCGGCATAGGCCTGGGCGGTCGACGTGCTGCTCGCGAAGAGACCGGCGCCGGCACGGACGATCGTCAGCAACACCAGATTCGGCGCCAGACCGGAGAGGATCAAGCCGATACAGGCGCCACCGATACTGGTCAGCAACACGGGGCGACGACCAAAGCGGTCGGAGAGACGGCCCCAGAGTGGCGCGCCGATCATCTGGGCCGCCGAATACACCGTCAGGAGCAAACCGAGCTCGAAGCCCGAGGCGCCGAGGGTCTCGGCCCAGAACGGCAGAAACGGCAGGATCAAGCCGAAGCCGAGCAGATCGAGGAACACCGTGGTGTAGAGCAGGATCAAGGATGGCCGTGTATCCGCGACGTGGGCGGCCGCCGGCTTGTCGTCTTGCATGGGGCGGCGAGGCTACCACGGCTCGAGGGCATCGGATGACAAGCGACCGACCCTGTGGTAGAACACGGCGACCCGCGAGCCGTCGTGGCTTTTCGCGTGCCGTTCCTGTCTTCGATCCACCCCAGCCTAGGACAGATCCGTATGAAGATCCTCGGTATCTCCTGCTATTACCACGATGCCGCCGCCGCTTTGGTGGTCGACGGCGAGGTGGTTGCCGCGGCCTCGGAAGAGCGTTTCACGCGTATCAAGCAGGATCCGGAATTCCCGGAACACGCCATTCGCTATTGTCTCGACCACGCCGGCATCGGTGAGGCCGATCTCGACTACATCGCCTTTTACGACAAACCGTTTTTGAAGTTCGAACGGCTGCTCGAGACGTTCATTGCCACGGCGCCGATCGGCCTGCCGGCGTTTTACAAAGCGCTGCCCGTGTGGCTCAAGAAAAAGCTGTTCATTCCCAAGCTGATCCAAGACGCGCTGCCCGATTCAAATGCCAAGCTCCTCTTCACGGAGCACCACGAGTCGCACGCCGCGTCGGCCTTCTATCCGTCTCCGTACCAACGCGCCGCCTTTCTCACCATCGACGGTGTCGGTGAGTGGGCGACCACCAGTTGGGGCATCGGTGATGGCGCCGATTTGAAGATCCACCAGGAAATTCACTTTCCGCATTCGATCGGCTTGCTCTATTCCGCTTTCACCTACTACACCGGGTTCAAGGTCAACTCGGGTGAGTACAAGGTGATGGGGCTGGCGCCGTACGGCGAGCCGACATACGTCCAGACGATCCTCGATCACATCATCGACCTCAAAGAAGACGGCTCGTTCCGTCTCGACCAGAGCTACTTCGACTACGCCTCGGGTCTGCGGATGACCAACGACCGCTTCCACAAGCTCTTTGGCGGTCCGCCGCGCAAACCCGAATCCGAGCTCTCGCAAAAAGAGATGGATTTGGCGCGTTCGGTACAGGTGGTGTGTGAGGAGGCGATGCTACGGATGGCGCGTCACGTGCATCAGGTGACCGGCGAGAAGTACCTCTGCCTCGCCGGTGGTGTGGCGCTCAATTGTGTCGGCAACGGTCGGATTCTGCGCGAGGGACCGTTCGAGGACATCTTCATCCAGCCCGCAGCGGGTGATGCCGGTGGCTCACTCGGCGCGGCGCTCGCCGCGTGGCATCTCTACGAGGGCAAGGAACGCACCGCCAAGCCTCGGGGTACCACCAACGGCTCGTATTTCGGTCCCGACTTCACCGACGACGAAATCAAGACCGTGCTCGATCGTCATGGCGCGAAATACGAGCGGCTCGACGAGAGCGAGATCCCTGGGCGGGTCGCGACGCTGATCGAAGAGGGTAACGTCATCGGCTGGTTCCAAGGGCGGATGGAGTTCGGACCGCGTGCACTTGGCTCGCGTTCGATCATCGGTGACGCCCGGTCGCGTGAGATGCAGACGACGATGAATTTGAAGATCAAATTCCGCGAGTCGTTTCGTCCGTTCGCGCCGTCAGTCTTGGCCGACAACGTTTCCGAGTGGTTCGACCTCGATCGCGAGAGCCCGTACATGCTGCTCGTCGCACCGGTCCGAGAGGACCATTGGACCGAACACGAACCGGGTTCGACCTCCGGCCTCGACAAGCTCAAAGTCGTGCGCTCGAAGGTGCCCGCGATCACCCACGTCGACTATTCGGCGCGTGTCCAAACTGTGCACCAGGACGACAATCCGCTGTACTACGAGATGATCCGCACCTTCCGGGATCGTACCGGTTGCCCGGTGATCATCAATACTTCGTTCAATGTCCGGGGCGAGCCGATCGTCTGCGAGCCCGAGCATGCCTTCGTGTGCTTCATGCGCACCAACATGGACTACCTCTGTGTCGGGCCGTATTTGCTCGCCAAGAGCGAACAGCCCGAGTGGCACGAAAAAGACAATTGGCGCGACGAGTTCGTGCTCGATTGAGGACTGCACATGTCGATCATCGCTGAAATCAAGGCACTCGCACCCGATAGCGTCGAGCTGCGCAAATTCGGCCTCGTCGTCGGGGGCGTGTTCTTGGCCATCGGTGCCTTCTTCGCTTGGCGCGGCGCCGACTGGTACGCCATTCCGATCTATATCGGCTCGCCACTGGTCGTGCTCGGGGCGATCTTCCCGCCGATCTTGAAGCCGGTCTATTACGCCTGGATGAGCCTGGCCTTCACTCTCGGTTGGGTGATGACCCGGGTCATCCTGACCATTGCGTACGTCCTCATGATCACCCCGGTGGGGCTCTTTTTTCGTCTCACCGGTCGCGACGCACTGACCCGCAAGCCGGATCGTGAAGCGGCCACCTACTGGATCGACAAGGACTACCCGATCGCCGACCGGACGCGATTCGAGAAGTTCTTCTGACGGGAGTTGACGATGGAATTTCTCAAGCAGTTCTGGGAATTTCTCAAGGTTCGCAAGAAGTGGTGGCTCGGCCCGATCATCGGCATGCTGCTCTTGCTCGGATTGCTCTTGGTGTTGACCCAAGGATCCGTAGTCGCGCCGTTCATCTACACCCTCTTTTGAGTCGTGGTGGGTCGGACATCGCCGACCCGCGCCGACGTGGTCGGCTTGATTCCCGCCGCCGGCCACGCGCGTCGACTCGGTCGTCTGCCGAGTAGCAAAGAGCTTCTACCCGTGGGGGTGACCGAAGACGGTCAACCTCGGCCGGTGTGTGATGCCCTTCTGCGTGCTTTGGCTTCGGCCGAGATCCCGCGTGCCTTGGTTCTCTTGAGGAAAGGCAAGTGGGATATTCCGGCGTATCTCGGTGAAGGTTCTGCCGCGGGCCCCCGGCTCGCGTTCCTAGCGATCGATCCGACTCCGGACGTCGCCACCACGCTCGACCGTGCTCGTCCGTTCGTGGCGGGGGCGCGGGTGGCACTCGGTTTTCCTGACATGCTTTTCTCGCCACACGATCTCTTCGATCGCTTGCTCACTCGACAGGAGCAATGCGACGCCGACATCGTGCTCGGTGCCGTGCCGTCCGATCAGGCGTGGAAAGCCGACATGGTCGACTTCGACCCCGAGAGCGGTCGAGTCCGACGGATCGCCGTCAAAGAAGCGGATTGCGGTCTCGAATGGGCGTGGATCTGTGCGGTGTGGACGGCCCGTTTCACCACGTTCTTGGCGGACGAAGTGGCGAGCGACTCACCCATGACCGGTGAACGGCATATCGGAGTCGTGATCCGCACGGCCCTCGAGTCCGGGTTCGATGTCCGGGTGGTGGCATGCGCTGACGGCCAGTTTCTCGATATCGGCACCCCGGACGACTATCGACGCGCTTTGACCACGTACCTCGATGGCTGATGTCGGGGTTTCTCCCATAAAATAGATGTCGATGGCCGATACTTCCTCCAGCCCACAAAGCAGCCAAACGGTCGGCCGTTACCAGATCGAGCGTGAGCTCGGACGTGGCGCCATGGGCCGGGTCTACCGCGCGCTCGATCCGGTGATCGAACGCACGGTCGCGCTGAAGACGTTCGTCTTGCCCGCCGATGGCGACCGCGACACCGCGACGCGTCGAATCGTTCGTGAAGCGAAAAGCGCTGCCGCGATCACCCACCCCAACATCGTCACCATTTACGATGTCGTCGAGCACGATGACGGGGTCTACATCGCGATGGAATTGGTCGATGGTCAAGACCTCGATCAAGTGCTGCAGGGTCGCAAGCTCGAGCTCGAAGAAAGTCTCGATCTCCTCACTCAGGTCGCCTCGGCGCTCGATCATCTGCATGACAAAAAAGTCGTGCATCGCGATCTCAAGCCGGCCAACATCCTGCTGACCACAGATGGCACCGTCAAGCTGACCGACTTCGGCATCGCGCGTCCTGGTCACCTCGACGATCCCGGAGCCACGACCGCGCTTTTCGCAACGCCGCAATACATGTCGCACGAGCAGGCGTTTGGCGATCCGGTGGACAAGCGCTCCGACATCTTCTCGCTCGGCGTGATCGCCTACCAGATGCTCGCCGGGATTCGACCGTTTCCCGCCGCGACGGTCGGAAGGCTGATTCACGAGATCACCCATGAGCCTCACATTCCGATGTCGCGAGCGGCGCCCGGGCTTCCCACCGAGCTCGAAGAGGTTTTTAGTCGAGCGCTGCACAAGAAACCCGAGAAACGGATGCAGTCGGCCGGTGAGCTGGTGCGCGCTTTGCGTCGCGCCGCTTTGCCACAGCTCATCGACGACACCTTGCCGACCATGCGGATTGAACGGGTCGCCAAGCCATCGCCCTGGCGTCGTTGGCTACCGGTGGCGATTCTGGCGTTGCTCGTGCTTGGCGCTGGGGTGGTGGGTTTCGGCATGCTCGAAGACGCGGACAAGCTCGATTACGACAGCTTGTTGGTGTCCGCTCAACGCGCGATCGAAGCTGGTGACCTTGCCGAGGCCCGCCTCATTGCCGATCAAGCCCGCTCTCTGGAACCGGACAGAACCGAGATCGACGACTTGTTGAACAATCTTGTCGAGGAAGAGCGGATCGCCGAGATTCAGAGTATCGAGGACGAGGCACGTATCGCGATCGCGGCTGCTGATTTCACCGGCGCTGCTGACAAGCTCTCGGAACTCGAGAACCTGGACGTCGACACCACGGAGATTCAAGGCGAGCTCGACGCGGCCATCCGGGAATCACATCGACTTCGACGCGAGCGTTTGCAGGTGATCGCAGGAGAGCTCAAGGTGGAGTTGCGGAGCGAGATTCCAGAGGGCGAGATCCGTGTGCTTGCCGATTCACGAAACCTGCTCGACGAGGAATTCGATCTCGATGGCAGCTGGGTCGGGCGCCGGCTTGGCGGGAATCGTGGCGAAGTCATGACCTGGACGAGGCCCTGGTCGACGAGCGATTTCCTGCAGGTGTTCGTATTGCCCGACGATATGCCCGAGCAGTCTCAACGGCTGGTGCGTGATGATTCCTGGTCGGACGAAGGCGGCCACCTGCTCACCGTCAGATTACGAGAAGACGGCACCATCACGGTCGATCTCCAGTAGATCTCGACGCCTTGTTCTGTACCTTCGGATCCCATGAGGATCCAGTCCCTGCGCACCCTCGCCAGGCCCTGCTAGGCTGACACGGTCATGGCACGTCGCCGTATCCGTTCGGCTCCCAATCAGATAACGCTACCTTTTGAAGCAGTGGTGGAGGCGGACGCGTCCTCGTCGGCCGATGTCGAGGTTTCAGCCTCGACAACCGATACCGATTCGGACCCGAGTCTCAGCGACCGCATTCATGGCGCGCTGATCGGGCTCGCCTGTGGCGACGCGCTCGGAGC
>JBCDBH010000318.1:0-6810 GCA_039184055.1 Acidobacteriota bacterium
GAGCACGAGCTCGAGGTACGCGAAGCCACCTCGGACGACGATTGCACCCTGCTCGTGCTGCGTCGGTTGCCCGGCAATCAGCCGACGTAGCGGTCGCCGATCTCCTTGACCGTATCGACGAAGACCCGCGCATGTTCCGGTGGGGTCATCGGCAGGATGCCGTGACCGAGGTTGACCACGTGACCGCCGCCTCGTCCTTGCTCGAGCAGCTCGGTGGTCGCCGCTCGGATCACCGCTTCGGGGGCCAACAACACGGTCGGATCGAGATTGCCCTGGAGCACGACGTCGCGGCTCAATCGACGACGCACGGTGTCGAGCGGCTGTCGCCAGTCGACCGACAGCACCTCGACCGGGAGCTCGGCGAGCGAATCGAGCAGATGCGCCGCCCCCTTGGCGTAGAAAATCCGTGGCACGGTGCCGCCGACCGCGTCGAGAATCCGCATCAACGACGGCATCACCATGCGACGCCAGCGTGCTTCGTCGAGCAGCGGGCCCCAGGTATCGAAGATCTGTAGCGCTTCGGCGCCCGCCGCGATCTGGCCACGCAAGTAGGCGATGGTCACCTCGGCGATCCGGTCGAGCAAGGCCGTCAGACCGTCGGGATCCCGCCAGGTCCAACCGAGCAAATGCGCGAAGCTCTTCGAGATCCCGCCTTCGACGAGATACGAGGCGAGGGTCCACGGCGTGCCGGCGAAACCGATCAGCGGCACCCGTCGCTCGGGCGGTCGGCTGTCGAGTGCGTGACGGGTTTGACGGAGCGCCTCGAAGACGTATCCGAGCGTGGCGTCGACATCGGGTCGGCTCAGCTGATCGATCGCCGCGCGGTCGCGAACCGGTCGAGGAAAGACCGGACCTTCACCTTTTTCGAAGCGCAGCTCGCAGCCCATCGCCTCGAGCGGCAACAGGATGTCGGCGAAGATGATCGCCGCGTCGACGCCGATCAGATCCACCGGCTGGAGGGTCACCTCGCAGGCCAGCTCCGGTGTTTTGCACAGGGTGAGGAAATCGGTTTGCGCGCGAATAGCGCGGTATTGGGGCAGATAGCGGCCGGCCTGGCGCATCATCCAAACCGGTGGGCGTGACACGGCTTCACCGCGACACACACGCAGAAAGAGGTCGTTGCGACTCATGACGAGCGAGCGTACCAGCTTGTCGTCTCGGCACGGGTGGTAGGCTGCCGCCAGATGCATCGTCTCGTCGCTTATGCCCACAATGGCGTGCACCGTTTTGTCGTCGATCGCGAAGTGATGACGATCGGCAGCGACGCCGCTTGCGACATTCGGCTGACCTACCCAGGTGTCGCCCAACAGCACGCACGCTTGCGCCGTGGTGACGGCAGTCGGCTCGAGATCGACGACCTCGGCTCACGCAAGGGTGTGTTGGTGAACGGGCGTCGGGTGAAAACGGCCGGGCTCGAGGTGCTCGACGAGATCCGTCTGGGTTCGATCGCGCTCTTGATCGAGGACGTGGTCACCGAAACACCGGTTCTGACCGAGCCCGAGCCGGTCGGTTCGCCGACCGTCACCATCACCGCCACGGGTTTGCTCGGCCATCTGGCGCGGATCGCCCGCTGGGTATTGAGCGATGCCGCCGCCACCACCACCCTCGAATCGCTGGTCACCGATCTGCTAGCCGATTTCGGTGGCGGCGTGGTTTTTCTCTTCCAGGGCAGCTCGAGCCTGCAGGCGATCAAATTCGTCGTCGCCACCGAGGCGCGATGGCTGACCGCCGGTGAAGAGTTGCTCGACCGGGTGACCGAGGTGTTGCCAGGTGATTCGCCGGCGGGGGTCGCGGAGGCGCTCGAGGGTCGTTTGGGTGACGACGATGCGTGGATCGCGGCGCAGCGTTTTCGCGCCCTCGACCGACCGTATCTCTTTGTCGTCGCCTTGCCACGGTACAGGCCGGGTCGCTGGTCGCCACTCGAGGGTCTCGAGACGCTCGGTGATCTGTTGTTGCTCGGTCTGGTGCACCATGTCGGGCGATTCGAGCCGATCCTGCTCGGTTTGCCCGAACAACCCGATCTCACCCTGGCGCCGGGTTTGGTGGTCGGCGAGTCGAAGACCATGAAGCGGGTCATCGAGCAGCTGCGCGCCGCCGTCGATCCGCCCGTCACGGTGCTGCTGCGTGGTGAGCCGGGAGTCTCCAAGGAGCTGCTGGCGCGCTCCCTGCACCTCTCGGGTCCCCAGCGCGATGGCCCGTTCGTGGTGGCGAGCTGTCGGGGCGCCAAGGAGTTTCAGATCGAAGCCGATCTCTTCGGCGCCGAGGTCCAGGGCAAGCACGGCCCGATTCACCGCGAAGGCAAGATGGCGTCGGCGCACGGCGGTACCCTTTTTCTCGACGACATCGAGCACCTGCCGATGGCGCTCCAGGATCGTCTGGTGCGTTTTCTACGCGCCGGTGAAGTCGAACCGACCGACAGTCTACGGGTGCACAAGGTCGACGTCCGTCTGATCGTGGCCAGCGAAAAACCGCTCGAAGCCTACGCGGCGCGTGATGTCCTGCGGATCGATCTGGCGTATCGTCTGTCGCAGTACGCGGTCGATGTGCCGGCGCTGCGCGACCGCCGTGAGGATTTGCCGTTGCTCATCCAGGCGACGGTCAATCGGTGTTGTCACGACACCGGTAAACGCGTCCAGGGAATCACCGTCAAGGCGCTCGAGGCGTTGGCGGTCTACGACTATCCAGGTAATCTCCCCGAGCTGGAAGCGATCGTCCGCCGGCTGGTGTATTTGTGTCCACCCGGGCGACCGATCGAAGAGGCGATGCTGTCCGAAGAGGTGCGTCATGCCAAGCTCGAAGGATTGCGACCCGAGACGGGTTCCGACCTGTCGCTCGATCGTCTCGTTGCGATGACCGAGCGCACCGCGATTCGCGAAGCGCTCAAGCGTAGCGAGGGCAATAAGAGCGAAGCGTCGCGTTTGCTCGGTTTGTCGCGCAATGGCCTGGCGATGAAGATCAAACGTCTCGGGCTGAAGACCTGAGCAGGAGCGAGACTCGATGACTACGACCTTGGTGAACACGACCTTGATGAATACGACCACGACCACAGCCACCACCACGACCGGTGCGCGCGAGGTGCGGGCGCCGCGTGGAACCACCCTGCGTTGCCGGGGCTGGCAACAAGAAGCCGCCCTCAGGATGTTGATGAACAACCTCGATCCCGAGGTCGCCGAACGCCCCGCCGATCTGGTGGTCTATGGCGGTTCGGGGCGCGCGGCGCGGAGCTGGCAGGCTTTCGACGCCATCGTCGCGACTCTGGAACGTCTCGCCGACGACGAGACCATGCTGGTGCAATCCGGCAAGCCGGTGGCGGTCTTTCGCACCCATGCCGACGCGCCTCGGGTGTTGATCGCCAATTCGATGCTCGTGCCGCATTGGGCCACCGCCGACGAATTCCGGCGTCTCGAAGGCTTGGGGCTGACCATGTACGGTCAGATGACCGCCGGCTCGTGGATTTACATCGGCACGCAGGGCATTCTCCAGGGCACCTACGAGACGCTCGCCGAGTGTGCTCGTCAGCATTTCGGTGGCGATCTCGCCGGCACGCTGACCGTCACCGCCGGGCTCGGTGGCATGGGCGGCGCGCAGCCGCTCGCGGTGACCATGAACGGCGGCGTGTGTTTGATTGCCGAGATCGATCGCGAGCGTATCGGCCGGCGTCTCGAAACGCGTTATCTCGATGTCGTCGCCGAGTCGATGGAGGAGGCGGTGAGCCGCGCGCTCGCCGCGCGTGAGGCCAAAGAGGCTGTTTCGATCGGAGTCGAAGTGAATGCGGTCGACCTGCTCGAGCATTTGCTCGCCGCCGACGTCGTGCCCGACATCGTCACCGATCAGACCTCGGCGCACGACGCGCTCGAAGGATACGTACCGCACGGTATGAGCTATGCCGAAGCGCTCACCTTGCGCGACGCCGATCCGAAGCGCTACGCCGAGCGTTCGATGGCGTCGATGGCGGCGCATATTCGCGCCATGCTCGCTCTCCAAGAGCGTGGCGCGGTGACCTTCGACTACGGCAACAACCTGCGTGGTCAGGCGGTCGAACACGGCGTCGCCAACGCCTTCGACATCGAAGGCTTCGTGCCGCTCTTCATCCGGCCGCTTTTCTGTCGGGGCGTCGGTCCCTTCCGTTGGGCGGTGCTCTCCGGTGACGAGGAGGACCTGGCGGTCACCGATCAAGCGATCCTCGAAGCCTTCCCGGATCACCAGGGCCTGCATCGGTGGATTCCGATGGCGCGCGAACGCGTGGCCTTCCAGGGTCTGCCGTCGCGGATCTGCTGGCTCGGCTACGGCGAGCGGGCTCGCGCCGGAGCGGTGTTCAACGACCTGGTGAAGAGCGGCCGGGTCTCGGCGCCGATCGTCATCGGGCGTGATCATCTCGACGCCGGCTCGGTCGCGTCGCCCAATCGTGAGACCGAAGGCATGCGTGACGGTAGCGACGCGATCGGCGATTGGCCGATTCTCAACGCCATGGTCAACGCGGTGAGCGGCGCCACCTGGGTGTCGGTGCACCACGGTGGTGGCGTCGGCATCGGCTATTCGCTCCACGCCGGCATGGTGGTGGTCGCCGACGGTAGCGACGCGGCAGCGGCGCGTCTCGAACGGGTGCTGACCACCGATCCGGGTATGGGTGTGGTGCGTCACGTCGACGCCGGGTACGACGAGGCGATCGACTGCGCTCGCGAGCTGGGCGTCGACGTCCCGATGCTCGGCTGAGGTCCGACCGACGATGCCCAACCATCCGTGGCGAGCCCGACCGGCGCTGCTGGTCGTGCTGTTGCTCGCCACGCCGTTGGGCTTGTTGCTCGATCCGTCTCGGGCGGTGGCCGCCTGGTGTGGCTTGGCGGTCCTCGTCGTGGTGGCGCGCGACCCGCTCGTCCGACCACGGGTGCGCTGGATCACAACAGGCGGATTGCTCCTTGCCGCCTTGTTGTTCGGAGGCGGTTGGCTGATCGCCGAGCGCGCCATTCCCGACAACGAGCTCTGGCTCGAAGAGCTCGGAAGTCGCTACGCCGATCTGTGGGCCGAGCTCGACGATCTCGCCACCCGCGCCGCGGCCACCGTCGCCACGCCTCCGGTCACCGCCACCGACCGTCTCGAGGTCTTCGCCCGTCTCGACGCGGTGCTCGACACCGACGATACCCAGACCGGATCCTCACTCCTGCTCTACGACATGGATGGTCAGGTGGCCGCCTGGGCGGGAGCCGGCTTGCTGCACGAGCCTCAGGGTTATCAGCTCCGGGATGCACGCTGGTGGCAATCGAGCATCACCGCGGTGACCCTGTTGGCGGTCGCGCCGATCGGCGACGACGAACGCCCCTGGCGATTGGCGGCGGGGCGGAGTCTCGCCACCACCGAGATGCCTTTCGCGCGTCGACCGTGGTCACCCGAGCTCGTCGGTTTGCGCTGGTCGGTGGGTGACGGTGCCGGCGCCGGGCCGGTGGCGGCGGTCGAGCCGGTGGTGGCGGTTTTGCGTGAAGACCTGCCGACCATTTACCTCACCCCGCCACGCTTCGTCGCCTCGTCCTCGTGGATCAGCGCGTGTCGTCGCGCGGCGGCGATCGTGCTCGCCTTGATGCTCGCGCTGGTGACCCTCGACGTGCAGCGTGGTGGTCGTCGTGACACGAGCCGCCGTCGGGTGGCGATGGTCGCGGTGTTGGCCGCCGCCGCCGCCGGGTGTGCCAGCGGTGGCGCCGGAATCGATCCGGCCCTGGCGGCGATGCTGGCGTTCGCGGTGGTCATCGCGGTGTGGGGGTTGCTGGCGCGACGTCGGCGACGACCGGTATGGCGGGTGGCGTTGACCGGCGGTGGCGCGATGGCCGGCCTGGTGGGCTTTGCGTGGTGTTTGCACGCTCTCGAACCGACCGTTCAGGTCAACGGGTTCTTCGGCGGCGCCGACGCGATCGTGACCCGTGCCATCACCGGTTTGCTCGCTTTCGGGCTGCTCAGTTCGGTGGCCGCCGGACGTCGACGTCTAGGCGAAGCTGGAGGCTGGCTGACCCTCGGCATCGTGGTCGTCGCGTCGGCGAGCCACGAGACGCCTTGGCTCGCCGTGCCGTTGATCGTGCTCGCCGGCATGGTGGCGGCGCTCACCCTCGGGGGGCGTCGCGCCGCCGGGCGGCCGCTGCCGTTCGCGGCCCTGATGCTGGTGTCGACCTTGCTCGGCGCCAGCGCGTGGGAGACGGTCGATCGTGGTCTCTTGCACCGTCATGTCGAGCGTGACCTCTTGCCGGCGGTCGCGGTGCCGACCGCCGCCGAGATCAACACCCTGGCCATCGAGCTCGAGGACTTCTTTCGCGACTTCGACGTATCGGGTTTGCTCCCGCCTGGACCGAGCGAGCTCGATCCACAGGATCTCGCCTACGCGGTGTGGCGGGCGTCGCCGCTGGCGGAACGGGATGGTTTGTCGGCGGTGGTGATCGACCCGATCAACGGCGAGGTGTCGCGGTTCGCCTTCGACCTGGTGGTCGACGAGAACTTCGATCTGCGGCTCGAGCCCGAAGCGGGTCGTTTGCCGGCGTCGGTGGGGTGGCGGCAATTGTCGGTCGACACGGTGACGGTGAATCTCGCCGGCGCGCCCTGGGCCGAGCTGCACTATGCCTTTGTGCCACGCCCGGGGTTTCGACTTGCGGTCTCGGAAGTCGAAGAGCTCGAGGAGAGCCTGTTGCGTGGGCGTTTGCACCGTGAGCCGCTCGAGGGATTGCCCGAAGGGGTCTACTACGCGCTCTACGACGCCAGCGGGCGCGCGGGCCGACGCTGTTGTGGTTCAGTTCATTCAATAGAAACTCTGCGTTAAGAGAGTCAGAGTCTAAC
>JBCDBH010000319.1:0-6802 GCA_039184055.1 Acidobacteriota bacterium
GCGCGACGTCGGTGATCACGGCAAAGCGGCGGAGATTCTGCTCCAGGCGTCTCAGGTCGAGCACAAAGAGCTCAAGAACGACATTCTCGACGTGCTCGACGATTGGCAATTCGATCGCTTCGTCGATCATTGGGAACGCGATCTCAATCGCCCGTGGCTGCGAGTGATCGACCCGGAGGAGTCGCGCATGAAGATGCTCAGTGATGATGATCTGAATCTCAAGGACATGACCCCTGAGGAGCTCGATGCGGCGTGGAATCTGTGGTTCGACCTGGCGCAATCGACCAACGATAGTGATCCGCCGTTCACGCACGGGGTGTTTGTCAATCTGACCTGGGAAGATCTGGGTTATGCGGACGGGCCACCCAAGGCTGAGCCGTAAGCCCTCTTCTTTCTGTCAGTTGCATACCGGGTCGTCGCCTGTAGACGCCCTGGATCCGTCGTAGTCTTGTTGCCTCACACCTAGTGTCTCGTCATCAAGTATCTTGACATCGAGAATCTTGGCGTCTAGATTTGCCTCGTGGCGATGACAACCGATCTTCTCGATTCTCTGCTCGACGATTGGCGTCGTGAACGTGCCGATCTCGATCCGGCGGCGATGGCGATCGTCGGACGCATCATCGTGCTCGGTGAGCATTTCAAGAAGAGCGTCAGTGAGGCGTTGGCGGTCCACGGCCTGGGCTATACCGATTTCGATGTCTTGGCGACGCTGCGACGCTCGGGTGAGCCGTTTCAATTGCGACCCGCCGAGCTGCTGCGTGCGGTGTTGATTCAATCGGGCTCGCTCACCGCGTGTCTCGACCGGCTCGAACGGTCGGGCTGGGTGGCGCGCGTCGCGACGCCTGGTGACCGTCGGGGGCGCTCGGTTCAGCTCACCGACGCGGGCCGGGAGCTGATCGACCGGTTGATCGGTGTGCGTTTCGCCGAAGCCGCCGACCGCATCGCCAGTCTCGATAGTGCCGACCAGGAAACGCTGGCCAGGCTGCTACGAACCCTTCTGATTGCGCAACATGAAACAGAGGTGGCGTCATGATCCGTCTTGTCTTGGTCGTTCTCGTTCTTTGTCTCGGTTGTGGTGACGTCGATTCGACATCACAGGTGGCGGCACCCCAGGTGACGGCAGACGCCGCGGCGACCGACGGGTTGCTTACGCCGCTTTCGACCGAGGCGGTGGCGTACGAGCTCTTCGAAGAGACGATGACGCTCGAAGACGGTTCGTCCCTCACCTACGACCGTGGCGTGGTGACCGTACCGGTCCGTCGCGACGTCGGGGCGGAGTCCGGCACGCTCGATGTCGAGTTCTACCGGTTTCGCCGCGCCGCCGAGGCACGTCCCGGCACGCCACCGATCGTCATCCTGCATGGCGGCCCGGGTTTCGAGGGGCTCGGTCCGCGTCTCGAGCAACCCGGCTATTACGAGAATCGACTCGCTCCTCGAACACGGATCGCCGATGTCATCGTGCCGGGCCAACGAGGGTTTGGCAGCTCGACCGCGACGCCCTGTGAGCCGACGGAAACGATGACCATCGAGCAAGCGATGGACGATGAGGCTCTGGCGGCGGTGGTCACGAAGGCCACCACGGCGTGTCGCGCCAAATGGGAGGCTGAGGGTTTCGACCTTACTGGTCTCAACGTGATCGAGGCGGCGGCCGACGTCGCCACCATCGCGGGTGTGCTGGGTTACGAGGAGATCCAGCTGTGGGGCGTGAGCTTTGGCTCGCATTGGGCGATGACGCTGATTCGTCAGTACCCTGCTTTGATCGCGCGCGCCACGCTGGGTGGGCTCGAAGGGCCGGATCACACCTACGACATGCCCACGGACGTCCTGGCGGCGCTCGAACGGATCGCGGCGTCGGCGCAAGCCTCGGCCGAATGGGCACCACACGTTCCCGAAGGTGGATGGATCGCCGCCTACCGTGAGCTGATCGCGCGGGCCGAACGCGAGCCGATCCAGGTCGACATCGAAAGCCCGATCGATGGCGAGCCGATGACGGTGACGCTCGAGGCCGACCATCTGCGTCAGCTCTTTTCGGGTACCAAGCGCTACACCGGCTTTCGGTTTCGCACCGACGCGTGGCCGCGGTTGCTTCACGAGCTGGTGAACGGTGAACTCAGCGACGAGACCGCCGGCTGGATCGGCAATCGGCTCGATACCGGGCTCGTGGATGCGGCGTTTTTTCAGCTCGATTGTGCGTCGGGGCTCAGCGAAGAGCGGGGTGAGCGCTTGCGCACCGACCCGGCCGCCGACGTCCTCGGGGCCACGTGGCTGGGCTACGACACGGCTTGTCCGGCATGGGATGCCGATCTCGGCGAGGCGTTTCGCGGTTCGTTCCGCACCGCCGTACCCACCGTCTTGGTGCACGGCAATTGGGACACCTCGACACCCTACGAGAACGCGATCGAGCTGCGTCCCTTCTTCACCGACCATCGCTTTGTCCATGTCGAAGGAGGCTCACACGGTGCGCTCCGAGAGGCGATGGAAGATGTCGAGGGCTTTGCCGAGGCCATGTCCGAGTGGCTTGGCGGAGGTGATTTTTCAGCGCTACCCGAGCGCGTCGAACTGCCACCGCTCGACTGGTCGATGGCCGAGTCTTGACCGTTCACGTCTGATCTCTCCGATGCCGTTGATCTCGCCAGAGATCAATGGCAAGGCGTCCAGGGTGGTCGTCTAACGGCTGGGACGAGTTGGACTGTCCCGGTGTCGAAAGGTATGGATTCTCATATCGAACTTGGGTAATATCTCTGCACTACTCGTGAGTCGACTTTAGGGCCTCATCGAGAGGGTCTGCGGCGACTCACTCTATTTCGCTCCATGGCACGGAGCTTTTTGGGAGGTTAGTCATGTTTCGAAGATCCCTTTTTACAGGTGTGGTGTGTCTACTGGTTCTGATCGCTGGCTCGATCTGGGCGGCGGGTGAGCTGTCGGATGCCGAAGTCCGCATGGAGCGTTTGCGAGCCGAGCGAATGGCCAATGCTGAACCGACCCGTTTGGCGAGCGCGCATTATTCGATCGCTGGTAAAGACAACACGGTGGTGTACATGATCAACAAGGTCGCCGACCCGATCGAGGTCGAGCTGTCGGTGCTGGCCGACAACGGTGACTTGTTGGGAATCGGTCGTTTCTTGCTCGAGCCCAATCGTCACACCACGGTGCCCTTGCGTGATGCGCTCGCCAGTGCCGGGGCCGCGTATCGACAAGGGAGTTTGCGACTCGATTTCAACGGTGATCCTGACATGGTGCAGGCGTGGGCGGTGCTCGAGCGTGGCCGTCAGCTCGTCGAGCTACCGTTGAAGGTGGTCGGTGTCGAGCAGGCGTGGCAGCGTCTGGCGTTTTGGGATGCGCGTCCCTTCGGTGGCGCGAGCCCTTCGTTCTACGTCGTCAACGCGAGCGATGTCGCGGTGGACTACGATCTGCGTCTCGGTCAGGACGGTGAGCTGATGCATCGACAACAGGGCATCTTGGCGGCCGGTGAGCGCCAGGTGGTGACGCCCGGGTCGGTGGCGCTGTCGCTCGATCACGGCTGGCTGTGGCTCGAGACCGACGGCGTTCCGGGTTCGGTGATGGCGGTCGGTCTGCTCGCCGGCGACGGCCAGCGTGGTCGGACCTCGCATCTCAGCCGACTCGAGGTCGAGGCTTCCCTGCAGACCAACACCTTCAGCGAATTCTCGTCCTTGGCCCTGCCGCTCGGTGAGGCGAAACAAGCCGTGGTCAGTCTGTTCAACGGCAACGAAGACTCGGCCACGGCCGACGTCCAGGTCGTCGCGCTCGATAGCGGTCGTGAGCTCGCTCGCCAAACCGTGGTGGTGGGACCGAACGGCGTTGTCACCCTCGACGCTCGGGCGCTCGCCGCGGCGTCGAGCCGTGGTCTGCCTCAGGAAGGTCGTCTCGTGGTGACCGGTGATCGGCCGCTGCGGATCTGGTCGATCGCCGAGCTGGCCGATGGCGATACCCTCGAGGTGGCGGTATTCGGGCTCGACCAGGCTCACCAGAGCGGTCTGTACCCCTTGCCGAGTCTCGATCGTCACGCGGTGGTGAGCACCTTCGTCAACGTCGGTGACCAGCCGACGACGATTCTCGGTCAGGCCTCGTGGGCCGGAGGCGCCTATGCGCTCGAGCCCCTCACCATCCCACCGGGTGAAGCTCGTCGTATCGACTTCGCCGCGCTGGCCGCCGACGGTGCGCCGGATCTGCTCGAGCGTCGCTTTGATCCGACCTATCGCGACGGTTTCTTCCAGTGGACCGCGCGTGGCAGTCACGAGGTGATCGCGCGCACCGACGTACGACCGCTCGACCGTGACGATCGCTTCGGCTTCAACTGCGGCGGCTGCTGTCCGGAAAGCTCGTTCGGCGATCTGATTCCGGGATCGGTGATGCTCGACCTCGACGTCTCGACGTCCTTCGCAGGCGTCGAGAAGATCTCGACCTGTAGCGGTGTCCTCGGGCCGTACACGATCTCCAGCTTCGCCAGCCTGAATTACTCCTCGCCGGTGACCTGGAACGGCGCCAACATCTCGACCACCAACGTCACCGATCAGACGGCCTCGTTCACCGCCTGGGGTGACGAGATCGACACCGACGGTTACGACTGTTTCAACGTGCCGGTTCTTTTCGGTGACAACGGTGGCGTGCAAGCCGACGATTGTCAGGAAGACAATCATCCGAACTTCGATGTCACGCGGTCGTGTGGGGATCAGTCGAGCGGTTGCCAAGACTGCTTCAGCTGCTGTGACAAGCAGCAGGACACGGGCGATTGTCGTTGCGACAAGCTGCCCTTCGGTGTGTCGGTTTGCAAGACTGGTGTCAAGACCGCTTGTCAGTCGTGCAAACAGGTCTGTGCCACCCAACACAGCTGCAGCTCTACGAGCTGGCCGCCCGTTTGCTGATCGGAGAAGCAACGCATGAAGACACTCATTGCCATCCTTCTGCTCGGGGTCATGGCGGTGTGCCCGGTCGTCGCCGAGACGGCCACCGAGACCACGGCCGATGATTTGCCCGTTCGGGTCAACCACTCTCAGACATGGCAGGGCACCGCAGGCTCGACCGAGATCGAGGTGCGCACCTTGACCGTGACCGATTGGATGCCCGATCGCGCTCTGACACGCGTGTTGATCAACGACGACGACACGCGTCTAGTGCTCGACGAGGAGCGCTTTCTGCTCGAAGGCACCTCGCGCTTCACCTTGCGTGACGCCAGCACCGGCTGGTGGCTCGAGCTCACCGCGCACTCGGGTCTGGTGCTCGAGTCGATCGATCAGGCGGCCGATCCGGGTCAGATCGCCATCGGCTTTTCCAACCTGGTGGCTGACGACTACGAGGGTAGCCTTGCGCTTCGCGCCCAAGGCTTGCCCGAGGTGGTGGTGCCGGCGCGGCTCTGGCGTGACGATGCCTACCTGCGCTTCGCGCGTCGTCTCGAAGCCGACGAGCATCGCTCGACCTTGGTGAACAACGTTCCAGCGCCGACCCGGGAAACCCTGCGTCGCTTGGCGTCGTTGGTGCGCACCGGGGACGCCGGTGCGGAGCTCGACAACTTCGGTGGTCTGCTCGCCGCGCTCGAGCTGATGCTCGACGCCGATCCAGTCACCGCGCCGGTGACGCCACGGCCACCGTTGCGTTGGCGTCTGGTCGACACTGAATTCGTCAACGGTGACGATCTCGCCACCCGTCAGGCTCAGTTCACTGATGCGTTCGGACTGTCGACATCCGACCCGGTCGCCGATCTGCGGGACAACGCCACGCCTATCAGTCGCTGAGCACGGCTGTTGATCGATCGAAAAAGCCTCTCGTAGCGATACGAGAGGCTTTTTCATGGCGAAATCTCGATCTCGAGCCTTGTCGGAGCCTCGAGACGCTGTAGATGGTGATCGAGGCCGCTGCGGAAGCCTCTGATCGCGTTTCGAAGCGATGTGAGTGCTTGCGGAAGGCGTTTTTCAGAATCAATCGCGATCGAGAGTGGTAACAGGGCTTCGGCCAGTGACCCGGAGGTGCGTTACGGCGGTAATGGGGTTTGGGGCAGTGTCCCGGAGGTGCGTTACGGCGGTATCGGGGCTCGGGACAGTGGCCTGAGGGGCCGTACGGAGGAATGGTGCGTTCGGCCGGTGACCCGAAGGTGCGTTACGACGTCGGTGCTGAGTGCGATGGAGCCGTCGCAGCCGCCGTTGGCAGGGTACCTTCGTGTCGGTCGAGAAGTAATTATAGCAGAGAATGTCTTATTTTTCGGAACAATTATCGATGGGGAAAGCGCCAACCCACTTGTACTGGTCGACGAAGGGATTGCGGTTTCCTTGTTCTTCGAAGACTCGATCGTTGCGTCGCTCTTCGTCGTCGTCGGGTGGATCTTCTTGGTTCCACTCGAGAAGAGTCGAGAGTTTGCCCATGTAGCCGACGTTGTCGTCCTGGGGTTCGATCAGGTCGAGCTCGTCGGTGAGAATCAGATCGGGTTCGTTTTCGGATTGGCCGTCGTAGCGAAACGCGAGGTAGAGAAGCGCTCGGGCGACATCGCCCCGGACAAACTCCGCAGGTTGGAAGATGCCTTTCGAGCTCTTGTCCCCTCGGAAACGGTGGACATGTTCGTTCTCGCCTCGTACCCAGACTTCCACACAGTCCGATCGGCACGTATCGAAGTGCTGGCTCACGTGGGTGTTGTTGAATCCGCGACTGGTCAGGAAGAGCGCGTGGAGATCGGTGTAGGGAGTCCAACGTTCGGTGGGAAAGCCGTGAGCCTTGCCCCAGATATGTTCTCGAGAATAGGTCTTCCTGTCGTTTTTCCGGATCGGATGCGGCACGGTCGGGTCGAAGAAGTCGA
>JBCDBH010000320.1:0-6784 GCA_039184055.1 Acidobacteriota bacterium
CAGCGCCTCGGGAAGCAGGAGCGGCGACGCGCTCGAAGCCGGGATGCTCCAACACGTCTTCGCAACCGTACCCACCGTGCTCACCCCGCACGCCGTCACCGGTGCCCACGCCGGCAACCAGCTCGCCGCCGCCGTGCTCACCGCCGCCGGACACATCGATGGCCCTCGGCCGAGCGACCCGAACATCATCCTGACGTCGGCCTCACCCACCGAGAGGAATCCGTCCACCGTGCTCGCCACCGCTCTCGCCGCTGGAGGCGCCGCGTCGTGGCTCGCCTTGGCGCAACCCTGATTCGGGAATCTCAACGACGCCCACTTAGAGAAAGCGATCGAAGTAGGACAGGATTGGCTCCGGGGCTCGACCGAGCTCTTCATACGAGGCGGCGCGACTCGCTTCCAGGTCGAGCCAGAGCAGATCCTTCTCGACCGTCAATCCGTCGTAATACGACTGGACAAACTCCAGATCCGTCCATGGATCGTTCTTGTTCTGTACCACCAGGGTCGGTACCGAGATGTGCTTGGCATCGGGAAGAAAGGTCGTCGTATTCAGGTCGATTCCGGTCCGTTCGAGCGACTTCTTCCGCCCCATCGCGTCGAGAAAACTAGGCAGGCCGAAAGCCTTGACGAAGTTCTTATAGTGCAGCGGTTGGAAGGCGACCATGGCCTTGATGTTGTCGCGTCCCCGTAGCCCGTCGTCCTGGCCATAGGCGTACGTTGTGGCGGCGGCGCCCATGCAGATACTGAGCAGTCCGATCGCCGCCTGTCCGTACACCGGATGGTTTTCCACGTAGTCGACCGCGGCGACGACGTCTTTGCTCTCTTCAGGGCCCCAGGTCACCCACGGGATCGTTCCGAGATCGCTGGCGCCATGGTTGCGGAGGTCGTACATCAAGACGGTGTAGCCACGTCTGTTCAGATAGCGAGCCTGGCGTAGGAATGGGATGTCTTCGGGCCACAATTTGATCGGGCCCTTGCCGGTCGGCGTATATCCCGAGCGGCTACACTGCACCCCGAAGTGGCTTTGCACGATCACCTTGTCGCGCTCACCGGGAATCAACCAGCCGCGTAGGGTGATGCCGTCGCGAGTCGGGATCTCGACCTCTTCGAATGGCAAATCAAAATCCGTTGGGCTACCGAATACCGGGGCGTTGCCCGGTTTGATCATCATGTCGGACACCATCTTGGCGAACATCTCGTAGCTCCTTCCGTTCAGCCGTTACTCGGTGGGGATCAACATCGCCGCCAGCTGTTCGAGGAAGGGCTGGCGTGGCGGGGCACCCATCATGCCGATCAGCATCGCCGAGTCGGCGCCAACCGGGTTGTGGATCGGCGTGTCGTCGGTGATACAGGCGAAGATTTGGTCGGCAACTTCCTGAGGGTCGGCGATGCTGTCGCCTTGCGCGGCCATCTGGGTACCGATGGTTTGAATATGTGTGTAGAGCTTCTGGCCGTACGTCCCGAGCTCGTTATCTCCGGCCTGCACGGCGTCGTCGGTATTGGCGCCGAAACGCGTCGTCGGGTAGGCGCCGGGAAGCACGCTCTTGATCGCGACACCGAACGGACGGTATTCGAGCGCCATGGCCTCGGTGAGACCTTCGACGGCGAATTTCGTCGAGGTATAGATCGAGCTGTTGGGCAGGCCGAGCATGCCCGCCATCGACGTGACGTTGACCACCGTGCCCGATCGCTTCGCTCGCAGGATCGGCAAGGTCGCGCGCATCACATTCATCACCCCGAAGACATTGGTCTCGTACATCGCGCGGATTGCCTCGTCGGACATCTGTTCGAAGAGCGCGTGGCCGCCGTAGCCGGCGTTGTTGACGACCGCGTCCAGATCGCCGAAGCGAGCCACGCCATCGCCTACCGCCTGGTCGATGCTCGTCGGAACGGTGACGTCGAGCGCGGTGACGAACACGTCGTCGAGCGCGGTGAGCTCGGTCTCCTCGTGTGGTGATCGCATCGTCGCGATCACATTCCAACCCTTGGTGTGAAACGTCTTGGCCGTCAGCTTGCCGAAGCCGCTCGAGCAGCCGGTGATCAGGACAGTCTTCTTGGTCATGTTTCGAGCTCCGTTGTGGATGAGGGGGTTGTGAAGGGGGCGATTGCCGAGGCTGCGGGTACCCAGATCGCATGGTCGAAGCACGACCGATGCCAGGTCGCGTGGCTCGCCAATACGGGGACTTCGGAGGTTCGATCCCGGGGAGAGTCAGTATGCTGTGGAAAGCGACGCGGTATATTGCGTCGGAGTCAACATGTTGCGTCGGGTCGTCGCGACAACTGGAGGGAACACGATGGCTACCCGCACCACGAACGTGCACTCCGACTTCTTCCGTGAGATGACCTTGAGGATCTGTGGCGATCTGGATATCGACAACGCTCTCGAGCACGCCTTCGACTATCTGATCCGACACATCCCTGCTGATGCCATCGGGCTCGGTCATTGGAGCCGCGATCAAACGCGTATCCGGATCCTCTCGGCCACGAAGCGCACATCGTCGCCTTATCTCTGGGGTGACGTGAAAAACGAGATCGTGCTGCCACCGGGTCTGATGGCGTCGATTCAAGCCGCCGAGTGGCCGGCGTTCACGGTCGTCAACCGCGCTGACGATCCGTCGGCTGCTTTGTTGGTCGAAGCCTTCCCGGGTCTCGTGAGCCATTCGGCGGTGTTTCTACGTCTCGACGTCCAGGGCGAGGAGATTGGGGCCCTGCTGCTTTCGGCCGAGGGCGTCGACCGTTTCACCTCTGAGCATGCCCACTTTCTACAGTCGATTCGCGAGCCCTTCGCCATCGCGATGAGCAACGCGCGGCGACATCGCGAATTGCAAGCCGTGAGCGATCGACTGGCCGACGACAACCGAGCGTTGACCGCCGATCTGGAGCGTTCGCTCGGCTTCGAGGTCGTCGGTGCGGATTTTGGCCTGCGAGAAGTGATGACGATGGTCCGGCAGGTGGCGCCGGCGACCAGCCCTGTCCTCCTCCTCGGGGAAACTGGAACCGGCAAAGAAGTCATCGCCAACGCCATTCACCGCGCATCGACACGAAGCGCGGGGCCCTTGGTTGCGATGCCGTGTGGTGCCATCCCCGAGGCGCTCCTCGACAGCGAGCTCTTTGGTCACGAACGTGGTGCGTTCACCGGTGCTCATGAACGCAAACGTGGTCGCTTCGAGCGCGCCGATGGCGGCACTCTCTTTCTCGACGAGATCGGCGAGCTGAGCCTCGAGGCGCAGGTGCGTCTGCTGCGCGTGCTTCAAGAACGTCGCTTCGAGCGACTCGGTGGCGGCCGCACCCTCGAGGTCGATGTGCGCATCATCGCCGCCACGCATCGTGATCTCGAAGCGATGGTGCGTGACGGCCGATTCCGTGAAGATCTTTGGTACCGGCTCGCGGTCCTGCCGATTCGCATTCCGCCGCTTCGCCTCCGACGTCGAGACATCCCGGCTCTCGTACGTCACTTCATCGAGCGCAAAAGCCGAGAGTTGAGTTTGCGGGTTGCGCCACGCGTGACCGACACCGAACTCGAGCGTCTACAGGCCTACGATTGGCCGGGCAACGTTCGCGAGCTGCAAAACGTCATCGAGCGGGCGCTCATCCTGTCGCGAGGCGATGTCTTGACCTTTCCCGATCTCCACGCGCCCAGCACGAGCACCTCGCCGCCGAATCCGATCGGGTCATCGTCAGGAACCGTGATGACCATGGATCAAGCGATCGCCGCACATATCCGTTCGGTCCTGCATGCCACCAAGGGCCAGATCGCCGGTCGCGGCGGTGCCGCCGAGCTCTTGGACATGAACCCGAGCACCCTACGTTTCCGCATCGACAAGCTCGGCATCGAACGCTGATCGCGATTTCTTCGGGTCCGTCTACATCTCGAGCTCGACGATGAGGACTCGACATTGTCGTGACCGATCGCAATAAGCCGCGAAGCGCCAGCGGGCTTTTAGGACATCCATGACCCCTACGCCACGGTGATGTCGCGTTGTAGAGCGATACCGCAATGAGCGGTTTTCTCGTCGTTCTACAAAGGGGGTTTGGATGTTTGCAGAGACAAGATTCGTGGTTCTGTTGGTGGTGGCGATTGGACTGGCTGGGGTGCCCGCGTTGGCAGAGTCTGATCAGGGTGGGGTGGAGAACCCGAGGGTCTCTGCCGAGCTGGAGCGTCGCGTGTTGATCGAAGTCGATACGACCGGAGCTGTCTGGCCGGTGGTCGTCGAGACGCTGTCCGACGATGCCAAGCTCCTGGCGTCGGACGGTGCGGAAGATGACGGCTTCGGCCGCGTGGTGGCGATCTCGGGCGACACGATCGTGGTTGGTTCGGGTGAGGATGACGATAACGGCGACAACACCGGTTCGGCCTACGTTTTTGAAAAGCCACCCGGTGGCTGGACAGGCTCGCTCACCGAGACCGCCAAGCTGCTGACGTCGCAGCCCGCCACTCGTTTTGGTGAGATCACCCTCGACATATCGGGCGATACCATCGTCGTCGGTGCGTGGGCGACGGCCTATGTTTTTGAAAAGCCACCCGGTGGCTGGACCGGGATTCTGACCGAGGACGCGATCCTCACGGCGTCGGACGCGCCGACCGAAGACAGTTTCGGTCGCTATTCGCTCGCCATCGATGGCGACACGATCGTGGTCGGGCGACGGGAAGCATTCGACAACGGTGTAAACAGCGGCAAGGCCTACGTCTTCGAGAAGCCACCCGGTGGCTGGACCGGCAACCTCACCGAGGATGCTGTGCTCATCCCGTCCGACGGCGCGATGGGTGACACGTTCGGTAGCGTCGCCATCGATGGCGACACGATCGTCGTCGGTGCGTCACTCGCCGATCCCCAAGGTGAAAACAGCGGCGCTGCCTACGTCTTCGAGAGGCCACCCGGCGGTTGGGTCGGCACGATCCTCGAGACGGCCAAGCTCTTGCCCACCACCGGCGCGGCCAACGATCGATTCGGTTTCGCACCGGTGATCCGCGATCAGGAAGTCGTCATCGGTGCATTCGACGCCGAGGGGGCCGGTGCGGCCTATGTTTTCCGCGAGCCGGTCGGCGGCTGGATCGGGACGGTTACGGAAAGCGCCAAACTCTTGCCGTCCGATGGCGTGGCGGGAGACCAATTCGGTCAATCGGTGGCATTCTCGGGCGAGAGGATCGTCATCGGAGCGCCGCAAGACGACGATCTCGGCATCAACTCGGGTGCCGCCTTTCTCTTCACCCGGCCGATCGGCGGGTGGACAGGAACGCTCAACGAAACAGAAAAGCTCAGGCCGACCGACAATGCCGCCTTCGACTTTTTCGCCGAGAGGATCGGCATCGAGTCAGGCGTGGTCGTCATCGGAGCCCAAAACGACGACGACAACGGCGACAACAGTGGATCGGCCTACGTCTTCGCCGTCGGTGTCATCTTCTCCGACGGTTTCGAGTCAGGCGACTTCGGGGCATGGTCGTCCGTCGTGCCCTAGGGGAGCAAAAAACAAGCCCGATGCAAGCAGGCCCGATGCACTGCATCGGGCCCGCATCCGCAACGTGTCTCAGAACGGAGATTCGACGCAAGCGCAGGTGCTGTTGCCGAGGCAATTGCCCTGGCGGACACAAAGACCCGGGTTGCCATTCGTTTGGGTGCACGCTGTGTAGAGGTACTCACCGCTACAGCTGCTCTGGCTGCACAGGGGGCTACAGAAAAAGAACTCCTCGCGCCCCGACATGAACTCGGCGAACTCGGCAACGGTGAGCTTGGGCGACGACGTGTCGATGACAGCCTGGCAGGTTTCAGGCTGCAGCGTGAAGCTCTGTTCGAGCGAGGTCAGCTCCTCGATCGACAGTGTTTCCGTGTTGTCAGCGATGGCGATGGAAGCAACGAGCAAAAGCGCGAAGGCAAGGAGAACGGTCTGTAGCTTCATCTGATTTCCTCGAAGAGCACCCGCATTGCCCACCAGCCCGCCGGCTGCGGTTCGCAAACGCACGTAATCTCTGGGCGTGCTCGCTCTTCGCTCCCTCGACGTACCTACGGGTACGCCTCCGGTTGCTCATCACTGCGCTTCCCAGATCTCACGCACGTTTCCGCCCCTCGCCACGACGTTTGGTGGGAAATACGGGTTTAGCGTGAGCGAATGCCCACTACGACGACGGGAGTCGGCAGTAGGCAGCGAATATGCTCAGAGCGTAGGGGTGGGCGAAACGGGAGTCAAGACAAAATGCCCTGGCCGCTTGTATCTTCGGTCGCATCGTCGCTCGACGCGATGACGCTGCTGAAGCGAACTATCCATCATAGAATCGAGTTTCCTTCTCATCTGACTGGAGAGTCTGATTGCTGCGTGGTGAAATCGAACAGGTCTTGACGGCGCTGAACCAGGCGGAGGTTCTGTATCTCGTCGTTGGCGGTTTGGCGGTAGTGCTTCATGGCCATCTAAGAACGACCATGGACCTCGATCTGGTCGTGCGGCTACAGGAAGAGAATCTTGGTCGGGCGCTCGATGCCTTGCAGGATCTTGGGTATGCCTCGGTGTTACCCGTGCCACTCTCTCAGCTCGCGGATCCCGCGATTCGTGACATGTGGATTCGCGAAAAGAACATGATCGCCTTCTCACTTTGGAACCCCGGTCAGCCACTCTTCAAGCTGGATATTCTCGTCTCCGAACCATTCGATTTCGCATCGACCTACCAGCGCTCCGTACAGGTAACTCTTGGAGCAACCAAGGCTCGCGTTGTATCTCTCGACGACTTGATCGATCTCAAGCGCCAGTCGGGTCGCCCTCAGGACCTCGCCGACATCGACGCGCTCGAGACGATCCG
>JBCDBH010000321.1:0-6781 GCA_039184055.1 Acidobacteriota bacterium
CGCTGACGTGGCATCATGGCTGCGGATTTGATGAACGTGGATTTGACGAACACGGATTCGACCAAACACGGATCTACCTGAACACGGAGAAGACGATCGATGAAAACCGGTGTCGAGATTCAAGTTGTCAACAAGAGTGACCAAGAGGCGAGGATTCTGGTTTTCACCCACGCGGTGAGCGAGGAAGACGCGGTAGCCGCCAACGCTTGGATGGTTCTCGAGCGCGTAAATCCATACGGCGACTCGTATCTGATCTATCCCACCGAGACCTTCATCCGCGCGGTCACCGAGGATCGGTCGTTGCGGTCGCGCATGCTCGAGGTGGTTCCCGGCCGCGCCTTCACGGTCGAGCTCGACGACGCTGGGCGACTGTTGCTGCAGCCCGCCGAGAACACCCTCGATCCCGAGGACATCGTGGTGCGCAACGCGACCGACCGGACCCTTGCCGTGGGTGCCTTCAAGAGCGAATCGGTGGCCGCCAAGGTCGAGGCACTCGAGCCCGAGCAGCAGTGGGTGGCACGGCTCGAGCCCGAGATCTACTGGGGTGTGCTCGGCTCGAACGGTCGCGCCGAGGGACTGACCCGGCTCGATCTCCGTGGGCTCGCTTTCCTGACCTGGACGCTCGAGGGAAGCGCCGGCAACTGGCGTTTCACCGCGTCGAACGAGCGGCGGGAGCTCGCCGCGGCGGTGTGAGTCGTGGCTCGGCGGCGATTTCGATATCGCCGTCGCCGGCCGTGCTCGCGATCCATCCCGCATCGGTCAAGAACGCGCGCCGGAAACGAATGGTGCGGCCGTCTTTCGAAAACGCATCGTCTTCGAGCCTGACGCGATCGGCACGGACGAGCCCGTCGAGCACCCGTTCATAACCGCGTCGGTCGAGGCGGTGGTCGGGGCAGGTGACCTTGAAGAGCTGGGCCGTGCCTTGACCGTCGCGTTCGGCGAGAGCACCGAGAATGCGCAGCGCGACCGTGCGCTCACTGTCGGTGGCGGCGCGGAACCGTCGGATCCAAGCCTCCGCCGGGGCACAAAGATCGCATCGTCCGCACCGCCGCTCGGCGTCGTCACGATCGCCGAAGTGCCGGACCAACGCGCACATGCGGCAGGTCGTGCCGGTAGCCAGCGCGGTCACTTCCTCGAGCTGAGCTTGTTTGTGACGGCGCTGCGCCGTATACGCGTCGCGCCAGCCGTCCTTGCCCCGAACCCAATCGTCCTCACCGACCTTGCGTCCACCACCGTGGATCCGCAGCTGCTCGAGAGCGCGTTCGAACGTCGCTTCGTCGAGCCGTGCCGCGCCGCGGACTTCGGCGGCGCGTCGTGGGCGTTCGCCCAGCGCGTCGAAGATCCGGCGCAGCACTGTCGGTTCCGGGTAGCCGGTCTCGAAAAAGAGTTCGTGCAGACGTCGATCGGCCCAGTCCCACAGCAAAACGGCACGCGCCGGTTCACCGTCACGACCCGCGCGCCCGATCTCCTGGTAGTAGCTTTCGACGCTTCCCGGTAGCGCGGTGTGAATCACCGTGCGGATATTGCGTTTGTCGATGCCCATGCCGAACGCGATCGTCGCCACCACCACCTCGAGATCGCCGCGCTGAAACGCCGCTTGCACTCGATCACGCATCTTGTTGGGCATACCGGCGTGGTAAGGCGCGGTCGGAAAGCGTTCGCCGAGTCGCTCGGCGAGGGCCTCGGTCTCCTTGCGTGTCGGGGCGTAGACGATCGCCGGTCGATGGCTGGGCTCGTCGAGCGCCGCTTCGACCGCCACCGCGCGATCGGCGCGGCGCAGCTCGGCGATCTCGACCGCCAGCTCGTCGCGACGGAAGCCGTGAATCAGCCGTTGACTGTCGGGAATCTCGAGCTGGGCGACGATGTCTTCCTGGACACGAGGCGTCGCCGTGGCGGTGAGCGCGATCACCGGCGCGGGGCGGAGGAGCGGGAGCCGTTCACCGAGCAACCGATAATCGGGTCGAAAATCGTGTCCCCACTGCGAAATACAGTGCGCCTCGTCGATCGCGATCAACACCGGTTTGCGTTTCGCCAACATCTCGGGGAAACGAGGCACCGAAAGCCGCTCGGGTGCAATGAAGAGGAAATCCAAATCGCCGTCGAGATATTTGCGACACGCCGCCCGCGCGTCGAGCCGCGCTCGTCCCGAATGGATGCGCTCGGCGCGAATCCCGCGTGCGCACAGTGCCGCCACCTGGTCTTCCATCAACGCGATCAACGGTGAAAGCACGAGGGTCGTTCCACCACGGGCCAGACCGGGAAGCTGATAACACAGCGACTTTCCGGCTCCGGTCGGCATCACCAAGAGCACATCGTTGCCCGCCGTCACCAGTCGACACACCTCCGCCTGATAGGGGCGGAAGCGGTCGAATCCAAAGGTCTCGCGGAGCAGCGAGCCGAGCTGTTCGACGGGAGTGGGGGAGCGTGGACCATGAACCGTGGCCGAGGAAGCGGACATCGTCGGCATTGTCACACGTCCCACAGCGCTCGTCAGCGGTGCCGAGCTTTCAGTACCTGGTAATCTCGCCCGACAATCCTGACTATGAATCTTCGCGACCGCATGTTTGGACGAGCGGTGATGAGCCACCATGACCATGGCGAATGATCCCGAGATCGTCGGTCCGTACCGAATCGAAGCCGAGCTCGGCTCCGGTGGAATGGGCGCTGTCTATCGAGCGTACGACCAGCGTCTCGATCGGTGGGTCGCGATCAAGAGGATTCACGGCAGACAGGATACCGACAGGGGTCGACAACGTTTCTTGCGTGAAGCACGGGCCGCGGCGAGTCTCAACCATCCCGCGATCGTCCAGGTTCACGATCTGCTCCAGCACGACCAGGAAGACTGGTTGGTTATGGAATTGGTCGAGGGGATCTCGCTCGCGTCCATGCTCCGTGACGGTCCGCTCCCATGGGGCAAGATGGCCGAGCTCGGTAGGGACATCGCCGCCGGGCTCGAACATGCTCATCGCTCGGGAATCATCCATCGTGACCTGAAAGCCGAGAACGTCATGGTGTCGGCGGAGGGTCATGCCAAGATCCTCGACTTCGGTCTGGCGAAGAAGGTCTTCGACCTGGACGGTGAACCGAGTCTGACCGCTTCCGGCGCGGTGGTGGGGACCTTTCGTGCCATGTCTCCCGAGCAAGCTCGTGGACTCGAGCTCAGCCCGGCATCAGATCTATTTTCCTTTGGCTCCCTGCTTTACCAGATGGTGTCGGGGGTGCCGCCGTTTGTCGGCCGGACTCCGCTCGATACCGTGACTCGGATCTGCTCGCACGAGCCCGCGCCACTCGCAACGTTGGCTCCAGACGCACCGCGACGGTTGACCGAGCTGATCGCTGAGATGATGCGCAAAGAACCGGCTCGAAGGCCCGAGAGCGCGGCCGAGGTGGAACTGATCCTGGCATCGATCGTCGTATCCGGCGCAGCGACGGTTTCGAGACCCGTGGCGAGTCTCGACATCGACGATCCAGACGATGACGCGACGACCCGCCCACCCGATCTCGGATCCATGTCCAGGCCACGGCCGCATCGTTGGCATGGGCTCGTGATCGGAGCTCTGGTTTTCGCGATCGGCGTCGGTGGCTGGACGCTCTGGTCGAGCCGAGCAACTCCGGTTGCCAGTGGCCAGATCGGGGTCAGCGAACCCTCGACTCTCGAGCTTCTCGACCAGGGGAGGACATGGCTCGAGACTTTCCATCGGCCTGACGACCTCGAACAAGCCATCCTCAGTTTCGAACAAGCTCTCGATCGCGAACCGGGTTCGGCGGTCGCCTACGCGGGTTTGTCACGTGCCTACTGGCGCCGGTGGTACGCTGAAAATCGCGATCCGCTGTGGCTCGACAAGGCCGAAGGTAACGGCCGCAGGGCGGTAGAGCTCGAACCCTATTTGACCAGCGGGCGAATCTCGCTCGCGCTGGCGCTGACCTACCTCGGTCGGCTCGACGCCGCTAGAGAAACGCTCGAAGGATTGATCGAGCTCGACCCGACCAATGCCGATCTTCATCGTGTCTGGTCGGACATCTATCTACGCGACGGAGATCTCGATCAGGCCACGACGAGCGTGCAACGAGCGGTCGACCTTCGGCCGGATGATTTCGATCTCTACAACGCACGCGGGGTGGTGGCGTTTCGCCGTGGTGACCTCGATCAGGCCGCGGCGAGCTTCGAACGTGGAATCGAGTTGGCTCCCGATAGTTTTTCCCTTTATCGCAACTTGGCGGGAGTTCATCACGCCCGTGACGACCTCGCGGCGGCAGCCAGCATGATGCAAAAAGCCCTGGCGATTCGCGCGGACGGGACCATCTTCGGCAGCCTGGGCATCGTGTACTTCGATCAGGGGCTGTATCGCGACGCGGCTCGGGTATTCGAGCGCGCGATCGAGATGCCGGGCGGTGGCAACAACTACCGCAACTGGGCGAACCTGGCCGATGCCTATCGGTGGATCCCCGATCGGCAGCCGGAGGCTCGGGATGCGTATGGGCGGGCGATCGCGCTCTTACGCGAGACGGGGAACGACAACGCCGACACCCGCAGCCTCCTGGCGCTCTACCAGGCCAAGCGAGGTGACGGTGAAGCGGCGAGACGACTGGCGGACTCTCTCGACACGCTCGACTATGACGGACCGCAGATCGCGTATCGGATCGCCACCACGTGGGAAATCCTCGGCGAGCGATCCCGTGCTCTCGAAGCGCTCGGGATCGCTCTCGCGTCTGGCTACTACTCCTTGGGGGTCGTTCGTCGGGATCCCGAGCTCACCGACCTCCGAGCCGACGCGGGTTTTCACCGACTCGTGCCGCTTGCTAGTGTACCGTGAGCGAGCTTCGCGCAACCGCCGCACACTTCCTCATGGTCAACCGCCGATGTCGACAATCCACTCTGGATCGTGCACGTAAAACCGTACATCATTCGCTTCGGTCGCATTTTCACTCGCCACGGTCGCTTCTAGCATGTAGCGGGCGGTGAAGAAGCCCTTGTTTTGCACCCTGAGCGTTTGTTGGTCATTCGAGAAGTAGGAATACCAAACATCGAGCTCTCGATCGAAAAGTATGCTTCTTTCCTTGGCATTTTGTTTCTCGAGCGTTGCGGTGATGATGGGACCCATCCGGCCGAATGGTGATGTACTTCTTTGCAAATTACGGGCGGCCTCGAACCGAATACTCAGCTCCTTGAGCGTAAACGACTTGTCTGAGCCCGTGGTCAGGTCCGAGATGTCAAAGATGCGAAACTGGATCAGGTCATGCCTCCTGAGCATGGCGTACGATCTGACTTTGGAATCTTTGGCGAGGCCGCTGGGAAGATAGTAGAGATCTTGTTTTTCGGGACGAGTGAGGCGTTTTGCGTGAAGATCGAAGCCAAACTCAACAGTAAAAGTGGTCATGGAAACTCCTAGTGAAGGCTGAGTTAGAATGAGAATCAAGACACAAAGCTTCAGAGCAATACTGATGCCACTTCTTCTCGACCGCTACTCGGTTGGAAGTACGACATGTACGATCGCGAGACGGAAACGTACAGCGCGCTGAGTGACGAGATCGGAGCGCTCGACGCACGTGGTGTCACCCTCACTGTGCTCGCGCACACCGACTGGCGTTGGGTTGGCAGACGCGTGTTTCTTACCGTTTCGGAGAAGCTGGTCCGTCTCGGCCGCTCGGAGCCTGTGTTTGCTCATCCCGGTGTGCGTCGCGCGATACCTCTCGGCTGCTCTCGCATCAGCCGATCGCCGCTCTTGCTGAGAGTCGATTCGGATGGAATCCTCGTCGACGCTCGCGAGACTCCGACTCGAATCGAGGTCGATGGAGAGCTGCTTCGCGGGATGCGAACCGTGTCGCGTGCCCAGCTCGAAGGCGGTGTCGTTCTTCTGCTGGCTCGGAGTGTCGCGTTGTGCCTTCATGTTGCCGATCCACAGGCTGACGCGACGGATTCTCGATCGGGCATGATCGGGGCTTCGGACGCGATCGTACGCCTCCGAACCGAGCTACGCCGACTGGCTCCGCTCGATATACCCGTTCTGCTACGCGGTGAGACCGGCACGGGGAAAGAGCTGGCGGCCCGGGCGCTTCACGATCAGAGTGATCGGTCTGGCCGACCTTTTGTCGCCGTCAACATGGCGGCGATTCCGCCATCTCTCGCCGCGGCCGAGCTTTTCGGTGTGACCAAGGGCGCGTTTACCGGCGCCAGCCGTGATCGACAGGGGGCATTTCGGCGCGCCGACGGCGGCACGCTCTTCCTCGACGAAATCGGCGATACACCAGCCGAAGCGCAGGCGCTCCTCTTGCGAACCCTGGAAACTCGCGAGGTACTGCCGATCGGTAGCGAGCGTACGACTCGAGTCGATGTGCGCTTGGTGAGCGCGACGGATCTCGACCTGGAGTCGGCAATCGACAGCGGGCGCTTCCGATCGCCTCTGGTCCACAGGATCGCTGGTTTCGAGGTTCGTCTCCCGGCTCTGCGTGAGCGGCGCGAAGACTTCGGTCGGTTGCTCTACCACTTTCTGGAGATCGAGCGCGAGACTCTGGGGGCGAGCTTTGCTCGTACGGAGCGACGGCCTTGGCCGCCGCCGGCCATGGTGGCCGAGCTCGCCCTACGCCCATGGCCGGGAAACGTGCGCCAGCTGCGCAACGCTGCCCGTCAGCTGATGATTCTCGGACCGGATGTGCCGTCGACCCGCCTCGCGCGATGGCTCGACACAGCCGGACGCGGCGGCCAGGCCGCCGAGCCTCAGGTCAAACCAGAGCGACAACGAGCTCGTCTCGAAGAGATCTCGGACGAGCAACTTCGTGGGGC
>JBCDBH010000322.1:0-6747 GCA_039184055.1 Acidobacteriota bacterium
CAATCGAACGATGACTTGAAGAATACGGGACCAATTCACCCTTACACAAGGTCCAATTCACCAACCAATCAAGAGAGACCCTCCATGTGGCTAGGCGTTTTCCCCGCTGTAAGGGAAAACGAGCAAGAATAGATGTCATTCCGCTGCGCGAAACCAAGCGGGATTTCGACTCGTTTTCCGTGATGGGAGGTAGAGAGGTCTATCGACCGGCGACGCTCGACGATGGTTCGGGCCAGCCAAAATCTCGGAATGCACGAATAATGTCGAAGATCCGGTACATTCACTCGCTCATGGCTACGCCAAGCCGGTCGATTCGGCGTAGTATCAGTGCGATGAAGACGTACCTGCTTTCCCGTGTGCTGATGGGCGATACGAGTGACGAGGCGATCGCCGCGCTCGAATCGGAGCCGAGCACACGGTGGTCGGCTTTCGACCAGGCGGCGCCGACGTGGGACGCGACCATGGCTCGCGCCACCGACGATCCGCGCGTGCTCGCGTTGCGACGCTTGGCGCGACCCGTTGAAAGCGACACCTTGCGCCCGGTCCACGCCGACGCCGTGAACCGAGCCCGGACCGACGAACGAGCCTGGCTACGCCTGGTGCTCGAAGAGGCCCATGCGCGAGTGCGCCAGCAACCGGTCGAAAGCGTCGAGTCGATGCGTCTGGCGAGTCGCTGGGTCCGCGAACAACGACCGATGGACGCCGACCTCGCGACCGTCTCGCATGCGTATCTGACCTTCGCCCATCTCGCCGCCGGACAGCAGAGCGAAGCCCGGGCGGCGGCCGCCGCGTTACGCAATTGGCTGCCCCGCGCCACCGATCCGGAAGCCCAGGTGTGTGGCGCCGAAGCGCTCGCCGATCTCCTGCACCGCGATGGACGTTCCGAGGCGGCGCTCGAGCTGCTGGACGAAGCGGCGGCCATGCTCGCCGACGATCCGCGCCGTCAGGTCGAAACGGTCCTGCGCCAAGTGTCGATTCACTTCGTCGCCGAACGACCGAACCGCGCGTACCGCCTTCTGACCGCTCTCGATGACCGCCTGGAACGTGGCGAAGCCACGCTGCCGCCACGTCTGCGGCTCGAAGTCGATCACCGTCTGGCGATGATCGAGCTCGAGCAGGGCGAACCGCACCGCGCACTGGCGCGTCTCGTCGCCATGGAGACGGCATATGACGCTAGCGGCGCGATCGAGCTCGGCTTGCAACGCTGGTGGTTGATCGGCCTGGCCCATCGCGACATCGGCCAACTCGACGACGCCGTTGCTCCCCTCGAACAGGCTCTCGACGGCTATCTCGACCAGCACGCGCACGACGCCGCGTTCTCGGTCTTTTTCGATCTGGTGATCGTTCAGGTCAAAAGACGGGACGCCGACGGTCTCGCCGATCTCGAGCCAGCCTTCAACCGCCTACGACATACCGATGAGCTGCGGTGGGAAATGGCGCGTGCCTTACGCGGTTTGATCGAAGCCGCCGAAGAAGAAGACGTACCGGTGCCGATGTTGCGGCGCATGCTCGAAGCGCTCGACGCCGACGACCGTCGCCACCGGCATTAGGGCGAGTCAATCGTCCGTGTCGTCGTCTTCGGGAAGATCGTCGTCGAAGCGTAGCTGCGCGCCCAGATAGTGCTCGAGGTCGGCGATCAGCTCACCGCGCGTATACACGCCGTTGTCGATCAAGGCCCCGAGCGTTTCCATCGCCATACGCAACAATCGACGCGCGCCGGCATTCCGGAACACCTCGCGTGGATCGTAGGGAGCGGTACCGTTCGACGACTTCGGAGGATCGACGGTGGGAATCTGCCCGCCGATTCGGTTCTTGAAGCCCTGGCCCGGACCGGCCGGCTGCGCCAGAAAGTCATCGTCGACCCGCGAAAAGCCACCGAGCGCCATGACGATGGCGACCATCGTGACGACGCTGTCGCTATGTTCCGGCTGTTCGAGCCACCACACCACGCCACCCGAAGGCCAATCGAGCTCACGCTCCAAGATTTCTTCGTCGATCCAGCCTTCCTCGTAGGCTCGCCTGACGATCGTCTTCAAAGCCTCGGCGAGACGGCGGGACTCACGCTTGTCGCTCATCCGGCGAGTATGAAGAATGGAAGAGATCTCTGCAAGCTCGATCCGAATCGCGAATTCGCCGTAATGGCTCAGCTCGACGATCGCGACTCGGTGCGCGATCCTCGTCCACCCGTTTCGTGGATTTTCTCGAGCGCGGTGACGCCACCGTAGCGCGCCACGATGCGATCGTCATACTCGTCGGCGGTATTGGCCACCGCCGCGATCAGCCCGAGGAGATTCGACCGCTCGACGGTCCGTCCAAAAATACTGTGCGAGAAAAAGATGTCCTGACCGACCAAAGAAAACGCTCCGACCGGCAGCGAGTGATTGAGCTCGAGCAACCCGAACAAAAGCTCCTCGTCGACTTCGACATCCTGCACGCAATACGACATGACGGTGACCGTCGCTTCTTCGGGCCCGTAGGGGTCGACGGAAATCTCTAGCACCGTGCTGCCGTATCGAACATACGTATGACCGTTGTCCTCGTTCAGATACGCGTCCTCGAAGAGTTCGTCGAGAAAAACACGCACCTGCTCGAACGCGGTTTGATGATGAGAATGGGCGAATTCCACGGGTCTTCTCCTAGCGGATGACGCGCCGCGGCGCGCCTACCCCGGCGGTCGTTGACAGGTCTGGGCGCTTCGTCTAAGTTGTGAAGTAGGCGTTAATCAAATGATCACGTGAATCAATGATCAAACGGCCCGGATGGTGCGCGAACACCGAGTCTATCCGGTCGCCGAAATGAATGTGTTTGCAAGCATAGCGGATCGGCGATCCCCGCCGGCTCGCCCCCATCAACCAGAGGAGATTGGAATGCGAAGGCGATTTCTCGAATGGACCGCGATCTTGGTGCTCGCCGTTGCACTCGGTACCGCACCAACGTATGGCGCGGCGTTCGGTATTTTTGAGCAGGGAACCAAAGCGATGGGTATGGCCGGTGCCTTTACCGCGCAAGCCGACGACGGCTCGGCGATCTTTCACAATGTCGCCGGGCTCGGTTTTCAAACCGAAGGCGGTTTTTATGTCGGCACCACCCTGATCACGATCTCGGAGTCGACCTTCGAAGGCGCCAACCCTTTCCCCGGCGAAGGCGTCAGCGGCGAACAAAAATCGGCCATCTTTTTTCCTTCGCACGTCTATTACGTCCGTCCGATGAACGAACGGGTGGTGCTCGGCTTCGGCCTCAACAACCCCTTCGCCCTGGCCACCGATTGGGACGACCCGGATGAGTGGGCGGGTCGCTTCATTTCCAACCACGCCGAGCTACGCACGTTCGACCTGAGCGCCAACCTGGGCTGGCGCCTCACGAACAACTTCAGTCTCGGCTTCGGGCTCATCTATCGCCTCACCGAAGTGACGCTCGAGCGTCACGTGCCGTCGATCAATCCCTTCACCCAACAGGTGATCGACATCGCCGCGGTCGAGCTCGAGAGCGACCTGGGTGGCGAGCTCGGTTTCTCGTTCGGCTTTCTGCACAAACCGAACCCTAATTTCTCTTGGGGCTTCTCCTACCGTGGCGCCGTCGAGGCGGATCTCGAAGGTGACGGCAACTTCACCCAGATCTCCACCGGCAACGCGGCCTTGGACGCCATCGTCGCGACCCAGCTACCCTTCGATCAAGCGGTCGGACTCGAGACGACGATCAACTTCCCCGACATGGCGAGCCTCGGTTTCGCCCTGCAGGTGACGAACAACGTGCTCGTCGAGGTCGACATCAACTGGACCGGCTGGTCGGAATTCGACACGGTCTTTCTCGATTTCGACGTCGACACCTTCGACCAGACGCTCGAGCAAGAGTACGAAGACGCCTACAACTACCGTATCGGCGCCGCCATCGACACCTCGAGCGGCAACCAGTGGCGGATCGGCTTCGTCTACGACGAGACACCGCAACCCGACGAGTCGGTCGGCCCCTTGCTTCCCGACGCCGACCGCTTCGGCATCACCCTGGGCTACGGCTGGCAGGACAAGCTCGATCTGGCGCTGATGTACCTGCCGTTCGACGAGCGCAGCACCGACGTCAACCGCGACAACTTCAACGGTACCTACGAGACCACCGCGTGGCTCCTCGGTATCTCCTATGGGTTCTGAGGAGAAGATGACGATGACTCGACGTGTCCCCATTCTCGTTACGCTGGCGCTCCTCCTGCTCGCCATGCCCGCGCTGGCCCAAAACACCGGCAGCGCCGACTTCACCCGCTACGTGGCGCTCGGTGACAGTCTGACCGCTGGTTTCACCAGCGGCAGCCTCTACGGCCCGGTGCAGCAAGTGAGCTATCCGGCGCAGATTTTCGATGTCGTCAACGGCACCTTCGCCGGCTTCGAACAGCCGATCGTCAGCTCGCCGGGTATTCCGGCGATTCAACAGCTGCAGAGCCTGGTGCCGACCGTGGTCGGCTCGGTCGGTGGCTCGGGTCAACCGACCAACCTCTTTCTCCAGCGGCCGTACGACAACCTCGCCGTTCCGGGCGCGACCGTTTCGGACGTGCTGCGCACGGTGAGCGACGGCGGTCTCCACGACGTCGTGCTCCGTGGTCTCGGCACCCAGCTGCAACAAGCCCAATCGTTGCAACCGACCTTCGCGACGCTGTGGATCGGTAACAACGACGTGCTCGGCGCGGCGATCTCCGGCTTGGTGATCGAAGGCATCACCGTCACCCCGGTGGCGCAATTCGAAGCCGATTATCGGCAGATCGTCGGTGGTCTCGGCGCAGTCGGCGCACAGCTCGCGCTCGGCACCATTCCCGACGTGACCATCATTCCGTACGTCACCACGATCGCGCCGGTGCTGGTCGATCCGAACACCAACCAGCCGATCCTGGTCAACGGCCAGACGGTGCCGCTGATCGGCCCCAACGGTCCGCTCGTTCCCGGGCAGGATTTCGTGCTGCTGGTGGAAGGCCCACGTCAGCTCGCCAACGGTCGCGGCATCCCGGTCGCGCTCGGCGGCACCGGTCAGCCGCTGACCGACGAAGCGGTGCTCACCTCCAACGAGGTCGCCTTCTTGCGTGATCGCGTCGCGGCCTACAACAACATCATCCGCACGATCGCCGGCGAGGCCGGCGCGGCGGTCGCCGAGACCGGGGCCATCCTCGGTGAGATCAACGCCGAAGGTCTCGACCTCGGTGGCATCACGTTCACCACCGAGTTCCTGACCGGTGGTCTGTTCAGCTATGACGGTGTCCATCCGACCCCGCTCGGCTACGCGATCAGTGGTGACATCTTCATCGAGGCGATCAACGATCACTACGGCGCCGACATCCCGTTGATCAACCTCGGTCCCTTTGTCTACGGCAGCCTCGGCAGCCTGGGCACCGGCGTGACCTTCGGCGCCGGTATGCCCCGCACGACGCCCAGGGCCGATCGCAATCTCTACGCCTCGCTCGGTCTTCCCGATCGCCCGACGCTGCGTCAGCTGGCGAGCGCGAGTAGCGACGACGGTGGTGGCGACCCGCCGCCACCGCCACCGCCGAACCCAGGTGGTGAAAGCAACGACGATGGTGACGACGGCGCGATCGATCCGCCCCCGCCGCCGCCGCCACCACCGAGCGTCTGCAGCGTCCTTCCGGGTCACCCGGATTACTGCGCGCTTTGTGGTCCGTGTGGCATCGGTGAAGGCGGCTGCGCGCCGAATACCTGTGGCCCCGGTCTGACCTGTAGCGAAGTTCCGGGTCCGATGGCGAACGACCGTCTCGTCTGTCTCCCCAACTGACCTAGCCCGATCCCAGGGCCGGCGTCACGCCGGCCCTGGATGTTCACAATCCCTCTCGCCCCCACCGACAAGCGTCTCGGCCCACCTTTCTGGTCCTCCCACGACCGCTGCGCCACGATACAATTCACGTCCACCCTTTGGTGGTTTCCGGTCAACCGACGAAGTCGCGGCGATCCCCCAAAACAGCGCGCGACCTCGAAGGTTGTACCGAACCGGTAGGTCAATGACCCAGCATGTCTTTGGCCGGTCCACAACCGTCTCCCGTGGAGGCCGATCCCCTATGCTTGTTTTGCGAAGCTCTCTCGTCTTGTTCATCATCTCGACATTACTGTCGAGCGCCGCCATCCTCGCGCAAAGTGAAACATTTACCGACACGACGTCGACCATCGTCGTCGAGGTACCGGTCGAAGTCACGCTCGATGGCGAGCCTCTTCGCGGTCTCGACGCCTCGAATTTCGAGATCGTCGACGGTCGAAAGGAAAGAGAGATCGTCGGCTTCGACGTCGTCGACCTCTCCGACGTCGACGCCCGCGCCGCCAGCACCGGTGAGATCCCGGTGATCGCGCGTCGTCATTTTCTTTTTCTTTTCGATCTTGGCTTCGCCGATGCACAGAGTGTCGAACGCGCCCGTGAAGCGGCGCTCGAGGTGGTCTCGAACGACCTGCATCCCGCCGACCTGGTGGCGGTCGGCACCTATAGTGAACAGATCGGCTCGGTCCTCCAGCTCGGTTTCACCCCCGATCGCAACCAGGCGCGCAACGCGATCAACTCCCTGTCGATCGAGCGCCCGGGTCTGATCCAAACGGTCGACACCCTACGGCTCACGGCTCAAGGGATCGCCAACGATGCCGCGACGGGCACCGACGCCGGCGGCGGTGGTGCCAGCGGCGGCGCGGCCGCCGAGGCCCGATCCGCGGCCGACGATCAGGTGCGTAGCTTTTCGCAACGCGTCGACCTCGCCGACGACACCCAGGAGCGCGG
>JBCDBH010000323.1:0-6734 GCA_039184055.1 Acidobacteriota bacterium
CCGTCCAATCGAAGAGATCGCCGTCGAGTGGGTTTTCGAGAAAGTAGGGCACGCTGGGTTTGGCGTCGGCGGGCACCTGCACGACGAGGGTGCGCGCGGCGGTCACCTCGGTGCGGAATCTGCGTCCCTCGGCTTCGCGCTCGGTGCTCGACACCAGCGGCCAGCCGCGTGGCTCGATCCGCACCTCGCCGACCTCGACCCCCGCCGAGCTCCACAGCTCGGCTTGCACCTCGAGCTCGGCCCCGGCGACCACCTCTTCGCGATCGGTCCAGGCGTCGGCGGCGATGCCGGCGGCGGTGGCGAGCGCTTCGACCGCGATCGAGCGCTTCTCGACGAGCAGCTGGCGTGCGTGGATGGCACCGTCGCTCTCGATGCCGCTGACGATCGAGATCGCCTCGTCGAGCGCTTGGACGATCTGCGCCACGGCCGACGCCGCCTCCTGAGGCGTCAGCGTCAACACGCTCCACCGGGTCAAACCGGCGCGACTGGCGATATCGAAGAGGTGCGCCGCGACGGCGTCACGCGTCTCGCCCTCGGGCAGCAAGGCGGCGATGGCTTCGAGCTCGGTGTCGACCCCGGTGAAGAGCTCGGTGCTCGGCGTGCCGTCACCCCCCGATTCCCAGATCAGGGCGCCGGTGGCATGACCGAGCGGCTGCACCAACCCCATGTCTTGCGAGCGATGCTGCGAGCGGCTGGCGAGCGCGGTCTGCATGATCGAGCGACCGTTGAAGCGATCGAGCGTGCCGAGTGAGAAACGCACCGTCGCCGCGCTGGGATCCCACCACGCCGAGCGAAAAAGCGTCGTCACCCGCCAGGCCGGACCGAGCTCGGGAAAAAGCGTCGGATCGGCGGCCGCTTCGATCACCTCGGCGGCGAGCACGCCCGCGGCCTGATGATGACCGTGACCGGCGCGCTCATCGGGTGGAAAGACCGAGACCAGCACCTGAGGCTTGAAACGACGGATCACCCGCACCGAATCTTCGATCAACACCTCGCGTGACCAGCGGGTCAAAGTCTCGTCGAGCGAGCGAGTGAAGCCAAAATCGTAGGCGCGACTGAAATATTGCCGCGCGCCGTCGACCTGTCGTGCGGCGAGCAGCTCGCGGGAGCGGATCAAGCCCAAGCCGACCCCGAGCTCGTCACCGATCAGATTCTGTCCGCCCTCACCTCGATTGAGCGACAAATACGCCGCCTCGCCACCGGTCTGGGCCAACCAGGCGAGCGCGCGGGTGTCTTCGTCATCGGGGTGGGCGGCGAGCATGAGCAGGCGACGGTGGGATTCGAGGCGCGCCAACGCCCGCGACAGACGAGGCATGCCACCGGTCGACGCCGATTCGAGCGCCGTCATGCCGGTGGTATCGCCACCGACCGCGGCGACGACCGCGGCGGTCATGTCATCGGTCTGAAGCGGTGTGTGGAGGGTGAATACGAGCGCGATGAAGCAGATACACGAGGTGAGGAATCGCATGGCCCGCCGATTCTAGCGTGGTAGCCTGGGTCGGCATGAGTAACGATGCGTGGCGCGCGCCCGGCGCCAATGCCGATGGTTTTGTCGACTACGAATCTCTTCAATCCGCGGCGCTCCGTCTCGACCGAGACGCCTTCCGTCTCGCCTATCCGGTACCGGCTCTGCTCGTCGTGTATCGCGATGAAGAGCTGGTCGACGACACGCTCGATCCGACCGATTCGGCGGTGCAATTGCTCACCGTATCGATCAGCTCGCAAGGCATTCTGCGGTATTTGAATCGCGTCGCCTTTGTCGCCAAACGCCCCGGCAATATGTTCGCGCATCTGGTGTCGGTCGGTCGCTCGGCGACCAACGACATCGTCATCGGCATCGAGACCGTCTCGAAGGTGCACGGCTATTTCGTCCGTGAAGGCAGCGGCTTGAGCTTTAGCGACCACAGCTCGACCAACGGCTCACGGCTCAATGGCGACGCGCTCGAACCGGCGAAGCCGGCACGTCTCACCGATGGCGACATGCTGCAGCTCGGCCTCGAAGTCCACCTTCAATTTCTCGAGCCCGATTCGCTCTACGACCAGCTCACCGGTCGGCGCTGAGCGGCCGCGACTCGTCGCCTAGCCGTCGTAACGCCACCTCGCAGCGCGCCAACCGTCGGTGCATGGCGAGCAACGAGTCGGTGGCGACGCCGAGCAACACGCCCTGAGACAACCGTTCGGGTAGCCCCCGTGGCTCGGCACGCGGGTGCAGATCGCCAAAGAACTGCGCGGGCGAGACCTCGAGCGCCGCCAAGACCCACAAAATATGACGCATAGTCAGGGTGATCTGCCCGTTGAGCACGTGCGACAAATAACCGGCGCGCATCCCGGCGCGTCGTTCGACGGCCCGCAGGGTGAGATCCGCGTCCTCGACCAGGGCACGCAAACGCTCACGCGCCCGCTGAGCTTCGACGAGCGGATCGGCGACGGACCGCGCGCCAACGGACGCGGAGCCAACAGAGCCGGAACCAACAGACGCGGATCCAATGGACATCGCGCCACCCTACCAGCGTCCGTTTTCGGGAACATGTTCTCGGCTTCGGACACGGAACCGTCCGCGAGACCCATCTTTCCGGCCCTTTTTGCTGGCACGGAACTTGGAATACCCCTACCCATGACTTTCTTCGACGATCTTCGCTACGCCTTCCGCACCCTGCGCGCCGCCCCCGTGTTCAGCCTCGTCGCGCTGCTCGTTTTGGCGCTCGGTATCGGTGCCAACACCGCTCTCTTCAGCCTGGTCCACGGCGTGTTGCTCCGACCGCTGCCGGTGCCGGACAGTGAGCGCCTGGTGATGCTCACCCGCTCGGGAGACGTGTCGCTGCCCGATGTCGAAGATTGGCGTGCCGAAAGTGAGTCGATCGAGTCGTTCGCGCTTTTCTTGCTCACCTGGGCCTTCGACTACGTGCCCGACGACGGCGATCCGCTCCATCTCGAAGGCTCGGTGGTCGAGCCGGAGTATTTCGAGCTCGTCTCCATGGCGCCCTTGCTCGGCCGGGTGATCACGACACACGACAACGCGGTCGACGGGGAGCGCGTGGCGGTGATCAGCGAGCGATTCTGGCGCCGGCTGGGGGGTGGTGACGACGTGATCGGCACCACGATCGATCTCAGCGGCAACGCCACCACGGTGATCGGAGTGATGCCGGCGGCGTTCGACATCTTCGAAACCGGGGTCGACTTGTGGGTGCCGGCGGCGGTCGAAACGCCCTGGGCGGTCGGTAATCGTGGCACCAACAATTTCGACGCCATCGGCAAGCTTGCCCCGGGAGTGCCGATCGAGACGGCGCGGGGTCGAGATGCGCCGGATTTCCGAGCAGCTCGCCGAGGCGTATCCCAAGACCAATCTCGGCAAAGTCGTCGATCCAATGCCGCTGATCTCGTTTATCGCTGGCCCCTCGGAGCCGGTGCTGTGGCTGCTCTTGGCGGCTGTGGCCCTGGTGTTGCTGATCGCCAGCCTCAATCTGGCCAGTCTGTTGCTCGCCCGGGCCCTCGAACGACGCCGCGACATCGCCACCCGTCTCGCCCTCGGCGCGCCCCGAGCTCGACTGTCGCGTCAGGCGATGATGGAGAGCCTGCTGTTGTCGGTGGGTGGCGCGACGCACGGTATCTTGGTGGCGCTGTGGGCACGTGATCTCGTTCTCACCTTGGCGCCCGATCTACCGCGCAGCGCCGATCTCGGTCTCGATTGGCGGGTGTTGCTCTTCGCGATCGGGATCGCGCTCCTCACCGCCGTGCTCACCGGCCTGCTCCCCACCCGCTGGCTGATGCGCGCGTCACCGGCCCGAGCGCTCGCCGGAGGTCGGGGCCAGACCGCCGATCGCGGTCAACGACGTCTCCTGGGCGGCCTGGTGGTCGCCGAGGTGATCGCGGCAACGGTGATGCTGGTGGGCTGTGGTCTGGTGCTTCGTACTTTCGATCAGCTGCACCGGGTCGAGCTCGGTTTCGATACCGAAAACGTGCTGCTGGTCGACCTCGTGCTTCCCGAGGCGCGCTATAGCGAGCGCGAGGCGCAGAGCGAAGCGTTTCGACGGATCGTCGCCGCCCTCGAAACACGGCCCGGGATCGAGTCGGTGGGCTCGATGATCGGCAAGCCGCTCGATCCGCGCGGCGGTATCGGTGGTCGCTTCTTGGTCGAGGGCATGACCTTTCCACCCGGCGAGGAGCCGGGGGCGCGACGGCGTCCGATTCACGGCGCGACCTTCGACGCGCTCCGGCAGCCGCTGCTCGCCGGCCGAGCCTTCGGCCCCGACGACCGAGCGGACACCGAACCGGTGGCGATCGTCAATCAGCGCTTCGTCGATCAGGTGCTCGGTGACGCCGAGCCCATCGGCCAACGCATCGCGCTACGCAGCGACGAGCCACGCTGGTTGACCATCGTCGGCGTGGTGGCCGACATCAAAGGCACCGCGCTCACCGCTCAGGACAGCGTCGCCGTCTACACGCCGTATCTCCAGCGCCAGGCGACCTGGCAGCGCTGGGGCACGGTCACCCTACGCACCGATGGCGATCCGATGGCGCTCTTGCCGACGGTCGAGGAGGCGGTGTGGTCGGTCGATGCGGCCTTGCCTCTCGCGGCAGTCGAAACGCTCGCCGAGCGTCACGCCGATGCCCTCGCCGGCTCGCGTCTGCAGGGCATTCTGCTCAGCCTCTTCGCCGTCACCGCGCTCGCCCTCGCCGGGTTGGGGATCTACGGGCTGTTGAGCTTCGGCGTGCAGACCCGCAAGCGTGAGATCGGTGTACGCATGGCGCTCGGCGCCGATCGCGCCCGGCTGGTGCGAGCCATCGTCGGTCGCGGCGTGCGGCTGGTGTCGCTCGGTCTCGTCGTCGGGCTCGGGATCGCCTGGTTGGCCGGTCATTCGGTCACGACGCTGCTCTATGGCGTCGGTCCCCGCGACCCGATCACCTATGGAGTGGTGATCGCGATCTTGCTCAGCGCCGCTCTGATCGGCGCCTGGCTACCCGCGACCCGGGCCAGTCGGGTCGATCCGATTCGCGTGCTGCGACAGGACTGATCGAACCCGATCCGACCTTCGTATGGACAATACGCCTCGATCCTGGCGGGTGGCACCAGTACAATGTGGCCATGGGAATCGAGATCGTCCAGGTCGATGCGTTCGCGAGCGCACCGTTCACCGGCAACCCGGCCGCGGTGTGCGTGTTCGACGAGTTGCCGTCAGCCACCTGGCGGCAGAACGTCGCGCGGGAGATGAACCTCTCCGAAACCGCCTTTGTCATCCGGCGTGAAGACGGCGCGTTCGATCTCACCTGGTTCACGCCCAGCACGGAAGTCGATCTCTGTGGCCACGCCACCCTGGCAAGCGCCCACGTGCTGTGGCAAGACGCCCACCTGCCGCTCGACCGAACGGCGCGTTTCCACACGCGCTCGGGTGTGCTGATCTGCCAGCGTGAGGGCGACTGGATCCGGATGGATTTTCCAGCCGAGAGACCGACCGCCACTGTCGCAACCGACACGCTCGTCGACGCCCTGGATCACACCCCGGTGTTCGTCGGCCGCAACCGCATGGACATGCTGGTCGAGCTGGAAAACGAAGCCGCGGTGCGCGCCGCGTCGCCCAATCTGCACGCATTGGGCGCGCTGAACATCCGCGGGCTCATCCTGACGGCGGCCGCCGACGAAGATCGCGACTATGACTTCGTGTCTCGTTTCTTCGCCCCGGCGGCAGGCGTCGACGAAGATCCCGTCACCGGCTCGGCGCATTGCTGTCTGGCACCCTATTGGACCGAGAAGCTCGGTCGCGACACGCTCACGGGCTATCAAGCTTCGGCGCGTGGCGGCTTCGTCAACGTGGAAATGCACGGTGATCGCGTGCATCTTTTGGGACAGGCGATCACGGTGATGCGGAGCTCCCTGCTGGTACCCTACGGCGACTCATGATCTGGATACTGATCGGCCTCAACTTCCTGCTCGAGATCTGGATGATCGTCGATTGCTTGCGCAATCGTCGCTACCTGTGGCTCATCGCGATGATCGTCATCCCGATCGGCGCCGCTTGGGTGTATTTCGTTCTTTACAAGCTTCCCGAGCTGAACAATCGCGACATGGCGACGGCGGCGGCCGGTGCGGCGGGCCCATCCGCGCCCCCGAACAGCGTGCTGCGCGAGCTCGAAGAAACGGCCAACGACGTGCCGAGTTTGGCCAACCACCTGGCCTTCGCTGAAGCGCTCGACGCCGCGAAACGCCCGGCCGACGCGGCGGGAGCCTACGAACGCGCCCTGGCGGTCGACCCGGACGACAAGACGGCGCTCTACGGCCTCGGGCGCGCCCGTCTCGAAGTCGACGATGCCGCCGGCGCGGTCTCACCGCTCGAACGACTGGTCGCGATCGACCCGGCGTACTCCGATCACGAGGGCTGGTCACACCTGGCCTTGGCGTTGCGCAAGGGCGGCGATATGGACGCGGCGATCACCAAGCTCGAGGATCTGGTGGAGCGCAGCCCGCGATTGGTGCATCGTCTGCTCCTTTCCCGCTATTTGCTCGACGCGGGACGTCCGGAAGAAGCCGTGCCCCAGCTCGAAGCCGCGCTCGCCGAGCACGCCGAAGCGCCCGTCTATCTCAAGCGTCAAGACGAACGACGCGCCAAGCTCGCCGCCTCGATGCTCGCCGGCGCCCACCGCCGAATGAGATAGCGCGATGGACCTGCTCTTTTGCTGCGACCCCGAGATACCGAGCCAGGTCGACCGAGCGTGGGCGGCCGAGGCCGAGGCGGTACGCG
>JBCDBH010000324.1:0-6692 GCA_039184055.1 Acidobacteriota bacterium
GTCCCAGCCGCCCGCGCCGACCCGACCATGAGTCGATGGTGGCTGACGGCCACGCTGCTGCTCGTCATCCTGGTACCCGGCCGGCTCGACGCGCTCGACGTCGAGCCGTGGCCGGACCGTTTCGTCTTTCAGCGGGTCGACGACCGGGCCGACATCACCATTCGCGGCACGACCGAGACGGCGACGACCATCGAAGCACGGCTCCTGACGGCGGCCGACGGCACGCCGATCGGGCCGTGGCGAGCCGTCGCACGGCCCGCGGCCGCGGGCCCGTGGCACGGCCAGCTCGACGACGTACCGAGCGGCGGCTGGTACAGGCTCGAGCTACGTACTGTCGAGGCTTCGGCGAACGCTGAGAATCGAGTCGAAACGCCGCGCTTCGGCGTCGGCATCGTGATCGCGATGATCGGCCAGAGCAATATGGTCAAGATGTTCACCGAGATCGCCTTTCCCGGTGATCAGGATCGCGGCACGGTGGAAAAAGCGTCGCCGCACCCGCTCACCGTCTGTCTCGGCTATCGACGTCCTCGCCTGGCGGCCGACCGGATCCACGGCTACAACCGAGGCGAGAACTACCTGCAAAGCCCGACGTGGGGCGACGTCACCGGTGTCGGCGCCATCCGCTTCGCCAACCGTCTGGCCACAACGCTCGACCTTCCCATCCTGCTGCTCGACTACGCCATCGACGGCACCAGCATCCGTCAGTGGACCGATCTCTCGTGGCCACGCTGGCAGCGCTTCGCTACCGCCGTGGAGGAGGTCGGCGACCTCGAGGCGGTGTTCTGGCATCAGGGATTCAACGACGCGCGCGCCGGCATGAGCAAGGCCGAGTACATGGCGGCGCTCGATCGGCTCGACGCTCAGATTCTCGCGCTCCTACCCGAGGCGCGGCGTCCCAACATGTTCATCGCGGTGCAGAATCGGGGCGACTACGGCTATCGCACCCTCTACGACGACGGCTACGACACGGTCCGTCACGCCCAGCTCGCATGGCCGGCTCGTCACCGTCACGCCTTTCACGCCGGTACCACCGTCGATCTCGACCTGGCGACCCGCGACTTTCATCGTGGCAACGGTCATTTTCCTGCCTCGCAATACGAGATCCTCGCCGATCGCTACGCGCGCGCCTTGTTCCACGCGCTGACGATCCCGGGATGGGAGCACGGTGTCGAAGGCGGCTATGTCACGCATGCGGAAATACAGGGCGAGACGATTCTCGTCACGGTCGGTCACCAACACGGTACGCGGCTCAGGCTGCGTGATCCCGCAGCCGATGTCGAAGGCTTTGTGATCCACGAAGGCGATCGCCCGCTACGGCTCGGTCGAGGTCTCGGCACGGCGCGGATCGTCGGTGCCAACGAGGTGCGTCTCACCATCGATCCCGCTCACGTCACCGAAGTCGCGCGCGCGGCCCGAGCTGGAACCCTCCGGCTGACCTATCTAGCGGGACAAAACCCCTTCGCCCAGCAAAACAGCGAGCTCGGTCGTCGCCAGACCGGCAACGTGCTCTACGACGACTTCGCCTACGCTCCCGGCCGCGACGGTCTACCCATCAACCACACGCCGACGCCGATCGTCATCGAACCTTCACCGTGACGTTCTGATCAGTACGTCCAGCGACTCGGATCGAAACGCGGCTCGCGTTGACTGATGGTGTAGATCACCTCGTCTTTCTCGGGCACTTCGACGAGGATCGCGGCTCGATCGCTCGCGCCGTCTTCCTCGGTGAGGGTGATCTGAAGGTGGTAGAGCCCCGGCATGAGCTCACGGGTGATCAGCACCGCGTCGATCCGCCCATCCGCCGAACGAGCCTTGTCGATCAGCTTGATGGTCGCCTGATTGCCCATTGATCGACCGCGTTCGTTGGTCAAATCGACATGCGCCTCGAGCGCGCCCGGTCCGACATCGAATTTCTCGAGCGTGAGCGGAATCTTGCCGTCCGGCTTGATCCGAGGGATGACCCCGGTCAACCTCGTCATATCGCCACTGTCGACCGCCACCGGCTCGTCATCCGTCACTGCTCTCGAATCCACGGTCGCACTCGAATCCACAGTCGCGCTCGAATCCACGGTCGCGCTCTGGTTCGCAAGTACCGGTGTCGCCAACACGGCGATGACCAACCATCCCACCCAAATCAAACGTCTCATGATGTTCTCCCTTCGCTCGTAAGCATGGTCCCCATCAATCGATACGACGTAAGTGCAAGCTCTATTCCAGACGGAACCTCCCGAAAACAACGCGCGGATGCACGCTCAGGCGCTCCCGAGCGAGGACATCGGTGTCCGCGAAACGACAACGCCCGCGTCGAAACGCGGGCGTCGGCGAGACTCGAGGATACGCAGAGTCCTCAGCAGTAGTTACGCGGATCGAGCCGGTGAAACGTGCCGGAGCGAATCGGTTCCGGATCGTTGCGTGGCTCCCACCACGGTCTGTCGAGCCAGCGCGCATTGACGCGGCCCTCGACCACCTCGACTGAAAGCGTCGTGGTGTGTGGCGTGCCACCGGCCTCGGACAGGGTGATCTCGAGCTGGTAGATCCCCGGGTCCAGATCGTCGGTTTCGAGCAGCGCCTCGACGGTGCGCTTGCCGCCTTGCGCCGGCGAGCTATCCGTGACGTCGATCTTGGCGCGATCGCCCACCGACTCACCGGATGGATCCATCAGCTTGGCATCGACGATCAACGAACCGCTACCGACGTTGTAGGCCTGGAGGTAGAGCGGCGTTTCACCATTGCCCGCGACCCGTGGCCGCACCGAGGGAATAAAGGGCTGCTCACCGGCCATGAACGGATACGGCGCACCCGGACGCTGACGCTCTTCGGTCTCGCGGGTCAGCAGCCAGATGCCCGGCTGTTCGGGAAAGAAAGGTGGCAGGAGCGCCGACTCACCGGTGGCGAACTCGGGCACCGTCACCGCCGCGCGACGGGTCGAAAAACGACCCGTCACCGAGTTACGCACCATCACCTGCACGCGATAGCTGCCCGGATCGAGATCGACGTGGCCCCAATATTTGAGCCCGCGTTGCCGCAGCGCCGCGCCGTGATCTTCCATCCGCAACACCAGATTCTGGCTCAAGAAATCGTGCACCGCGCCTTTCTCGTCGAGCGCGTAGACGAAGAGCTCGAGCGGAATCGAGCCGCTGCTCTGATCCGCGATCAGCGACGGGCCGTCGACCTCGATCAACACCGGCACATAGGCCTTCTCGTTCGACATCGGGAACGGCGCCGCCAAGACCGACGAGTCGATCGTGCCGCGGTCCTCGTCCGCCAGCACCAAGCCCGCCGTGGTGACCTGACGCTCGATGCCGATCACCTCATCGAATTTGGTCGGCGCGTAGTAGCCCGAGCGATGCGAGAGCCGCGCACCCCGTGGCGCGTCGACGAGCTTGATCTTGAGCTTGTGGTACTCGCCGTCGATCTTCAGGTTCTTGGGTTGGAACGAGACGATGTACGTCACGCTGGTGCGCGCCAAGATATCGGTCATCGCGGCATCGAGAGCGTTGAAGTTCTCGTAGAGGTTGCCACCCGTGTCCTTGGCCAGCGCCACCAAACCATCACTCGCCTTGAAGCCCTGGCCACCCTGGGCGATACCCCCGATATCGACCACCTGCATCGTCGCGCCGGCCCGACGCAGCGCCTCGATCATCTCTTCGAATTCATTCTGCAGACGCGTATCACCGTAGCGAGTCTCGGTACTGACCTCCCACAGATTTCCCGACTCGGCGGCCAAACGGCTCTCCAGATCCGTGGCGCCATCACCGGTGAGCAAGGTGCCGTCAAAACCTTCGGAGAGAAAGAAGACCTGCTTCTGCCCTTCGATCGGCGCCAGCGCCCGCGCGAAATCCGACATGCTGCGCGACATCGCCTTGATGCGGTTGCGCTGCTCGACCCGGGCGAAATCACTGATCGAAGCGAGCCGCTGCAAGATCTCCGCGTCGGCGTCGCTGCGCGCATCGGCGGCCTGACCGAGACCACCACCCGAATCCGCGCCGATGTCCTGCGCCTGTGACAGCTCACCGATCACCAAACCGAGCGGATCGGGATTGCGCTCCAGAAGCTGGGGCACGCCGAGCGATTCGAGCGCCACCCGCACCTGATTGCGGTCCGAGGTGAAATTGAGCACCATCATGGCGCCACGAGTCGGTGTGTAGAGCGCCACGCCGATCAGATCGCTCGGATGCATATCGTCGAGAATGACGTTCGCCGCGCTTCGCGCCTGCACCACGTTCTCGGGGTTGGAAAAACCGAGATCGAAGAGGAACAAGAAATGACGGCGGGCCGGCGCGGGGATCGCGGGTGGTGGCGCATCCGGCGAGCCTGGATCGAAGAGATCCACCATCTCGACGCTCAGGATGTCCTGCTTCTTACCCTCGTCCCGGAGCTCGAAGTTCGCCTTCGTCAGCCCCCGGATCGGATCTCCATCGCTGGTCACCGTCACCGGAACCTCGATCAACACGACATCCGTCGCGCCCTCGAACGTCCGCTGCGCGTGTGCCAACGGCGCCAGCAAAAGCAAAATCAAGCATGGCAACAACCACGTCCGCTTCATCTCATACCTCCTTCGCTCATCCGGTTCGACAAAACAAACCGATTGGGTGCGCTTCCATCGTTAAAGTCTACCGAATCGTGTCGCATGCAAGCGGCGGTCCACCCCAGAGGACAGGTTTGTCGGCCCACGACATCAGCCTGAACCGCCACATCCACCGCTCGAGAGGACGGTACCGTCCTCAGCTCGCGACGGCCACGGGTTCTTGAAATTGCAGCTCGTAGAGGGTGCGGTAGATGCCCCTTTGGGCGAGCAGCTGCTGATGGGTGCCCTGTTCGCGCAAGCAGCCTTTGTGCATGACCAGGATGCGGTCGGCACGCTGGATGGTGGAAAGACGGTGCGCGATGACGATGCTGGTGCGACCGACGAGCAGGCGATCGAGGGCGTGTTGGATCCGCGCTTCGGTTTCGCTGTCGACGGAAGCGGTGGCTTCGTCGAGGATGAGAATTCGCGGCGAGAAAGCGAGGGCGCGGGCGAAGACGATGAGCTGTTTCTGCCCGACCGACAGACCGGCGCCACGTTCGCGTAACATGGTCTGAAAGCCGTCGGGTAGACGTTCGATGAAGTCGAGAGCGTCGACTTCGCGCGCCGCCCACCGGACACGTTCGTCGTCGATGTGGTCGGCACCGAGACGGATGTTGTCGGCGATGGTGCCGGAGAAGAGAAAGACGTCTTGTTGCACCATGGCGACCCGGCTGCGCAGTCGCTCGAGATCCCAATCGCGCACGTCGATGTCGTCGATCCGCACACCGCCCTTGGTGACGTCGTAGAAGCGCAGCATGAGGTTGGCGAGGGTGCTTTTGCCGGCGCCGGTATGACCGACCACGGCGACCATCTCGCCCGGCTGAATCTCGAACGACACATCGTGGAGCACCGGCTCGTCGACGTTGTAGGCGAAGCCGACGTGGTCGAACTCGATCCGGCCGTCGACGGTCTCGGGACGATAGGCATCCTCGGGCGAGACGATGGTGGCTTCGGTATCGAGCAGATCGAAGATCCGTTCACCGCTGGCGAGCGCCGACTGGAGCACGTTGTATTGCTCCGACAGGTTGGCGAGCGGCCGGTAGAAGCGCTGGGTGTATTGGATGAAGGCGATCAACGCACCGACCGACACATAGCCGGCGAGCACCCGACCCCCGCCGTACCAGACCAAAAGACCGAGCCCGAGAGCGGTGATCAGCTCGACGGTGGGGTAATAGACCGCGTAATAGAAGATCGACTGGACGTGGGCGTCGCGATGCGCGCTCGACCGCTCGGCGAAATCCTCTTTCGTCTTGCCTTCACGATTGAAGAGCTGGACGACCGGCATCCCGGTGATGTGCTCTTGCAAAAACGAGTTGATCCGCGCCACCTGGATCCGCACCTTACGATACGCCCGTCGAGCGTTGGTCTTGAACCACACGGTGAGCGCGAAGAGCAGCGGCACGATGGCGAAGGCGACCAGGGCCAATCGCCAGTCGAGCATGAAGAGCACCATGATGATGCCGACGAGCAACAGCACGTCGCCGAGGATCGACACCAGACCCGACGTGAAGACCTCGGCGAGCGAGCCGACGTCGGTGGTGGCGCGGGTCACCAGACGACCGAGCGGATTCTTGTCGAAGTACGCGACGGGTAGCGCCTGCAGGTGCGCGAAGATGTCGCGCCGCAGGTCGTACATGATGTGCTGCCCCATCACTCCCATGACGAAGTTCTGCACGTAGGTGACGACAAACGCGGCGAGCAGGGCGAGCACGTAGAGCACCGCCATCAGCACCACGCCTTCGACCGCCGACACCTCGACACCCAAATCGGCGAGCCGCGCGCCGAACCACAGACTCACCGGCTCGGCGTCCCCCGCGCCGTCGAGCGGCTTGACGAAGAGATCGAGGGTGATCGCGGTGAGCAGCGGGCCGACCAGCTGCAGCGCCGACGACAGCAGAATCAACACCGTGGCGAGTGACGCCATGCCGCGATACGGCCACACATAACGCAACAGTCGTCGCATCAGCGAGCTGTCGACCACCTTGCCGATGGGCTTTTCTTCGCGCTGGCTGTCGGCGTCAGCGGCCGCTTGATCGTCTTTGCTCATACATCTTCACCATATCTCGTCTTCATCCATCTCGGCGAGCGCGTAGAATAATCTCTCGGATCCCCTCAACTGCTCGAC
>JBCDBH010000325.1:0-6676 GCA_039184055.1 Acidobacteriota bacterium
ATAATACGACCGATCCGGTCAGGAGATGCGTTCAGATTCTAGCGACGGTGAATCGAAACGTGCCGATTCGCGCGGCCTCCCGACCGGAATCACGCCAGGCATCGTCTTCGTACGCTTCGACGACGTAAGCTCCTGGAGTCAGAAGCTTCGTGCTCACCGTCATCGAGAAGGCCATATCGTCGATTTCAAATCCGCTGAGCTCGACCAAGGGCGCGGACTCACCGGCGCGAAGCATGATCAAGCTGAACCGACGTGGATCGTCGTCGGGGACGATCTCCTCGTCCGGCGTGAAATCGAGCTTCACCCGTTGATCCGTCGGGGCGAGCTCGACGACCTCGACCGGGTCTTGAACGCCTCGTGTGGTCGAATCATCCCCTGCGTGGATGACGAAAGATCGTACGTTGACCACCGCGGCGGCGACCTGCTCGCTGGACGGACCATCGACCACCTGGGTTCCACCCAATCCCATCGAGTACAGCATCCCGACCATCCCCACCGCCGCGACCGCCATGGCGGCGAAGGTCGCCACCCGCCAACGCGTGGTTTCGCGCTTGATGCTGGCGAGCACCGGCACGCTGTGCTCGTCGGCGATCATGAGCTCTTGACTGCTCCGGACCAGCTCGGCTTCCTCCGCGCTCATGGGAAAGGTCTGGATCATGTGTTCCAGCCGCCGGCCGCCGTCATCGCTGAGCGCGGCGTCGAGCACGTCTTCGACACGCGGAAGCTGACCGGCTATATCGAAAGCGAAGACCGTTTCGATCAACGCTTCTCGCACCTCGGCGCTGCGACGAATCGCATCGACGACCTGATCACGCAGGTTCGGTTCGATGGTGCCGTTGAGCAGCCAGGGTAAATGTTCTATCGCTTCTTGATTTGTCACGTTCACCTCACGTGGCGGGATCGGCGCGGCTACCCCCAGAGGATACCGGAGCGCGCGACTGACGAAATCAGTGGGCCACGACAATATTGGCGTGTGGCGTATGCATTGTGTTACACACGCCTATACGCCCTTTGCCGAATCGCCACATGTCAATTTTGCTTGTCCGCGGTCAGCTGACGACGGATCGCCGTGGCACGTTTGCGTGCGCGTAGCACCCGGACTCGCAGGGTACCCTCGCTGATCCCCAACAGCTCGCTCATCTCGGCATAACTTCGTCCGCTGACCAAGTGCTTGAAGAGCGTACGGCTCTCTTCCGACAGCTCGGCCCAGACGCGCTTCATGAGGTCGCGATCCTCATAGCGGCTACTCCGTTGAAAACGCAGCAGCTCGTCGAAGTCGAGATCCGGTTGGGCATCTTCGATATCGGCGATTTTACGTCGGCCGAAGGCGCGGAGTCGATCGAGACATGCATGGTTGGCGACACGCCACAAATACGTCTTGAGACGCGATTCACCACGAAACGCGCCGACCCGCAACAGGCGGGTCAGCTCGAGACGAATGTCTTGGAGGATGTCTTCCCAGCTGTCACCGAGACGATGACGGTAGGGCCACGCCGCGCGCACGATCCAACGGTCGATCAAATCGAGCGTGGCGCGATCACCGGAAAGGTATTTATCGATCAGTTCAGCGTCATCATCACGCACGCGGGATATTCCGTCGAACCATGAAATTGGCGCCACTCGACCAGCAATGATCAGTCCTTGGCCACGTGGTGGCGATTCGCGTGGCCGAACCGGTACCGAGCGGTTTCGCACACACGATCTAGACCGTTCGGTTTGACCATTACATCCTAACTCGAATCCGATCCGGGCTCATCGATTAGGACAGAAAGCCCACTCCGTTGGCGCTCGACGGTCAATCGTAATCGTGAAAGGTCTTTCCTGAACGCGCCATATCTCTGAGCAGGGTGGCTGGTTCGAGCCGCGGACCGTAGGCGGCAGCGAAGGTGTCGAGTCGACCCACGACATAGTCGAGACCGAGCTTGTCCGCTTCACGCAGGATGCCACCCCGGAAAGGAGGAAAGCCGAGGCCGAAGACGACGCCGATATCGATGTCGCTCGGTCGCGAGATGACACCGTCTTCGATACACCGCGCCACTTCGTTGAGCATCTGCATCCAGCAGCGATCGATGATCTCTTGATCGTCGACCTCGGCCTGTTGCCAGCCGATCAGCTCGTAGACCGCATCGTCGACTTTCTTCGGCTTGCTTTCGTAGGTGTAGAAGCCACGCTTGTTCTTGCGGCCACGACGTCCGTCGGCGAGCAGCTTGGCGAGAATCGGCGACGGTTTGGCGCGATCCCCTTCGTAGCCCTGCATGATTTCGGCGACGTGATTGGCGACATCGATACCGACCTCGTCGACCAGGGCGAGCGGACCGACCGGGAAGCCCCACCCTTTCACCGCGCGGTCGATCTGATCGATCGTCGCGCCCTGTTGCAGCACATAAGCGGCCTCGTTGACGAACGGGCCGAGCACGCGGCTGGTGAAAAAGCCGGGACCGTCGTTGACCACGATGATGGTCTTGCCCATCGCCAATCCGACGTCGACGGTGGTGGCGAGCGCTTCGTCGCTGGTCTTTTCGGTGCGGATGATCTCCAAGAGCGGCATCTTGTGCACCGGGCTGAAGAAATGCATGCCAATGACGTTCTCGGGTTTGGCCGAGGCCTCGGCCAGACGCGTGATCGGAATCGTCGAGGTGTTGGACGCGAAGATCAGACCGTCCGGCCCCGCTTCTTCGATCTCACGGATCACCGAGTGTTTGAGATCGACGTCCTCGAAGACCGCTTCGATCACCAGCGGCACGCGGTCGAAGCCACGATAGTCGACCGTCGGCATGAGACGGCTCATCGCCTGCTCGGCTTGCGGCTTGCGCATCTTGCGCCGCTTGACCAGCTCGCGGAACAGCCCGCCCGCTTGCTTCATGCCACGCCCGAGCCCCTGATGATCGCGATCCTTGAGCAGGACACGATAGTTCTTGTAGGCGAGCAATTGAGCGATACCGGCACCCATGAAGCCGGCGCCGAGCACCGCGACCTCATCGACGTCGCGCGCCCCGTCGGCGAGGCTCTTGGCGCGGCCGTCGACCTCTTGCTTGGTGAAGAAGATCGAAATCAGCCCCTTGGCCACCTCGCTCACCGCCAGATCGGCAAAGGCGTTGGCCTCAAGCTCGAGCGCTTCGTCGAGCGGCATTTTGATACCCTCTTCGACCACATCGACGGCACGCAACGGCGCTGGATAGTGCCCACCGCTCTTCTTGAGCACCGTCTTGCGCGCCTGGTCGAAAACCAGGTTCTTCGCCACCGGCGCCCGCGCCAAGACGTTGGTGATCTTGGTCATCAGGCTGGTCGGCTTGCGCTTCGGGATCTTGCGCTTGCCCCGCTTCGGCTTGCCCCAAGACACCGCCTCGAGCGCCGCTTGACGCAGGCTGAGCGGATGGCTCAGGCGATCGACCAGACCGAGCTTGAGCGCCTTCTTGCCGTTGACTTCCTTGCCGGTGAGGATCAAATCGAGGGCGGCGGTGACACCGATCAGACGCGGCAGCCGCTGCGTGCCGCCGAGCCCCGGGATCACACCCAGCTTGACCTCGGGCAAGCCCAATTTGGTGTGGCGAGCATCGGTGGCGACCCGATAGTCACAGGCCAGGGACAGCTCCAAGCCACCGCCGAGACAGGCGCCATCGATCGCCGACACCACCGGGAACGGCAAGGCGCCGATGCGATTCATCAGCTCGTGGCCCCGGTGGATTACCACTTTGGCCTGTGCCGGTTCCTCGAACGAGGCGATCTCGTTGATATCGGCGCCGACGATGAAATAGCCGGGTTTGTCCGAGATCAACACCAGACCACGGAGATCCTGGCTCCGTAGCTCGTCGATCCGCGCTTCGAACCAGCCGACCGAATCCGAAGACAGCGTGTTGACGTTCTTTCCCGGTTGATCGAGATGGAGCCAGGCGACTCCGTCTTCGATGACGACTCGGCCCGGGGCCTGGGTCTCGGGTGCCGCGACGGCGGTTTCTTCCGTGGTCATACGAGCTTCCTCCTGACGTAGACGTCCAGCCGACGACGCCCATCGGTCATGGCTTCACATCGTCCGCGATCCCTGTCATGGTAGGTTCCATGCCGCAGCGTGTCAAGAAAATGTCGCAGCTCGGCAAGCGAAAGGTGACCGGCTCCTAGGAGCGCCGCCAGAACTGCCCGCCGTAGACCGCGTTGTCGCCCAATTCCTCGGCGATCCGCAAGAGCTGGTTGTATTTCGCCGTGCGATCGCTACGGCACGGCGCGCCGGTTTTGATCTGACCGCAATTGGTGGCGACGGCGATATCGGCGATGGTGGCGTCCTCGGTTTCACCCGAGCGATGGCTGAGCACCGACGTGAACGCCGCGCGCCGCGCCATGTCGATGGCGTCGAAGGTCTCCGACAGGGTGCCGATCTGGTTGACCTTGACGAGCACCGAATTGGCCGCGCCGAGCTCGATGCCCTTGGCGACGAATTGTGGATTGGTGACGAAAAGATCGTCGCCCACCAATTGCACCCGATCACCGAGCTTCTCGGTCAGCTTGACCCAGCCGTCCCAATCGTTTTCAGCCAGACCGTCTTCGATCGAACGGATGGGGTACTTCTTCACCCACGACACCCACAGATCGATCAGCTCGTCACTCGACAAGACGGTGTCCGGATCGCTCTTGAACAGGCAATAGCCTTCCTCACCGCGTTTCGCCGCCTCGTTCCACAGCTCGCTGGTCGCCGGGTCGAGCGCCACGAAAATCTCTTCACCCCAGGTGTAGCCGGCCTTCTCGGTGGCCTCCTCCATCAGCTCGAGCGCATCTTCGGCGGCATCGAGATTGGGCGCGAAGCCGCCTTCGTCACCGACCGCGGTCGACAAGCCACGACGCTTGAGCACGCCCTTGAGCGAATGGAAGATCTCGACGCCGGCGCGCAGGGCGCTGCCGAAATCGTCGAAGCCCCAGGGTTGGATCATGAACTCTTGAAAGTCGACCGTGTTGTCGGCGTGCTTGCCGCCGTTGAGGATGTTGAGCATCGGTACCGGTAGCGTCTTGGCGCCGCTACCACCCAAATAGCGAAAGAGTGGCAGACCGGTGGCCTCGGCGGCGGCGTGCGCGACCGCCAGCGACACGCCGAGAATCGCATTGGCGCCCAGCGACGCTTTGTTCGTGGTGCCGTCGAGCTCGTTCAGACGCGTATCGATGCCTTCCTGATCACGCGCGTCCTCGCCTTCCATGTGGTCGGCGATCTTCTCGTTGATGTTGTCGACCGCGGTTTGCACACCCTTGCCGAGCCAGGCGTCGTCGTCCTGATCACGGAGCTCGACCGCTTCGTTCTCACCCGTCGACGCGCCACTCGGTACCGCCGCGCGACCCAGCGCCCCACCTTCCAAGAGCACTTCGACCTCGACGGTCGGATTGCCTCGGCTATCGAGTACCTGTCGGCCATGGACCGATTCGATCGCGAATTCGAAGCTCATCGATTTGATCTCCCGTTCGTTGCCTATCCGATTCTGTCGTGTCGATTGCCTGCCTCGCCGAGCCCGCGCCCGTGGGTGCGCCGCGAGTCTACCGTCTCGAACGAGGTCACGCGGTATCGACTCGATCATCCTCCGAAATGACCGCTTCTTTATCCCTCGATCATGAGCGATTGCTATGCTGAACATGCGTGGAGCACGACTCGTCCACCATCATCGAATGAGGAGACAGCTGTCATGACCGCACCCAAAATCGCCATCAACGGCTTTGGCCGCATCGGCCGCATGGTGACTCGTATAGCAAAGCAAAACAAGCACTTCGACGTCGTCGCCGTCAACGATCTGGCGAGCGCCAAAGAGCTTGCGTACACCTTCAAATACGATTCGGTTCACGGCCGGTACAACGGTACCGTCACCGTCGAAGGCAATCGCATGACGATCGACGGCGATCCTTTCGAGGTGCTCAGCGAGAAGGATCCGGAAAAGCTCCCCTGGGCCGAGCTCGGGGTTGATTACGTGATCGAAGCCACCGGTCGCTTCCGGCGGATCGAGGAGCTCGAGCACCATCTCGAAGCGGGTGCCAAGCGGGTGATCATCACGGTGCCGACCAAGGACTATCTCGAGAGCACGGTGGTGCTCGGGGTCAACGACCACGTGATCGAGGGCGCCAAGATCATCTCCAACGCCAGCTGCACGACCAATTGCGCCGCGCCAATGGTGTCGGTGCTCCAGGAGCACTTCGGGATCAAACGCGGTCTGCTCACCACCGTGCACGCCTACACCTCGAGCCAGAGCCTGGTCGATGCCGCCGACGCCAAGAACCCGCGTCGTGCCCGTCACGCCGCGATCAACATCATTCCCACCACCACCGGCGCCGCCAAGGCGGTGGAGCGAGTGATTCCCGAGGTCACCGGAAAACTCGACGGCATGGCGATGCGCGTGCCGGTACCCGACGGCAGCGTGGTCGACATGGTGGTCGAGCTCGAACAGGACGTCACCATCGAAGCGGTCAACAACGCGATGATCGACGCGGCGGCGAACCGTCTGGCCGGCATCATGTCGATCGCCGAGGATCCGATCGTCTCGACCGATATCGTCGGCGACCGTCATTCGTGCATCTTCGATCCCTTCCTCACCCAGGTGCTCCAGGGCCGGATGGTCAAGGTGATCGGCTGGTACGACAACGAGTTCGGCTATAGCGCCCGGGTCGAAGATCTGATCAGCCGCCTGGCGGTCAAAGACGGTCTGACCCCGAC
>JBCDBH010000326.1:0-6661 GCA_039184055.1 Acidobacteriota bacterium
GGCGCGCAGCGTCTCGACCGCGACGAACGACGCGGCAAAGCTGTCGATCGTCGCCCGGGTCGGTGAGAAATCGAAGCTCACCGGATAATCCTCCACCTCGCCGTCCGTGAACACACCGGTGGCATCGGCAGTGGTCATGGTGTCCGAGCTGACCCGGAACCGAGCATAGGTGTCGTATTGCTGATCGGACGGCAAACCGGACCATTGAAAACTCAGCGTGGGGTTGGCGGCGGCGGTGGTCTGACAGATGCCGTCGCTGGCATCGAACGCGCCGTCGACCGTGCCGCCCGCCGGGATGTCGAGCCACCCGCACACCGATACCGTGCCGCCGGTCGGATTCACCACCACGACGTCGGCGAACACCGAGTCGCCCGTACCGGACGGTGAGCTGAACGTCACCCCGTCTTCATCGGCGCCATCACCATCGGCCGCCGCGGTCGGAATGCCGTCGTTTTCGATGCCGTCACGGCTCGTTCCGAGCAGCAAACCGTTGGCGAGCGGATGACGCGCGCCATCGTCCACCAGAAGCGTGCCATAGCTGTTGGGGGCGTCGCCAAAATCGATCCGCGTATCGAAATCGAGATCGGTGAGACAGACCAGCTGACCACCCGGATTGGCGTTGGCATCGTCGGTACTGAAGAACTCGACCCGGAAGGTGGTCATCGCCGTGGTGGTGAAGTCGAGATCGATATTGCCGTTCGGGCTGGTGGTGCCCACAGGCGTACCGATTCCCTCGTACCCCTGCATATAGGTCTCGTTGTCGAGCGCGACGGCCGATCCGATCGACACCACGGCGGCACTATTTCGTTGATTGACTCCGTTGGCGAAAATCTCCACGCCGTCGTCGAAGGTGCCCGAGTCGACGTCGAGCAGGCTCAGGGTGAGACCGGTCACCGGTGGTGAGAAACCGAGGCTGAGAATCACCTTGTCATCGGGATCGTCGTTGCCGTTGTTGAACCCCATGCACGCGTTGCCGACCTCGCCACCCTGGCTGCCGGCCTCGTAGCTGAGAAAGTCGGCTCCGAAAGCCGCGACGAACGAGCCACCATCCGTCACGGTGCTCCAGGTTATGGTCATCTCTGTGCCACCGTCGGAGAACGTCGTGCCGGTCGGAATCGCTGCTTCGTCGGCGATTCCGAGCTCGTCCCACCCGATCGTCGACGTCTGAGCGGCCACGGGAACCGCGCCGATCGCCACCATCGTCATAACGAGAAGCCCACGAAGCAAACGGCCGTCTAGAAAGAGCCTGAGCTCGCGCCCTGGATCACGGTGCGTGGGCATACTTCTCGTCCTCGTGAGCATGGAGCGCGGACATCGACGACGGCCGCCCACCGATGGTTGTGAGCCGGTCTGAGAATGTGTCTGGCTGAGACGAACAGGAACAGCCTTTTTGTTCGAGCCCCGGGCAGTACATCGGTGCGCCCAGAATCGACAGCGGCCCTTCGCGTTCGACGCGATCCGCGGCGTCTCGAGACAGCCGCCGGGCGTCACGAAACACATGGGAGCGCCAGATGTCTCGAATCGATTCGTCGTGCACATTGCCCGCGGCAGAGCGGAGGTGGAGACAGGGAAACACGCTGCCGAACGGATCGATCAAGACCTCATCGGTGCCGGCACCACACACACCCTTCTTCCGTGCTCCGTTCTGACTCGGAACCGGCGCGCACTCCATGTCCGCCACGGTCCGCGTGCGACGTTCAGCCGCGATCGCCAGCAAGGTCGTCCAGCCCTCGGTCGACGGCTGGATCTGGAGCGGGGTCCGGTCACCATCGTCGCGAGGACCGACCGGGCCTTGGAAACGCAACGGAACGCCGAGTCGATCGGCGAGCGCGAACATGTCCGCGATCTGGTGTTCGTTCCACGCCGTCAGTGTGGTGACGAAACGTGGCCGCAAACCGAGCTCGACGAGCTCGGGAATGGCGTCGATCAGCCGGTCGAAGCTTCCAGCGACCCTGGTTTGCCGCTCGTGTGTCTCACGGGTGGCACCGTGCAGGCTGATCTCGGTTTCGAGTGGATCGACCTCCCGCTTGACACGCTCGGCGATCCGGCCACGCAGACCATGACCACCGGTCTTGATACGGATCACGAAACCCCGTTCGCGTGCCGCCCGACCGATGGCGAAGAAATCCTTGTGCACCAACGGCTCGCCACCCGTCAAACAAAGAAAGAGCACCTGCATCGCCGCCAGATCGTCGAGCAAGCTCAGATAGTCGTTCAACTCCAGTCGCCGGCCACGAAGACCGCGATCGTTGTAGCAAAAGAAGCAGTCCAGATTGCACGCGTAGGTGAGCTCCAACATGGCGCTGTGCAACCAACCTTGCTCGGCGAGACCCGGTTTGACGACGTGGTGATACATCAAGACTCCCCTACCAACCAGCCGAGCTCGACCAGCTCGTCGAGATACGCACCGAGGTCCCGGTCGGCACGACTGGGCTCGATCCCCCACGTCGTGGCCAGTGAGCGCACCAGCTCCTCCCGCGCCATATGGCCGTCACGAATCCAGGCCAGTACCTGACCGCCGACTCGGTTGACCACGGCGATGGTGGAATCCTGCTGATTCACCACGACACAGCCATCGGGTACGACACGAAAACGGACGTCCTCACTGAGTGACAAATCGGTCTGCGTCATGCTGGCCCTTTCTCTTCGATCGCGTCGATCACGTCGTGGAAGGATGCGTTCTTCGGTGTCGAGAGCTCGTCCATCGGTACCGTGCCGAGCAGGGAGATCGCGCTTTCGAGCACGTGGTCGCCACGCCTCTTGTCAGCGTTGACATATGGGCAGCACACGAGCAATCGCGCCAGCCGGGTTCGATACGGCAACCGACGACGGTCGATGTCGCTCCCCTGGTGCAACCAGAACATCGAGGTGACGGTCGTGTCGCCACCACGATCGCCGCCGTCGTCCAGCGCCGTGGGATCGGGCCTCATCTCACCCCAGAACGGCGCGGCGAGGACCCGATAGCCCGAGGCGTCGGGTACGACGATCGCGACATCGTCGCTGAGCACCCGGTAGCCGGCCGCCGCGGCGCGGCGTGACATGGTGGTTTTCCCGGCGCCCGAGCGCCCGACGAAGAGCAGCACCCCACGGCGAGTCGCGACCGCGGCGCTGTGCAGGAGAAGACCGCCGCGCGCCAACACACTGAAGGCCGTGAGCACCCGCAGCACGTTCTCGAAGATGATCGGCTCGACGGTCAGCATCTCGTCTCGCGACACGACCGTGCTGGCGTGTCCAGGCTCGAGATGGATCGAGGCTCGGAAACCCAAGCCTTCGATCGTGACGTGACCCTCGCCACTTTCCATGTGCGGGGTGTAGAGGCCGTTGTCGACATACCGTGATGGAGGCGTGACCAGCTCGCGATCGGGTCGAAAGTGGATCGACCACGCACCCGACGATGCCGACTCGTTCGGCGATGGGTCGAGAGTCCATCCGCCGTAGCGATCGTGTAGCCCAGTCGCCTGGGCGGGCGACAAACCGTGCAACCTCAGCTCGAGCTCCGCCACGTGCAGCGCAACCGTGATGTCACCCCAACCGAGGCCGGCGGGCACCGGCGCGTCATCGGTGGTCGCCGTAACCGAGCGGAACCGGCGAGTGTTCCGAGGCGATGGTTGCCGACCCGCTGCCTCGGTATGACTCCGAGGTACGGCCATGATCATGATCCGAGGGTGCCACAGGTCGGTGGCCCGACTTTGCCAAAGCCACCGGTCGCGGGTGCACAGGTCGCGGCGGCGAGCTCCAGAGGCTCGATCGACAGCACTTTGGGTGGCTCATAGGAGAGTGACTCGTCACCGGTGGTGACCGCGCGATCGGACGGTTCGTACGGGAGAACAGTATCTTCTCGGCTCATGTCTCCGTCGATTCGTTCGTTCGTGGCTGATGACCTTTGATGATGTGACCCATGTATCAATTTTATCGCTTTTCCCCCATTTCCATTCAAGATCCATGCCACTCACACTAGGCATCTACGCTCTCGCCTCACACCCAATCACCACCCGATGATGCAAATCAATTCTTCTTTTCGAGAATCAGTACACTTATACGAGAACAAGACTTTCTACCACTGAGCAGTTGAGCAACCCAAAATGCCCTGGCGATTCGCCAGTAGCAGCGCGGGGATATCTCTACAGATCGGTGGAATCGAGGGCGAAGCGCTTGATCTTGCGGCTCAGGGTTTTCGCATCGATGCCGAGAATCCTCGCCGCACGAGCCCGATTCCAACCCGTGTAGCCCAGAACCGTGGCTACGTGTTCTCGGGTGACCTGATCGAGGGATTTCGGCGCGAATCCGTTGTCTGGATCCACACGGGTATCTGGAGTCGAGCGTTCCATGGATCGAGACATCCCCAGCTCGGACGACTCCATCGTCGGTGGCAAATGAACGCTTTGAATAAGATGGCTCGAGGTCAGCACCGTCGCCCTTCGCAACGCATTCTCCAGCTGTCGCACGTTGCCCGGCCAGGCGGCCGCGTTGAGTTGCTGCCAGGCCTCGGTCGAAACCTTGAATTCGATCCGCCCAGACGGTGAAAAACGCCGCAAAAAATACGTGACCAGGTTTTCGAGATCCTCCATGCGTTCGCGTAGCGGAGGAACCGTCAACTCGACGACACTCAGACGATAGTAGAGGTCGGAACGAAAGCGCCCCGCTGACATGGCGCTCTGAAGATCGATATTGGTCGCCGCGATGATACGGACATCGACCCGCCGGCCTTGGACCGCGCCGATCCGACGGATCTCACCCGAATCGAGCACCTGCAGGAGCTTCGCCTGCATCACCGCTGGCATCTCGCCGATCTCATCGAGGAAAATCGTCCCACCGTCACCGACCTCGAACAGCCCGGGCTTGGCTTCCGCCGCGCCGGTGAAGGCGCCACGCTCGTAACCAAAGAGCTCGCTTTCCAATAAATCGCGTGGCAAAGCGCTACAGTTGATCCGCAACCAGGCCTTGTGCGCTCGCCGGCTCTTGGCGTGCAAGAAGGCGGCCAGAAGACCCTTGCCCGTACCCGTCTCACCACCGATCAACACCGCGGCATCGGTAGCGGCGACACGCTCCGACTCTTTGAGGAGCTGTTGCATCGCAGGCGCGCGGCCCGTTTCGGCAAGCACCTCGATCGCGGCATTCGCCTCGGCCGGAGCGGACGGTGTCATCGGTGTCGATACGAGCTCCGCGTCTCGGATGACGCGAAGGGCGTTGCAGGATGCCGCAAGCGCGCCATCGAGACTCTGACCCGCTCGAACCACGAACACGGGACGATGGGACGTGTCACCGATGAGATCGAGTGCCTCGATGGCGCTCGCCCCCGAAAGGTCCCGGATGTCGAGAACCAGAACATCGAACGGCTCGTCGATGCGACGCCCAGCAAGCTCGCTTGGCGAGCGCGCCGCGATCAAATTTGCATCACACGGCACGCTCGAATTCGAAATGGGTCTTCCAGTCAGGACGCCAATGACCGGCTGCTTCATCACCTTGATGCCACACTCACGATAGATCTTTTCCTCGCTTCCGCTATAGATTCGTTCGACCACGCACACATCACGCGTCACTGACTCGAACTTCCAACAGATTCATCCACCTAGGTACATCCTAACATGGATCATGCGCCCAAGATCGCACAAATCATGCATCAATAACATACACACGCACGCAATCTCCTTTATAGAGATATCCCTCTACACAAGGAGACACATCATCGCGCCACCCGCGCCGGAAAGAACGAGGGCGAGGAGTGGCACTAGAGGGGATCGAGACGCCACTCCCCGCCCATCGCCTACAGCCTATGAGTGATCAACGGCACAGACCAGCCGATATCGGAGACAAAAATCGATCAGTTGACTTGCTGCTGTTTCTTTTCTTCGAGCTGACCGGCAGGCGATCGTCGGACCTCGTTGAAATTCGGATCGAGACTTCGAGTGACTTCCCGTTTCTCGAGCAGGTTGACCGCCACGGTGAGAATCGAGATGGCGGCAGTGTGTGCCGATGTGTACACCTCGTCTCGAGGCAGAGACTTGATCAGCTGCAAACAGAGCCGCGCCGCAAGCTCGTCACGCTCTTCACAGAGCAGAATCAGCGCTTCTTGCACCTGGAAGAAACTCTCGAGCTGTTTGACATGCGACGACGGTTGCCTCTTGATCAACCGTCGCCCTTCGTCGAGCTTGATTCGTGCCTGCGTCAGCTCTCCCGCCACGACGTGGTAGTGGATCCGACGCGACGCCAAGTCGGCCTGTAAGAGCGGGTTGCGCGCCCAACTCTCGGCTTGGTCGAGAAGTCGCGTGGCCGTTTCGAGCTGTCCCAGATTGAGCGCCTCGGTCGACGCCTCGGCCCAGGCGAGAATCCTGACCACCGGTTCCACGGCCTCGGTTGCGGATCCGTCCCCCACATACGATCGATCTTTCTCTCGAAGCATACGATCTCCTTCCTTCCATCTTGTATGAACATGATCATAAAGATACCTCCCCTGATCTCCCTTAAAGCAATAACTAGACCAACCCTTCAAAAAGAGAAAATCAACCCAGAAACAGATTCACCCTTTCAATCGAACACCAGACTATGAAGATACGGACAAGAATCCCACGTCGACCCCGGGCAATAGCCCCGGGGGCCCAGGTAGGCCCCCCCCCCATTACCACCCGTGGGAACGCCACGAAAAATAAAAATTGGGAGTTTA
>JBCDBH010000327.1:0-6661 GCA_039184055.1 Acidobacteriota bacterium
GGCGGCGTGGTCGACCGAGAACCCCTTGCGGCTCAGATTGAAGACCAGACCCTCGGCGATCGCACGTTCGTCCTCGACCACCAAAATACGTCGCGGGTCGCTCATGAAGTCGTGGCCTCGGGGTCGTCACCACCTGTGCGGGGGAGACGAATCTCGAAGCGTGTGCCCGGGCGATCGGGGCCCGAGAACGCCTGGATCGTGCCCCGCATCTCGTCGACCAGGTCGCGGACGATCGCCAAGCCCAGACCGGTGCCGCTCTGCCGTCCCTGGATGATTCGGCCGGTGCGGTAAAAGCGCTCGAAAATCCGACTCAAATCGCGACGTGGAATACCGATCCCGGTATCGGCGACGACGATCTCGGCGCCATCGTCACCGTCGCGTACCTCGCAGGTCACCTGACCGCCATCGCTGGTGAAACGCACTGCGTTGTCGATCAGATTGTCCATCATGCGGCCGAGGCTCTCGGTGGTCGCCATGACCACGGTGCGGGTGTGGACTTCGAAACGAAGGTCGATTTCACGTAGATCGAATCGGCCACGCACCGCTTCTTGATACTCGTCGAAGAAATCGTGGAGCGAAATCGGCTGGAGCTCGTGAATCGCGCCCCCGGCGGCCGCTCGTGAGCTGGCGAGCAGATTGTCGACCAGGGTGCCGACGCGTTCGGCCTCTTGGACGATGTAGTTCAAGAAGCGCTCCCGCTCGGTGACGTTGACGTCTTCCTGCTGCAGGGTTTGCGCGTGGAGCTTGATCGCCGCCACCGGCGATTTGAGGTCATGGGTCATGCTCGACAGGAATTGCTCCTGCTTACGTGAATAGCGACGCTCGGCGAGCGTCACGGCGAGCAGGATGGTCAAGGCCACGAAGACCAGGAAAAAAAGACCGGCGCCAAAGCTTTGGATGAACCAGTGGAAGTAATTCCACTCGACACCGAGCCGACCGATGAGCTGGTTGATCTCGGTGTCGAAGCGCTGCACGACCGCGACCCAGAACACCAAAAGAGCCGTGGTCACGGCGAGCGCGAGGAGGTAGATCGACGCGATGACGAGGGTCGGTGTGTTGCGTCGTTCGAACATCGTTTACTGAGTGTACTCCGAGTTCGTCAGCGGGGACCGTTCCCGAGCGCATACGAGCATGACAGTTTCGTGACACTCCCGACTGGAAGTCTGACAGTGAATCGGGAGCGTGACACCGATAATGATGTCCGAGGTAGATGCTGTGGCCATACGCACACTAATTGTCGACGACGAACCCCTAGCACGGGACAAAATACGCGGTTTTCTCGACGAGGAGACCAGTGTCGAGATCATCGGCGAATGCCGTGATGGTCAAGAGGCGCTGGTGGCGATCGAGCGGGACAAACCGGATCTGTTGTTCCTCGACATTCAAATGCCCGAGCTCGATGGCTTCGAGGTGATCGACAACCTCGATCCCGAGAGCACCCCGCCGGTGGTGATCTTCGTCACCGCGTACGATCAATACGCCATCAAGGCCTTCGACGTGCACGCGGTCGATTACTTGCTCAAGCCCTACGATCGCTCGCGGTTTCGCGCCGCGCTCGAACGGGCGCGGGGTGAGCTCGAGCGGCGCGAGACCGAAGACCTACGGAGTCAGCTCCAGGGTCTGCTCGAGGATCTCAAGACGCAACGCGGTACCGAGTACCCCGATCGTCTGGTGATCAAGACCAGCGGGCGGGTGGTGTTGGTGCCGGTGGACGAGATCGAATGGGTCGACGCGGCCGGTAACTACGTCCGGATTCACGCCGGTGGCGATAGTTACATGATGAGAGAAACCATGAGCGGCCTCGAGAAACGTCTCGATCCGGCGCGTTTTCTCCGCATCCATCGCTCGACCATCGTCGCGTTGTCGGTGATCAAAGAGCTACAACAGCAATTTCACGGCGACTATCTCGTGATTCTGAGGAACGGTCAGCGTTTGACGCTCTCGCGGAGCTACCGCGACAAGGTGCAGGAGCTTTTGGAGCAATGACCGCCGCAGCCCCCGCCGAATTCCCGAGCCCCGCGAACGAGCCCCGGGATCGCAAGCAAGAGCACATCGAGCTCTCGCTCGACGAGCGCATGCAGCTCGAAGAGAACTTTTTCGACGAGTGGGTGCTCGAGCACGCTGCCTTACCCGAGATCGACCTGGCGACGATCGATACGCACGTCGATTTTCTCGGTACCCGTCTCGGGTCGCCGATCCTCGTGTCGTGCATGACCGGTGGCACCGACAGCGCGACGATGATCAACCGCAACTTGGCCGTGGCGTGCGAAGAGAAACGCATCGCCCTCGGGGTCGGTTCGCAGCGCAAAGCGCTCGAGGATCCGTCGACCGCCGCCACCTTCGCGGTGGTGCGTGAGGTGGCGCCCACCGTGCCGGTGATCGCCAATCTCGGCGCGGTTCAGCTCAACTACGGATTCGGAACCGACGAATGTCAAAGAGCGGTGGAGATGGTGGGAGCTTCGGCGCTCGCGCTCCATCTCAATCCGCTCCAAGAAGCGCTCCAGCCCGAAGGGCAGGGCAACTTCACGAATCTGCTGCCCAAGATCGCCGACGTGGCGCGTCAGCTTGATGTCCCGGTGATCGTCAAGGAGATCGGCTGTGGCATCACCGGTGAGACCGCGCGGCGGTTGTACGAACACGGTGTCGGCATCGTCGACGTCGCCGGGGTGGGTGGCACGAGCTGGGCACGGATCGAGGCGGCACGCGCCGACGACGTGCCGATCGGTGAGCTTTTCGCCGGCTGGGGCATCCCGACCCCCGAGTCGATCCTCGAAGCGGTGGCGGTCGAAGGGCTGACCGTCATCGGATCGGGAGGCGTGCGCAGCGGGATCGATGTCGCCAAATGTGTCGCTTTGGGCGCCGATCTCGCCGGTCTCGCCAAGCCGTTTCTCGCCCCCGCTCTCGACTCCGTCGAGGCGGTGATCGCGCGGATCGAACGGCTCGAACGGACGTTGAAAATCGCCATGTTTTGTTCCGGAGCGGCAACGCTCCTTGATCTGAAGAACGTCAATCTCACGCATCGACCAAGCGTGACGAGGTCGGAGATATGAAGGACCAGCAAGTCGTGACCAGCATCGAGTGGGAGACCGAAGAGTTGATCGACGCTCTGGCGAATGGCCGGGTGGGCTTTCACCGTTTGCCCAAGCATTTCGATGCCGATGAACGCGCGGCGATTCGCCGCGCCGCGCTCGAACGACGCACCGGGGTTCGACTCGAGCACACCGGGCGTTATTCGTTCGACTCCGAACGTGCTTCGACTCAGCACTGCGAGAACTTCATCGGTGTCACGCAGGTACCGGTCGGGGTGATCGGTCCGATTCGGGTACGTGGTGAGTACGTTCACGACGAAGAGATCTTCGTTCCGCTCGCCACCACCGAAGGTGCGCTGATCGCCAGCACCAACCGTGGTTGTCGCGCCCTGCGCGAAGCGGGTGGCGCGGTGGTGCGGGTCGAGAACGTCGGCATGACACGCGCGCCGGTGTTCCGCACCGCTGGCATCGACGAGAGTCGTCGCCTGGTGCAATGGGTGGAGGAGAACGAGGACGAAATCCGCGCCGTCGCCCAGACCGAGTCGCGTTTTCTTCGCCTGATCGACATCAAGCCGTGGATGATGGGCACCACCGTCTTCCTCCGCTTCCGCTTCGACGCCGGTGACGCCATGGGGATGAACATGGCCACCATCGCCTGTGATCGGGTGGTCAACCAGCTCATCGAGCCGGCCACCGGGGTGCAATGCGTGTCCCTGTCGGGCAATGTCTGTGTCGACAAGAAACCGGCGGCGATCAACTTTCAAGAAGGCCGTGGCAAACGCGTATGGGCAGAGGTCGTGCTCGACAAGCAGATCCTCGAGAAGACCCTCAAGACCAACGCGCGCGCCCTCACCGAGGTGCAGTACCGCAAGAACATGCTCGGTTCGATCGCCGCGGGATCGCTCGGTTTCAACGCCCACTACGCCAACATCCTGTCGGCGTTCTTCATCGCCACCGGTCAAGATCCGGCGCAGGTGGTGGAGGGCTCGCTCGGAGTCACGACGATCGAATCACGTGGCCCGGAAGGCGTCGTGGCGTCGGTCTACATGCCGGATTGTCCGGTCGCCGCGATCGGTGGTGGCACCGGTCTCGACACCCAGCGCGAGGCGCTCGAGATGCTCGGTATCGAGATCGACCCGGAGCGCCCCGGTGCGGCGGTGATGCGTCTCGCCGAGATCCTCGGCGCGGCGGTGCTCGCCGGTGAGCTCTCGCTGTTGTCGGCACTCAGCTCGCGTGACCTGGCTCGGGCGCACGAGACGCTCGGCCGTGGCAAGCGGACCTGAGCCGGCGACGATCCGCGTTTCGGTTCCCGGAAAAACCATCCTCTGTGGTGAGCACGCCGCGGTCTACGGCCACCCGGCCTTGGTCGCGGCGATCGATCGTCGTCTCGAAGCACGGCTGACACCCGTTTCGGGACGCACCGGTGACGTTCAGATCGCGGTGCCACAGCTCGACTGTCACGAGACGGTGAGCTGGAGCAAGATTCACGCGCATACCGATCGCACTCGATCACGCTGGCTGGCCTACCGGGAAGACGGCGACGCACGTCATCTCGTCGCCGCCGACGGCGATCCCGCCCATCTCGTCAAAGTCGCGCTCGGTGAAGCCGCCGCCGTGTGTGGTGGCGAGCCGCCTTTTGTTTTCGATCTCCACGTTGCCTCGGCGCTGCCGATCGGCGCCGGCTTTGGTAGCTCGGCGGCCGCCGCCGTGGCGATCGCGGCGGCGCTTCTGGTGGCGATGGGGCACGAGCCTACCGTCGACGCTTTGATGCCGATCGCGCTCGACATCGAGCGTCGTCAACACGGTCAGCCTTCTGGAGTCGATCCCGCGACGGTGCTGCGAGGCGGTGTGGTGTGGGCGACGCGGGAAGAAGGCGAGCTGAAGGTCGAGCCGATCGATCTACGCGCGCCGCTTGCAGGGCTCACGCTGATTCACACCGGTACTCCCGCCGAAACCACGGGTGAAGTGGTGGCGGCGGTGCGGCGTCGTCTCGAGCGTGATCCTGGGCTCGAGACCGAGCTCGAGCGTCTCGGGACCATCACCCACGACTTTCGCGCCTTGCTCGAGGCACCGGATCTCGACCCGGATGCCTTGCTCACCAAGATGAGAAACGCTCAGACCGCGCTCGAGCGTTTGGGGGTCGTGCCGCCGGCGGTGCAAGCGTTGGCGCGCGCCGTGGAAGCAGCGGGTGGGGCCGCCAAGATTTCGGGTGCCGGGGCGTTGAGCGACCCGGCGGCGGGCGCGGTGATCGTTTATCATCCGGAGCGTCACGCGCTCGATGGGCTGCCCGAGCTGGCCACTCATCGCCGACTCGACACCCACTTCGGTGCCGAGGGATTGCGGATCTTGCCGATGGCGTAGATCGCCGACCTATAAACGAACCATTACGAGCCATGACGCAGCATAAAGCCACTGTTTTGTCGCATCCCAATATCGCCTTCGTCAAATATTGGGGGGCGCGCAACCTCGACTTGGCGATCCCGGCATTTCCGTCGATCTCGATGACCTTGAGCCGGTGCTACACCCGGACGACGGTCGAATGGCGGAAGACGGTAGGCGAGCACGAGATCCTTCTGCAAGAGGCTGGCGTTCTCGAAACCGCACCGGAGGCGTTTCGCGGCCGGATCGCGGGTCATCTCGATCGCCTCCGCGACTGGGCCGGAATCGAGGGGCATTTCAAAGTCGGCACCGAAAATAATTTCCCGGCCGCCGCTGGGCTGGCCTCGTCGGCTTCGGGATTTTCGGCGCTGGCGTTCGGGGTGGTGCGGGCGCTCGATCGCACCGTCGACGTCGCGACCCTGTCTCGTCTCGCCCGGCTCAGCGGTTCGGGCTCGGCGGCGCGTTCGGTGCTCGGTGGCTATGTCGAATGGCCGGTGGGCGACGACGCCACGACGCTCTACGACGACGAAACGTGCGTGGCACGGGAGCTGGCGCCGCACGACCATTGGGATCTTCGTGATGTGATTGCCCTGGTCGCCGCCGACGCCAAGAAGGTGTCGTCGGTCGATGGACATCGCCGCACCGATACGAGCCCGTATTGGCGCACTCGTGAGGAGCGAATCGAGCCTCGTCTGGAGCTCGTGCGTCGGGCCATTCTCGAGCGCGATATCGAGACGTTTGGCGAAGTGCTCGAAGCCGAGGCGATCGACCTGCATTGTTTGGCCATGACGTCACAGCCGGCCATCTTCTACTGGCAACCCGCGACCCTGAGCGTGTTGGCGCGGGTGCGTGCCTTGCGTGACGAAGGCGTGCCGGCGTACTCGACCATGGACGCGGGGGCCAACGTGCACGTCATCTGTGAGGCCGAGCACGAGGATCGGGTCGTCACGGCGCTCGAAGCCGTGCCGGGGGTCACCGACGTGTTGCGTGACGCCATTGGCCCCGGTCCACGCGAGGTGGACGATCATCTCTTCTGAATCCGAATCGCAAGGCCTGACCCTGGTCAAGCTCGGAGGCAGCTTGATCACCGACAAGAGCCGCGCCGAGACCGCGCTCACCCAGCGTATCGCCCGGCTGGCGACCGAGCTGGCGACGGCACGTGAGCGTGGCTGTGGGCCCGTGGTGCTCGGGCACGGCAGCGGCTCGTTCGGGCACGTTGCCGCCAAGGCCGCTGGTCTCGAGCACGGGTTGAC
>JBCDBH010000328.1:0-6601 GCA_039184055.1 Acidobacteriota bacterium
CGAAAGAACGGAACGCGGTGTTGCTATCGGAAGACGATTGGCTGGCTCAGCTGTATCCGGGTGAGGTCGAGTCGTTCGATGATTATGTGAGGCTCTCGCGCCGGATGCGTCCGTTGGTAAAAGATCTTGTGCAGAAGATGTTGCGTGCGGGGGCGAATGTGGTGATGGATTTTGCGGCGAATACGACCAAGCAGCGGGCTTGGTTCAAGGAGCTGTGTGCTGAGGTGAGAGCTCTGCACGAGATGGTGTATCTCGCGGCGAGCAATGAGGTGTGCCTGAAACACATAGCGAAGAGACGGCTGGAGCAGCCGGAGCGTGCCGTGTTCGACACGGAGCAGGTGTTCTTGAAGGTGGTTCAGTATTTTGAGGAACCAGAGGACGCGGAGGGGTTGAATGTTCGGCGAGTTGAGGTAAGCGGTTAGCAGGGCCATGAAGAAAATGTGAAGGCAGGTGTCGGTCCGCCGTGAAGAGATCGAAGGATCGAAATATAAGGAAAAGCCTGACTCGAACCCCCTCTTCAAGATGTTCTGGTGAATGGTCTCATTCTGGCGAGAGCACGTAAGTCATTTATCTGGACGATCCTTTTTGGAAGAGATAGATAGCTTATAGATTGTATATCTCTTCAAAATTTGAATATCTAGGGGATAAATTGCCTCTGTCCTAATCGCCTCTTTGTCCTTCCATCGTCCATTGGAGTGGCGGTAGTTTCCCTCACGCAGTCGACGTAACCCTTTGGTGTCGCCGGTTGCGTTGGACCGTTTCGAACGTGGCATGGCTGATGCCACGCGTGTCAGGCGCGCGGCTGTGGGAATGGTGCGCCCCGTGGAGATTGCAATGATGAAGGTCGTCGAGTCTGGAAGAACGATGCCGAGATGGGTCGTCGGGATGGTGGGTGTGGTGCTCGCGTTGCTGGCGGCTGCACCGAGCATGGCTCAGGTGGCTTCGGGGCAGCTGCAGATCGCGGGTACGCGTTTGGTGGTGACGCCGGAGGCGCAGACGGTGCCGTTCGATACGCCGACGGTGGTGTCGACGCTGCTGGAAGGCTATGACCCGTTGCTCGGGAGCTTGCCCTCGGATGTGCGGGTGGTGGGCGATTTCTCGGGGCCCGAGATCGATGGCATTTTGACGCTGGAAACGGTGCCGAATGAGCCGTTCCGGATTCCACGTCTACGGCTAGAGGGTGAGTACTGGCTCGACGATATCCGGGTGATGCAGGGTGATGAGCTGCTCGCCTACGCGGAGCCGCGGAGCGCGACGGTGAACGTGACCCAGGTGTTGCTGACCAGCGTGAGCGTCCGCGCGCTCGATCTCGATGAGATCCGTGGCAGCGGCATCGTCATCGACGAGGATAATTTTCAGGCGTTCAATTTCACCTTTGGCTTTGGCACGTTGGGTGGCAGGCAGCTCAGCTATGACGTGCCGGTTCTCTACCATCTTTATGGTGCCGACGGTGTCGGGGCGGTCACGATCGCCGATGTGTACCGCAAAGAGGGTAGCGGTGGTTTCGACTCACGGTTCAAGCCACCGGGTTTGGTGCCGTTTCAGCTTCGGCTGAGCCAGACCGAAGAGCCTGAAGTGAAGCGCGAAGGCTGTGGCCTCGCGTTCGGCGAGTGCTACGACAAGTTGCCGGCGGCGCCGATGGTCGGTGCGGTGATTTTTCCCACCGACATCAGCCTGCTGCACCAGTTTTTCTCGGTGATCCTGCAGGTGCAGAACGGCGCGCCCGAAGGCGATGTGTTGACGGTGCGTGATCTCAATACGCGGGTGATGTTGCCTGCTGGGTTGCGTCAGGCGGAAACCGATCCGCCGACGCCGCTCGGTGTGCCGGTGCCGATCCGGGTTCCGGGGCCGGACGGTGAGATCGGGACGGGTGACGATCTGACGTTTTTGGTGGCTCAGGCGTCGGGTGCCGCCGAGGTGTTGGTCGAAGGCGTCAAGGAAGGCACCCATATTGTCGATTTCGCGATCAACGGCATTCTCGAAGGCATGCCGGGTGGCGATCGGCCGATCGAAGGCAAGGCTCGTGGCGCGGTGGTGGTGCGCAATCCGAATCTCGGTTTGACGATCAGCCATCCCGAGACGGTGCGGGTCGACGAGGTCTACCCGATGCGCTTGACCCTGACCAATATCGGTACGCAACCGGTCAATCTTCTCGAGGTCGCGTTTCCGGCGTCGGGTCTTTCTGGCGCCGAATTTGTCGGCCCGAGCGAGCAGACGATCGCTTCGCTGATGCCGGGTGACGCCGATACGTTGACCTTTTGGCTGCGTTCTCAACGCACCGGCCGGGTGATCGCGTCGACGATCAAGGCGGGCAGCCAGGTGAGCCCGCGTTTCGAGCTCACCACCGGGGTGGGCAGCGGTGGCGTGCCGCTGTCGCCCGATTCGATTCTCTTACCCAGCCATGTCGACTTGCTCCCCACCGAGCTGGTGCGCTGGGCCAACAGCCTGCTCGGTCTCGGTCAGAGCCTGGCGGTGGCGCCGTCGCATCAGCGGCCGGCTCATTTGCCCCAGCTGTCTCGTGAGGCGATCGACGAGCGGATTTACCGGCTCGGTCAGACGGCGCGTCACATGCTGATGGGGGAGGACAGCTTCGCCGCCACCGCGCTGCTCGGTTTGGAGTGGAATGGCGCGCGTGACGCGGATTGGGATTGGGATCAGCTGCGCCGCAGCACCGACAAGGGTGGACTGTTCGACGTCGAGATCGGCGCCGCGTTCGACACCGAAGCGCAGGCGACGTCGATGGCGTCGATGTTCGAGCGTTACGCCGAGGTGGTCGACTTTCTGCAGCCGATCGAAGCGGCGCTGGTCGATGGCGCCGGGCTCGAGCTGCTGGTGGAAGGTCGAATCAGCGGCAAGGCGGTCGATGGTGATCCACGAGATCCAGGTGCGGTGCGTGATTTGCCGTTCGCCGCTTTCCATCCGCTCACCGACGCCGAGATGGTGACGATCGCCGCGCCGGAGCCCGATGGGCATCGGGTGGTGGTGCGGGCGCCGAACGGTGGCACGGGTGACGTGCGTGTGTTGGTGTCGCCCGACGACGGGGTCGCCCGCATCGTGTCGTGGACCGGTTTGTCGTTCCCGGCCGGTACGGTCGCCGAGGTCGAGTTGGATCCGGCGGCGACCACCTGGACGATGTTCATCGACGATCACGGCGATGGCCTGGTGGATCGTCAGATCGACGGTCAGGTGGCCACGGTGACGGCGCGTCCGTTCCAGGTGCTCGGCGCGCGACAGAACGAGGAGATCGATCCGTCGGCGCACATCGTCGACGTGTTGTTTTCGCGCGACATCGATCTCGGCAGCCTCAACCCTCGCAGCAGCGACCGTTTCGAGCTGCTCACCGAGCTCAACGAATCGAATGGCGGCTGGTCGTTCCGGGGCGCCAACGGTCAGCTTTTGCCCGCGGATGAGGACGTGTTGGCGGCCTATCGCGACACCCGCATCGTCCGCGTGGTGTTCAGCAACCCGGTGAGCCCGCTCTTGCCGCAGCAGATGGCGGTTCGTGATCTGAGCTCGGCCGACGGGGTGCCGCTCGGTGAGCAGATCGTCGACATCGTCACCACCATCACCACGCCTGGTCAGATCGTCGAGGGCACGGTGATCGGGCCGGATGGTGAGCCGGTGCCGTTCGCCGACGTGGTGCTCAAAGAAGCCGACATCTGCACGACCTGTCTGATCCAGTGTCAACGCCACGTGGTGGCGAAAGTGCAGGCGGACGCCCAGGGTCGCTACCGCTTTCCCTATGTCCGTACCGATACCTGCAGCGCGGCCCGGTTTGCGCTCACCGCTGAGGATCCGATCTACGCCTATAGCGCGCACATCGAGAATCGCGCTCGGGTCGCCGGGGCGGTGCGTGAGATCGACATCGTCATGACCGGTCGTGGCCGGATTTCCGGCCGGGTGACCTACGAAGACGGCAGCATTCCGGAGACTCTCGACGTCTTCGTGATCAACAACGTCTTTGGCGAGGGCCGGCGTGCCTGGGTGGGTGACGACGGTGCGTTCAATGTCGAGGAGGTTTTGGTCGGTCAGATCCAGGTGACGGCGTTGGACGATCTGGGCAACGTCACCTTTCAGACGCTCGAGCTGCCGGTAGCCGGTAGCCACGTCGAATACGACCTCGTCATCGTGCGTCAACCCGGCGCTGAGAATGGTGAGGTGCGCGGTCGGGTGCTGGAAGCCGATGGCGTCACCCCGGCCGAGGCGGCCTACGTTGCCCTCGTTCTCGATGGCAAGCCGTTGAGCGTCGTGCGTTCGGCCGCCGACGGCACCTTCGATTTCGGCACCGTTCCCGTCGGCGTGGCCGAGATCCAGGTCTATGCCGAAGGCGTCGGCAATCGCACCGGCGCGCAGATCTTCTTCGATGTGCTCGCCGATCAGGTTCACGATCACGACCTGGTGTTGCGTACCCATGCCGGTGCGGTGCGCGGCTATGTCCGTCGTATCCACACCGACGGTACGACCTCGGTGATCGCTGGCGCGGTGGTCTATGCCGAGGGGCAGCCCGGACACACGCTCACCGATTCGAACGGCTACTACGAGCTCGATCCGGTGCTCGACGGCACGCTTGGGATCCGCGCCGCCGATCTGACCGCCAACGAGATCGAAGGTACCCAGGTGACGGTGGTCGCCGGCACGACGGCCGAAGCCGACATCTATTTCGAGGATCCACCGCCCCCCGGCGCGATTCTCGGTCAGGTGCTCGACTACGACGGCACGCCGGTGTCGAACGCCCGGGTGACGATCGCTGGTTCGGGCAAGAACCCGACGTTTTGGTTCGGTGAGTGGTCGACCGACAGCGATGGTCGCTTCGTGATTCCGGATCGCGGCGTGGGTCTCCATCCCATCCACGCCATGAAGGGCAACGACGGTGGCTGGCAGATGGCCGAGGTGCGTTTCCCCGGCGACACGGCGCAGGTGACCATTCAATTCAAGAAGGCGTCGATCCGTTTGCGTACCGTGGTGCGCAACGGCCAGGGTCTGACCGGTGTGTCGTCGCTCGTGCGCTATCGAGTCACCAAGGTGCGTGACGGCACGATCGGTCTCGAATACGACTGGAATACGGATTACACCGACGCCGACGGCTATATCCAATTCGACGATGTGTTGTTGGGCGACTATCAGCTCTACGCCTACAACGCCTTTCACGGCGAGCACAACATCGACACGGCTTTGGTGGTCCCGGACGTCATGGTCGAGCACGAGATCGTGTTCACCGAGAGTGGCGCGTTGCGGGGCACGGTCTACGATCACGATGGCGTGACGCCGCTCGCCGGGGCGACGGTCGAGCTGCAGCACCCGTTCTTCAGCGATTACGACGTCATCTCCGACACTGACGGCAGCTATCGCTTCGAGCTGGTACCCAAGGGCTCGTTCATCATCACCGCCACCCGTGACGACGGCGCCGTCTGGCGTACCGCCAAGATCAACGGCTATATGGCCAACGATGGTCAGGAGATCGACGACCTCGACCTGGTGATGCCGGCGCAAGGTTCGGTGAACGGCGTCGTCGAGACCGCCAATGGCGATGCTGTACCGGGCGCGGTCGTGACGCTTTACGAAGGCACCTGGCCACGTCGCAAGCTGATCCGCAACGCCGACGAGCAGGGTCATTTTTCGTTTCAGAACGTCTTTGTCGGACCGTTCACCGTATCGGCCAAGGCGCCGACCTTGGGCGGTCTCGGTGGGCGCACCGAGGCCGACTTGCTGAGCGAGGGCGACGAGGTGTCGGTGGTGGTCACGCTGGCCGATACCGGTGAGATTCACGGCGTGGTGATCAGCCCGGTCGACGGGCAACCGGTGTCGGGCGCCGAGGTGAGTCTGCGTGGCTCGCAATTCGTCGAGGCGGTGGTCAGCGACACCGAGGGTCGTTTCGAATTCGAGCTCTTGCCGCTACGCGGCTACGAGATCCGCGCCTTCGATCCCTCGACCGGTCGCTATGGCAAGGCCAATGCTTCGGTGGACTACAACGATCACATCGCCGAGGCCGAAGTCGTGCTCCAAGCGCGTGGTGAAGTCGATGGGCATCTCGTCGATTCCGATGGCGTCACCGAGGTTCCGGGTGTGCCGATTCGACTGGTTCCGACCACACCGTTTCAAGACCCGGTCACCTACAGCAGCACCAACGTCGACGGCTTCTACGAATTCTTCGGTGTGCCCGAAGGCACCTTCGAGGTGTATGCGCGGGAGCTCGAAGGGCGACGCGAAGCGCGGGGCAACGGCGCGATCGTCAGCGAAGACGAACGGGTCACGGTCGACCTGCAATTCGAGGCCTCGGGCGCGCTGGTCGGCTCGGTGCTGAATCCACCCGGGATGGAGCCCGGTCTTTTTGCCAACGCCAACGTCCGGGCGCAACAGGGTGGCTTTCTCTATGGCGCCTCCCTCGACAATCCGTACCGCATCGAAGGTCTGCTCTATCGCGATCTCTACAAGCTGATCGCCTCGGAGCTCGGCGGCTCACATCAGGCTGTGGCCACGGGATATTTCCCCACCGAGGGTGGCGATCACGTCGTCGATCTGCAGATGGTGGCGATAGGCGATGTCGAGGTCGAGGTCTACGACGGCAGTGGCAATCCGGTCATCGGCGCTTCGGTGGTGCTCA
>JBCDBH010000329.1:0-6599 GCA_039184055.1 Acidobacteriota bacterium
CCTGGACAGAAACACGGTGGTACCATGCCGTCGATTCCGCCGTGGCCGTGGCGGCTCGTAAGGAGATTTGATGCGTTTGGCCGTACTCTGTCATCCCACCTACGGCGGCAGTGGCGTGGTCGCCACCGAGCTCGCCATCGAGCTGGCGCGACGTGGCCACGCCGTCCACCTGGTGACCTATCAGCGCCCCTTTCGGCTTCCCGAAGAAGAGCCGGTCACCTTTCACCAGGTCGATGTCTCGGACTATCCGCTCTTTCGCCACCAGCCGTACAGCCTCAATCTGACCAACAAATTGGTCGAGCTCGTCGAAGAAGAAAACGTCGAGCTGATCCACAGCCATTACGCCATCCCACACGCGGTGGCGGCGTGGATGGCGCGCGAGGTGCTACGCGCCGAACGCGGGCTCGACGTGTCACTCGCCTGCACCCTGCACGGGACCGACATCACGCTGGTGGGTCGTGAGCACCGGTTCTACGAGCTGACCCGGTTCGCGATCCGTCGTCAAGACCTCCTCACTACACCGAGTCGTTGGCTGGCCGACGAAACCGAGACCTTCTTCCACACCGACGATCCGATCGAGGTCATTCCGAATTTCATCGATCTCGCGCGCTTCGTGCCCAACGGGGGCGACGACGCGATGCGTGCCCAGCTCGGCGCCACCGGTCGCAAGCTGGTCACGCACGTATCGAATTTCCGTCCGGTCAAGCGCGTCAACGACGTCGTCCAGGCCTTCGCCGTGCTCCGTCAACGACTCGATGCGGTGCTCGCGCTGGTGGGCGAAGGACCCGATCTGGCCCCCGCCCTGGCGCTCGCCGAAAAGCTCGGGGTGCGTGACGACGTACGGGCTCTCGGCAAGCTGCAGAACCTCGAGACCGTTCTCCGCGCCAGCGACCTCTTTCTCCTACCCAGTGTCGCCGAGAGCTTCGGTCTCGCGGCGCTCGAAGCCCAGGCGTGTGGCTGCCCGGTGCTCGGCTACCGCGCGGGTGGCCTTCCCGAAGTGGTGATCGACGGCGAAACCGGTCCCCTCTGTCCCGCCGAGCACGATATCTGTCTCGGTACCCTCGCCGCCGATCTGCTCGAAGACACCCCGCGTCACGAGACCATGCGCCGCGCGGCGCGCGCCAACGCCGAGCGATTCGCCACCGCACAGGTGGTCGATCACTACGAACGCGTCCTCGGCGGTCTGCTCGATCGGCACGACTTAGCCGTTCCGTCGGGAACAACGGCCTGATCTGTTAGCATCCTGTCTGCCCGATTCGACTTACTGATCTCGAAGGATGGCGACGATGCCTATCGCACCTGTCTCACCCGTCTCACAGGAAATCGCCGCGCCCCCGATTCGCGTGCTCTTGGTCGACGACCATGCGTTGGTACGCACCGGGTTGGCGATGTTGATCGCGGTCAACGACGACATGATCGTGGTCGGCGAAGCCGAACAAGCGGCCGAGGCTCTCGAGCTGGCGCGCGAGCTCCAACCCGACATCGTCGTGCTCGACATCTCGTTGCCGCCTGGAGACAGCGGTCTTCGCATCATCGAGTCGATTCGTCGCGACAGCCCGAGCTCGCATGTCCTGGTGCTCACCATGCACGACGACTACACCTATTTGCGTGCCGCGCTCGCCGCGGGCACCTCCGGGTACGTCGTCAAGACGGCGGCCGATCGTGAGCTGATCTCGGCGATCCGCACGCTCCACCAGGGACGCACCTACATCAGCGTCTCCTTCGGCCACGGCGACCCGCTCGACCCCGACGCCGAGCCCAAACCAGCCGCCGACCCACCACCCGAGCTCAGCCAGCGCGAGACCCAGGTGCTCGAATACGTCGCCTATGGCTACACCAGTGGCCAGATCGCCGATCGGTTGCGGATCAGCACCAAAACCGTCGATGGCTACCGCAGCCGGATGGCCGACAAGCTCGGTCTACGCACCCGCGCCGAGCTGGTGCGGTACGCGCTCGAGAAGGGCATTCTCGACCGCAACCGACCACCGCCGTTCAGCGACGGCTCGGATAAAAGTAAAGAAAACAACTAGTTCGCTTGAAAGCGTCTGCACGAAGCGCCTCGCCTTTTTCTCTTTTAGAGAGAACGACACATGGCAAGGCGGGAAAAACCGGTCAAACCCGAGGAAAAATCCGGAACTTTCCCGCTTCCGACAGCCCCGGCAAAGATCTACTATTTTCTTGCTGGGCATCCCCTCCTGGCATTCCTTCCCAAACATCGGACTCCCCGGTCCGATACTTCCCCCGCGGCGCCGAGCCTTCCCCGTCGGTGCCGCGTTTCTTTTTGCCCTCACTCCACAAGACACCGCTCGACGATCGAGGTTAGGATCCGCTCGTGGATCACATCGAAGGCTTCTACTGGACCATCCGGGCTCGTCTCACCGCGCCGCGTGAGCTGCCCTCGGCGGCGACTTTCGCAACCGAGGTGCACGATCCGCTCACCGGAGTCGTGCCGCTGAGCGGTTGGCTGCATCGATCGGACGAGGCCACCGCCGATACGCTGCTGATCATCCTCCACGGTCTGGGCGGTAGCCCGGACAGTCGCTACGTCGGCGCCGCGCTCGCCGCCGCCGAAGCGGCCCACATCGACGCGCTCCGCTTCGGCCTGCGAGGCTCGGATGGCGCAGCGGGCGACTTCTACCACGCCGGGCTGACCGCCGACCTGGAGGCCGTCATCGCAGCGCCAGCGATTGCCCCCTACCGTCGCATCGTGGTCCTCGGCTACTCGCTCGGCGGCCATGTCGCTTTGCGCTACGCCACCGAATCACCCGATCCACGGGTCATCGCCGTCGCCGCGGTGTCATCGCCTCTCGACTTGGGGCGTGGGCAAAAGCTCATCGATCGACCCGGTGCGTGGCTCTACCGACGCTACCTTCTCGACAACCTCACCACGCTCTGGCAGGACGTGCACGCACAGTGGCAGGCCACCCACGTCGCGCTGCCCGATGTCGAACGGATCAAACGCGTGCGCACCCTGCGTGAATTCGACTCGCTGACGGTCGTGCCTCGATTCGGCTTCAGCGACGCCGACGACTACTACCAAAGCGCATCGGTCGGCCCACGGCTCGGCAGTCTGGCCATTCCGGCTCTTTTGGTGGCGGCGCGTCAAGATGCTCTGGTGCCACCCGGCGCCATCGATCCGTGGGTCGAACCGGCGCCACGCAACCTCGATGTTCGTTGGGCTCGTCGCGGTGGCCATGTCGGCTTCATGCCGAATCTCGATCTCGGTCAGCCGGGCCGACGCGGGCTCGAGTCACAGACGCTGGCCTGGCTGCTACGGCACTGAACGCCTATCCGAGCCGTTGGTCGCGAGTCGGGATGTGGACGATCCGATCTTCGTCCTGGCACCACGCGGTGAGACCACCACCGTACACCGCTCCCGAATCGAGACCGAGCGCCACGGCATTGCGATAATGACCCCGTGTCGCCCAATGACCGTGCACGATCAGCGTGGGACCGTGATAGAAGCTGTCCCAAGGCTGGTAGGGCGCAGTACACGTCGGACCGCTACCCCGACCTCGTTCACCCTCGGCGGTGCAACAACGGACGGTGGCGGCGAAGCGTACGTCGTCGCGCTCGAAAAATGACGAACTTCGAGACGCGTCGTCGAGCTCGGCGGCCAGGGCCGGCAGATCTTTCCACCGTGGATGAATACCGGCGTGTACCAGCCAGGCTTCGGGCCCGTTGCCGACCGCGGGAAGGTGCACCAGCACCGGCAGCGAAGTCAACTCGGTGAAGAGCTCGTCGACATCGGAAGCCGCGAAGAGCGTGTCGAGCGTGTCGTCACGGCGCTGCTTTCGACCCTGGTAGGCGGCGATCGCGTAGAGCTCGTGGTTGCCCAGCACCGAACGGCCACCGACCGAGCGCCACAAGCGCAAGGTGGCGAGCGATGCAGGGCCCCGGTTGATCAAATCACCCGCGACCCAGAGCTCGTCACGGGAGGAATCGAACGAAACGTGGTCGAGAAATGTCTCGAGTGGCTCGACACAGCCTTGAAGATCACCCAGAATCCAACGCATCGAAAGCGCACACTATCAAGCTCCATCTTCGAATCCCCAGGTGAGGATCGGTCGTGAAAGAACGCTACGGCATCGTCGACATCGGTTCCAACACCATCCGGCTCGTCGTCTTCACGCCTCGTGAGGGTGGCGGTTTCCGACTCCTCGACGAGCTACGCACCCGTGCCCGGCTCGGTGAAGGACTCGGTCAGGACGGCAACATCACGCCGGCGGCCATGGACCGTGCGTTCGAGGTGCTCCGTCACATCGCCGACTACACGCGCGGCGCGCGACTCGATGGCCTCGAGGTGATCGGCACCAGCGCCCTCCGCGACGCCGGCAATGCCTCCGAGTTCCTCGAGCGGGTCGAGGAACTCGGCTTGACGGTGCGGGTCCTTCCCGGTGAAGTCGAGGCGAAGCTGGGTGTCCTCGCGGTGGCCAACGGCTTTCGTTATCGCGATGCCTGGGTGCTCGACCTGGGTGGCGGCAGCGCACAGATCTCGCGTATGGAAGGACGACGCATGGTCGACGGTGCCGCCTACCCGCTCGGCGCGGTCCGTTTGAGCGAAGCCTTTCTGCATTCCGATCCGCCCACCGCCGACGAAATCGAAGCTCTCGAAGCGATGATCGCCCACGAGCTCGGTGACGTGGCGAAAGCGATGCGTGAGCGACCCGATCCTCTGGTCATGATGGGAGGCACGTCGCGCAACCTGGCGCGCGCGGTGCAAAAGGCCGACGCCTACCCGCTCGATCTGCTCCATGGCTTCTTCATGTCGTCGGAGCGACTCGGCTCCCTGACCGATCAGCTCCTGACCAGCACCACGCGTGAACGCGCCGGGATCCGTGGCATCCATCCCGACCGCGCCGACATCATCGTCGCCGGCGCCGTGGTGCTCCGCTGGCTGCTCGCCGCGAGCGGCCAAAAAGGCTTTGTCCTCTCGGGTTACGGCGTACGGGAAGGGGCGTACTTTCGCCACGTCCTCGAACCACCCCATCTCATTCACGACGTCGCCGCCGCGTCGATCATCGGCGCGATGAGCCTGCACGTCGGTGATCGCGCCCACGCCGCCCACGTGCGCCGCCTGGCGCGTCTGCTCTTCGACGGTCTGCGGCCGATCCACGAGCTCGACGATCGCGACGCCGACATTCTCGACGCCGCCGCCGCCCTCCACGGCGTGGGTCTCTCGGTGCACTACTACCGCCAGCAAAAACACGGCATGCACCTGCTCACCGCCGGCCCCCTCGACGGTCACGACCATCGCGAGCAAGCGTTGATCGCACTGCTGGTGCGCTACCAGCACAAAGAAGCCCCCAAGCTCAGCCCGCTCAAAGAAGTCATGGGGCGAGGCGACAAGCGACGTCTTCTGATGCTTTCGGGATGTCTACGGCTCGCCGACGCACTCGATCGCTCGCGCGCCGGTAGGGTGCGTGATCTTCACATCAAGGCTGGCAAGAAAACGATTCACCTGGGTGTCGAGGTCGACGATCCGACCGCGGTCGAGCTTTGGGACGCCAGCACGCACGCGGAGTACATCGAACGCGTCTTTCAACGCCGGCTGAAGATCGAGGCAGTGACACCCAACACCTAGTCCGCGGACGAAGCCGCCACGAGCTCGGCGATGAGCCTCGGTCGATCGGTAAATAGCCCGTAGATCCCACTGCCTCCGAGCTTGGCCACGGCGCGAGGACCGTCGACATTACCGGCAATGGTCGCCACCCCCGATTCGGACCACAGAGCCGTAGCCTCGGCGGCGGCACTCCGCCACGGAATGCCCACCATATCGACCTCGAGCGTGCTCGGGATCGGGCCACCCAAACGACCTCGACGCCGAGCGATCCCTTCCCACAGTCGCGCCAGCGGGTAGCGGCGTGGGCGGATCAAATAGCTGAACAAACAGGTCCGTACCGCAGGCATCACGTGCGGTGAATCGCCGAGCGACGAATCGGCGCGCAGGCGCTCGATCCGCGCCAGGATCCCCGGGTGAAACGAACACAGCGTTGTCTCGGGAACAGCGGAGCGCGTCCGCGCGAGCAGCTCGAGCAAGGCTTCGACCCCATCGTCGGTGGCCAGGCTGGTTTTGAGCTCGAGCACCACCGGCATCTCGTCGGGCACCTGCTCGAGATAGTGATTCAGCTCAGGACCGTCGGCACCACGATCATGAGCCACCCACAAACGCCCCGAGCGGAATTGCACATCGACTTCGACACCCAGCACGACCCGAGAATGCGTGGTCGCCAGCCTGGTGACGCGCGCCAGATCCTCCAGCGTGTTGGTGCGATGAGCAAAGACTCGCCACCGTCCGTCAGCCGCCGGATGAGTCGGTCCACGCAGCTCGACGCCGTGAGCCGGCCAGCCACCCAGCGCCAACCCGAGCGTCGACGACAACCCGAGCAGCACGACGAGCCCGACGACCATTCCGTAACCCGTCATGACGACTCGGTGCTCACGGTCTTCGAGTTCACGGCTTCGAGTTCACGGTATCGGAGCTAGACGCCTCTGTGCTCAGCACCGAGCTCCCGTAGAGACTGTCGATCACCTCACGCAAACCACGATCGAGCCATTCGCTAGGGCGTCGGCAACGCTCGGCATAGGCGCAATTATGA
>JBCDBH010000330.1:0-6541 GCA_039184055.1 Acidobacteriota bacterium
CGCAGCCGCCGACGGCCTTCGAGCAAAGCGACGAGACGCGTCGCATGGTCGAGCGTCTCGATAGGCTAACAACTGACACCGAGCGCTTCCAAAACCCCTTCGAAAACGCGGTCCGGGTCGAACACTTTCAGGCACAGCCCACGCCCCGTACCTTTGGCGCGCGTCTCGATGCGGACTTGCGTTTGGCGCGTGAGCAGCTGCGCGCCGGCGACACGCGTGACGCGATCGCCAGCCTCGACACCCTGCGAGCCAACCTCGGTGACGGCATCGATGCGACGTTCGATCGGGATCTCCGTCACCTTCTCGGCATCGCCCATCTGCGGCTCGGTGAGCAGGAGAATTGTCTCGAGCACCACCACGCGACGTCGTGTCTCTTTCCGATCGGCGAGGAAGGTCGTCATCAGCTTCGCGCCGGTTCCGAACGCGCCATGGAGCTCTACGCCGAGCTCCTCGACGACGATCCGAGCGATCTGAGCGCGCTGTGGCTCTACAACCTGGCGGCGATGACCCTGGGCGCCTATCCCGACGATCTTCCGTCGGCATGGCGGGTGGATCCGGCGACCTTCGCCTCCGAAAGTTCCTTGCCACGCTTCGCCGACACGGCGATGCACACGGGTACCGCCGCCGACGGGCTCGCCGGTGGCGTGGTCCTGGACGATCTCGACGGTGATGGCCACCTCGACTTGATGGTGTCGTCGTGGGGCGTGCGTGACCCGATCCGCTTACTGCGCAACACGGGCGACGGCACGTTCGAAGATCGGACCGAAGCAGCTGGGCTCGAAGGCCTGGTGGGAGGGCTCAACCTGATCCACGCCGACTACGACAACGATGGCGACGTCGATGTGCTCGTGCTCCGGGGCGCCTGGCTCGGGCAGCACGGCCGTCATCCCAATTCCCTACTCGCCAACCGTGGCGACGGCACCTTCGACGATGTCACCGAGTCGGCGGGGCTCTTGTCGTTCGCACCGACTCAAGCGGCGGCGTGGGCCGATTTCGATCGTGACGGCGATCTCGATCTGTTCATCGGCAATGAATCGGCCCGTGGCAGCTTTCCTTCCGAGCTCTATCGCAACCGTGGCGACGGCACCTTTGTCGAGGTGGCGCGAGCTTCGGGGCTCGCCATCGAGACCTTTGTCAAAGGCGTCACGTGGGGCGATATCGACAACGACGGCTGGCCCGATCTCTACGTGTCGACCATGGGTGGCGCCAACCTCCTGTTTCGCAATCTCGGCACCGGTGGCGAGCGTGGCTGGGACTTCGAGGAGATCGGACGGCGGGCCGGCGTCGCCGAGCCTTTCGATGGCTTCCCCACCTGGTTTTGGGACTACGACAATGACGGCTGGGAGGATCTCCTGGCCTTTGGCTACGGCGCGTCGTATCTCGAGCCGGTCGCCCACCAGGTCGCCGCCGACTACCTCGACACCGCCTCGGTGTCGGTGCCCAGGCTCTATCGCAATCGAGGCGACGGCACCTTCGAAGACGTCACGGAAGCGACCGCGCTCGACCGCTCCCTCATGGCGATGGGCTGCAACTTCGGCGATCTCGACAATGACGGCTTCCTCGATGTGTACGTCGGCACCGGCGCCCCCAACTTCATCGCTCTCGCCCCCAACCGGATGTTCCGCAATCGCGCCGGTGAGCGTTTCGACGACGTCACCACGGCGGGTGGTTTCGGGCACCTGCAAAAAGGCCACGGTGTCGCCTTCGGGGATTGGGATCACGACGGCGACCAGGACGTCTACGCGGTGATGGGCGGCGCTTTTTCGGGAGACAACTACCCGAACGCCTTCTTCGACAACCCGGGCAACGCCAACCGCTGGATCACGCTGAGGCTCGAGGGTACGAAGTCGAACCGTTCGGCGATCGGCGCTCGGATCCACGTTCGGGTGCGTACGGCCGACGGCACGCGGGACCTCTACACCACCGTTTCCACCGGTGGCAGCTTTGGCTCCCAGAGCCTGCAGCAGGAAATCGGTCTCGGCGCTGCCGAGGCGATCGAGAGTCTGACCGTCACGTGGCCCATGGGTGCGACGCTGAGCAGCGCCGACGCCGAGCAGGCCATCGAGCGCTTTTCCGAGGTTACGATGGATCGGATCTATCGTCTGCGCGAAGGAACCGGCGCGCTCGAACCGCTCGATCTGGCGATTCTCACCGGCTCCCCTTCCACCCACGCCCACTGAGGCAGGCGATTGGCTTGGTAGGCCTCGAGTCGAGCCGTGATGCGCCCGCGATCGACCGCCGGGCCAGCGGATTGCAAGGCCTGTTGTTGAAACCGACGAGCGTCGTTGAAATCGCTCGTGGCGGCACGATACATCGCCGCGGTTTCGAGCTCGAAGATCGTCCGGGGGTTTTCGGGGAGAACGAGACTGGCGATCGGCTGGCTCGGATCGGCGATCAAGCGCGCGGCACGTGCACGGAGATCGAGCCACTGCAACCCACGATTCCGTGGCAGCTCGGCGAGCCCCCTCGCGGTGACCTCGCTGGCCGGCACGACACGACCGAGGTCGAGGTAAGTCCGCGCCAAACCGAGATGAGCGTCACCGACGTCGGGATCGAGTGCGATGACGCGCTCGTAGTGCTCGATCGCCCAGGCGTGCTCACCACGCATGCGTCGAAGCTCGGCCATGGCGAGATGATTGATCGCCGCTTCGGAATCGAGCTCGATGGCGCGCGCGAAGAGGATCAGGGCCTCGGCTTCGTCACCGAGCTCGCGCCGCACCGTGCCGAGCACCCGATAGGTCGCTGACTGCTCGGGATACTCCACCAAGGACTGGCGGAGCTCGACCTCGGCTTCGTCGAGCCGTCGAGCCTGTAGGAAAGCCATCCCCAGATTGAAGCGCGCTTCGACCCGATCGGGATCGAGCGCGATGCCACGACGAAAAAGCCGGATCGCCTCCTGGGTCCGACCGCCGAGCAACGCCACCCGACCTCGACGATCGATCGCCGTCACGCTCGCCGGAATTTCGAGCAGGCCCTCCATCCATGGATCAGGGCTGCTCAAACCGATTCGATCGAGGTTCGAAGCGGGAATCGCTTCGAGGTGCCAGGTCACGTCCTCGGGTCGATCGAGCGCTCGATAGGCGTCGGCGAGCGCGTAATGCACCTGATAGGCATCGGGTTGCTCGGCGAGCAAACGGTCCAGGGCTTCGATGGCGTCGGCATGACGGCCACGGGCACTCTCGACTCGCGCCAGGCCGAGGCGGGTCAACGGCAGCGTGGCGTCGAGGTCGAGGGCCTCACGGTAGAAAGCTTCCGCTCGATCGAGATCTCCCGCCTCCAAGGCGAGCTCACCGAGAGCCGTGAGCGGACGCGGCTCGTCCGGGCGCAGCTCGTGGGCGCGTAGAAAACCTCGCTCAGCGGTTTCGAGATCACCGAGCACCTTGGCGACGTGACCGAGCAGATACGGCCAGTCGAAGATCTCGGGATCGAATCGGTGCGCCTGGTCGAGAAACCACACGGCCCGGTCGTAGTCGCGGTACGCCTGATGCAGTCGCCCCATCTGGCCCAACGCCCAGGCGATGTCGTGATCGGCGGCCGTCGACGCCTCGTCGAGCACGGAGACCAACAGCGCCTGCCGTTCCTCGAATTGATCCCGTACCGCGGGTTCCATGGGTTCGAGCGCGGGAAGCGGCGGAAGATCGTCGAGCCCGAGCCTCGACGGCTGCTCCACCTCGGACGCGGTACAGGCCAGAAGACACAGGGAAACAAGAGCGCTCGCTAGCAGCGGCAACATGCTGGCCGGATACGCTCTCATTGCGTTCTTTGCCCTTCTACGAGGCCACCCTGCCCTTGCACGAGGTCACCCTGCCCTTGCACGAGGTCATAGTAGCGATCCACGGTCAACGCAGGCCACTGTTCACGGGTTCCGTTGGGCCACCGCACGTGCACGTCGACCGGGTTCGCCTCGGCACCCAAACCGATGAACACTCGTGGATCTCGGGCGGTGAGATAGCCCGTCGCGGTGCGCACGCGAGCGTGGCTCAGCTGTCCATCGGCGTGTTCGATCTCGACCACCGCGCCGAGCATGTCGCGCCCCGTCTCCCCGAGCAGCCGCAAGCCGAGCCAGTGATGCTCGTCCTCGCTCTCGTTGAGCAAGAGCTCGAGGGGGCCGTGGCCGTTGAAGATCACGAGGTCGATATCGCCGTCGTTGTCGACATCCCCGGGTGCGACGCCACGGGTGGCGTGGAAGTCTTCGCTCTCGACTCGGTCGCTGAGATCGCGAAAGCCCCCTTCCCGATCGCTCAGGAAGAGCAGATTGGGCTCACGGTACGGAAAGGGCTCGCCCTGGCTCCGCTGCTCGGGATCGGCCCGTACGGCGCCGTTGCCGACGTACATATCCAGCCAACCGTCACGGTCGAGATCGAAGAAAGCGCAGCCGAATCCGGTCCAGCGCAGGCTCTCGGCACCGAGCACGGCCTGTGGGGTGATGTCCGCGAAGTTGCCCAGACCGTCGTTGCGATAAAGCGTGTTGGTCTCCCCGATCAGATGAGTCATGAACAGGTCTTCGTCGCCGTCGCGATCGAGATCGGCGACCTCGACGCCCATCGAAGCTTCGGCTTTGCCATTGCGATCGACCGCGCTGCCGCGAAACATCGCCTGCTCGTCGAAGCCCTGCCCCGCCTGGTTGATCCACAGGTGATTGGGAGCCTGATCGTTGGCGACGTAGAGATCGGTCCAGCCGTCGTTGTCGACATCGGTGACCACGACGCCCAGACCGGCGCCGCGACGGTCGATTCCCATCGCCTCGGTGACGTCTTCGAAGGTGCCGTCGCCACGATTGCGATAGAGCCGATCGCGTGCCGGATCGTAGCTTTGCGGTCCGCAATACTCACGAATGCCGACCATATCGGTGCACACCTTGTCGGTCTCGATGGTGTAGCGCAGATAGTTGACGACATAAAGATCGAGCCAGCCGTCGTTGTCATAGTCGACAAAGGTCGCGCTCGACGACATGTCATCCCCCGCCACCGGCCCGACTGCATCGGTCATGTCTTCGAAGCGCTCACCGTCGACGTTACGCAACAGCACGTTCGGACCGAGCTGGGTGATGTAGAGATCGGTCCAGCCGTCGTTGTCGTAGTCGCCGGTGACGGCACCGATCCCGTAGCCGTTCATGGGTGTCGTGATCTTCTCGGTCACGTCCTCGAAGCGAGGCGTTCCCTCCGGAGTCACGTCTACATTCTCGAAAAGACGGTCGTGGAGGTCGGCTTCGGGTGCCTCGAGCACCTGACCCTGAATCGCGTAGACATCGAGATCGCCGTCGTTGTCGAAGTCGATGAGAGCGCCACCGCCGCTCATCACTTCGATGTAGAAAAACTGGCCACGGACACCCGCGTCGTGTCGAAACGTCAGACCCGCTTCGGTCGCGCGGTCGACGAGCAGCGGTTCGAGCCGCCCGTCGTCGAGACTGGGAGGCGACGGCTCGGCACACGCGAGGACCCAAAGAGCGATGAGCAGGGACGCAAAACGTGGCCAGCTGGAGTGTGAGGTCACCATCGTCGGGCCGCGGACGCTATCACGGCGCGTCGCTGGACCTGGGACAACTCATACCCTTGTCACGATCTCTAGACATGCACCACTTGCGATGAGCTGTGATACTTTTGCATCGATCAGAGAAACGCAACGAGTCGGCTCTGCGGGTCGGATGGACGAGCGGCATGCGTTTCCATTGCCTATTGGGTGCAAACGAGGATGACCACCATGACCAAACGGGTTCTCGCGTTTCTCGTCGGAGCTCTCCTGATCGTTCCGTCGCTTTATGGCGACAACGGCGACCTTGCAACGTTGCAGGAGACCTTCCGACAGCAGCTCGAAGCGGATCGTGAACGTCTCTACGAGATGTCACGGGAAGAGCGACACGCCTACATCAGTGAGCATCTCGGCTCGGATTCACCGGAGGAGCGCTTTGCCTTCAAGCGCGCGCTCGAGGTCTTTCGATCCGAGTCCGACCTGTCCTCGCTGAACCAAGAACAACGCCCGGTGGTCAACGATCGTCCGGGCGCCTTGGCGGCACGAGCGGCGGGTACGAACATCACCTACGACACGGGTGTCAACGCCGTGGGTCCCGGGGGCGCCGACAGTTTCATGGTCGGCAACCGCTTCGACACCGGGCTCGGGTTCCCGGTCGAAGACACCGGCACGATCACCATGATCACCTTCAACATCGTGAACACCTTTAATGACGTCGCGATCTGGAGTCTCTACTCCAACATCATGGGCACCACCGCCAACCGGGTGACGACGATGAGTCGCGCGGTGGCGCCGGGATTCAACACGCTCAGCGTGGCCAGCCCGACGACCATGAACGTGTATATGAACGAGACCTTTCTCGCCGGCATCTGGCAACTCGACCCAGCGAGCTCGGGACTCGCGCTCGACACCGCGACGGTCGCCGGCCAGGGCTTTCACGGCATCAGCATCAACGACAACACGCCCATGGGTGGCCCGGGAGGTTTCAGCTACAACGACAACCTCACCGTGATGGGTGCCCAGGTCAACGTGGTCTTCCGGGTGAGTGGCAACGTCGTGCTCCCGGTCGAGC
>JBCDBH010000331.1:0-6540 GCA_039184055.1 Acidobacteriota bacterium
CACCGAAGCGTCATGAGCGCCATCCATTCCCCGCTTCATGGCGAAGTCGCAACCATGAGCTTCGACCGCTTGTCGCTCCACATCCTCATCTTGATCGCTCTGCTTGCGGGCGGTTGCGCCAGCGCGCCATTCGAGTCGCCCCGCGGCCTCGATTCGTCTGAGCTACCGATCGACCTCGAGCGATTCATGGGTGATTGGTATGTCGTGGCGCACATGCCGACCGGCGCTGAGAAGAATGCGTACGAGGCACTCGAGATCTACGCGCTTCGTGATGACGGTAAGATCGACATTCGTTATCACTTCTGTGACGGCGGCCTGGACGGCAAAGCCAAAGAGCTCACCATGACCGGGCGCGTCGAAGATGCGACCACCAACGCCGCGTGGCGAGTCCAGCCGTGGTGGCCGCTCAGCTTGGAGTACCGCGTGCTCGAACTCGATGCCGACTACCAAACGACCGTGATCGGTCATCCCTCGGGCAAGTACGCGTGGATCATGGCGCGCCAACCCGACCTCCCCGATACCGAGATCGACGCGATCACCACGCGTCTTTCCGAACGCGGTTATGAAACCGCGAATATGCGGCGTGTTCCGCACGCCGACGGCGCCTGTCGCGCCACGTTGTGAACCGAGCATCAAAGTGTGAACCGAGCATCAAAGCACGACATCTCAGCATACCGGTCACGGAGGTCTCAATGAATCACTCGACTCTCGCCGCCACTGTCCTCACCGCCTCGCTTGCCGCACCGCTGAGCGCCGAGACCATCGAATCCGAGGGCGTCGCCTTCGCCAAGCAAACCGAGCCACGTCCCGGAACCTCGCTCCAGCTGTGCTCCGCCGAGCTTCTCCGCTACAAGGTCGTCTTTCGTGGCTATGTCGCGGCGCTTTATCTCGAGGACTGCAGCCTGCGCGACGATCCGCTCGCCGACATTCCCAAACGGCTCGAGCTGTCGTATTTCTGGGATATCCCGGGTGAGAAGTTCGGCCCCGCGGGTCGTGACATCCTCGCCAAGAATGTCTCGAAAACCGAGCTCGCCACGCTCACCGAGCGCCTCGACACGTTCGACAACGCCTATCGCGATATCGAGAAGGGTGATCGCTATACCCTCACCTATCTGCCAGGGGTCGGCACCGAGCTGGCGCACAACGGCGAGTCGTTGGTGACCGTACCGGGCGCCGATTTCGGACGCGCGTATTTCTCCATTTGGCTCGGCGACGATCCACTCGACCAGAGGCTGTGCGACCGGCTGCTCGAAAGCCCGGCGCTGACCCCGCCCGTGACCCGGGTCGCCGAGCAAAGCACGCCCACCGCGCCGTCGAGCGCGACCGGTGAGCGCGCCCTGGCCCCGACCCCCGAATCACCCGACCGTCGATAAGGTCCTCCTTTCCTTTCTCTGCTCCTCATGATCGAGCGGTATCCTGCCGCGCATCATGAGTGAGCCTCATCAGCTACGCCGCGAGCTCGGCGTGTTGCCAGCCACCCTGCTCGGGCTCGGCTCGATCTTGGGCACGGGTATTTTCGTCAGTATCGGTCTCGGCGCGGCGGCGGCCGGCGCGGCGGTGCTCCCGGCGGTGGTCGTGGCGGCGCTGGTGGCAACCTGCAACGGATTGTCGAGCGCGCAATTGGCAGCGCGTCATCCGGTGAGCGGTGGCACCTATGAGTACGGCCATCGTGAGCTGACACCGCTCTTGGGTTTTACCGCCGGCTGGATGTTCTTGAGCGCGAAAAGCGCCTCGGCGGCGGCGGCGGCGCTCGGATTCGCCGGCTACACCCTAGCCGTGATCGAGCACGACGGCGGCGCGGGCATTCTCGTGCCGCTGGCGCTCGGAGCCGTGGTGATCCTCACCGTGCTCACCGCCGGTGGCATTCGCCGCTCGAGCCAGGTCAATACGCTGATCGTGACGCTCACCATCGGCGCGCTAACGACCTTCGTGCTCAGCGGCTGGGAGACGGCATGGCGTCACGCCGCCGACAACCTGAGCTTCTCGACAGCGACTCCGAAGGATTTCTTGGAAGCGGCGGCGCTAATGTTCGTCGCCTTTACCGGCTATGGCCGGGTGGCGACCCTGGGCGAAGAGGTTCGCGCGCCCAGGCGGACCATTCCAATCGCCATCATCACCACGCTCGCCACCTCGATGGCGATCTATGTCGTGGTGACGCTCGTCGCGGTGGCCTCGTCGGGCGCGCCAGCGCTCGCCGACGCCACCGGTGGCGCGGTGGCTCCGCTCGCCGTCCTGGCGCGAGGTTTCGCCGCGCCCTGGGTGGCGTGGGTGGTGGCGGCCGGTGCGGTGACCGCGATGCTCGGCGTGCTGCTCAATCTGCTGCTCGGCCTGTCACGCGTGCTGCTGGCGATGGCACGACGCGGCGATGCACCAAAACCGCTCGCCACGGTGATCGACGGGGTGACGCCACGCGCGGCGGTGATCACCATCGGCGTGGTGATCGCCTGCCTGGTGCTGATCGGCGATATCGGGATCACCTGGTCGTTCAGCGCCTTTACCGTGCTGATCTACTACGCCATCACCAACCTCGCCGCGCTCGCCCTGCCCGCCGACGCGCGTTTCGTGCCGCGTTGGGTAGCGATGATCGGTTTGCTCGGCTGTTTGGGTCTCGCCTTTTGGGTCGAGCCCCGTGCCTGGATCGCCGGACTGGTGGTCCTGGCGATCGGGCACGGGCTCCGACTGCTTTTCCGGCGCGGCTGATCAGCGCTCGACGACGTCTTCGGCGGCAGCCTCATCGGCGGGTGCCTCATCGGTCGGTTTCTCATCGACGACGGGCTCGAGCGCGGGCTCGAATGCCGACGCGGGTGGCACCAGAATGGCCGCCACGCCAGCGGCGTCGATCCGCTCGTTATAGGCCTCGACCTCACCGAGCAAGCCGTCACGCTCGGTCGCTTTCTCCATCCAGGAAGCGTCGAGGTCGGCACGCAGATCGAAGTACCCAGCGGTGAGCGGTGGCGGCTCGCTATCGGCCTGACCGATCAGCATTTGGTATTGGATATCGATCCCGGGTGGGAAGTTGATGATGTCCTGGGTGCCTTCGTTCTTGGCCTGCACCACCCCCTCTTCCCAACCTTCGAGCCGCTCGGCCAGATCGCGCCCAGCTTCGAGGAGATCGGCGAGGTCGTCACGTTCCAGCGTCTCGACCCGATCGAGCCAGCCACCGAGCTGGTCGGCGGCGTCACGCACACGGTTGACCGAATCGTTGAGCTCACCGAGCTGGGCCACGATGTCGAGCACCTCGTCATAGCTGGCCCGGTAGGCGGAGGCGTCGAGATCGGGAAGACGTGGATCGGGCTCGATCGAGAAATCGACCGTGCGCTGCTCGTCACCGACGGTGAGTCGTGCTCGATAGCGCCCGGGGGGCACCCGTGGTCCGTCGATCCCACCGAGCACGAAGAGACCGTCGACGATGGGTGGCACGGCGTGGCGAAGATCCCACACCAATCGGTTGTGACCCGGCTCACGACCGAGCTCGAACCAGCCGTCACGTGCTTCCCGATCGGCCGCCGGGGGCTCGTCGTCTCCTGACTCGTCGTCGTCGGCCGGCCAGCGACGCACGATCTGGCCTCGATCATCGAGGATTTCGAGTCGCACCGTGGTGGTGTCGTCGAGATCGGCGGGCAAGAGATAGTCGAGGTGGACGCCGTCGACTGGATTCTCGGCCTGATCCGACCAATGCCCATCGCCCTGCGTCTGGACGAGCACCGGGATCGATCGTGGGGTGAAGAGATGAGGCGCGGCGAGATTGGCGCGCAGCTCTTCGAGCGGTGAGATGTCGTCGAGAATCCAGAACGAACGACCTTGAGTGGCGACCACCACGTCGTCATGGTGGATGGCCAGATCGGTGATCGGTACCCCGGCGGGTAGATCGAGCTGGAGCGATTGCCAGGCGCCACCCTCGACCGACACGAAGACCCCGTGCTCGGTGCCGGCGACCAGCACATCGGCACGCTCGGGATGCTCGCGCACGACACGCACCGGCGAGGTGGCCGGCAGTCCCTCGGTGTGACGGGTCCAGGTGGCGCCGTGGTCACGGGTGACGAAAACGTGCGGAGCGAGGTCGGCCCACTTGTAGCGAGGCACCGCGAGAAAGGCGGTACCGGGCGCGTGCACCGACAGATCGATACTGTTGATCATCGCCGCGTCGAGCCCCGGTGGCGTCACGTCTTGCCAGGTGGCGCCACCGTCACGGGTGACGTGCACCCTGCCATCATCACTCCCCGCCCACAATTCGGCGTCGTCGTGGGGCGACTCGGCGAGCGCCAAGATGGTGCCGTAGATCTCGCCACCCGCCCCCTCGTTGGTGATCGGCCCACCACCCGGACCCTGTTTGTCTTCTTCGTCACGGGTGAGATCCGGGCTCACCTCGGTCCAGCTATGTCCTCGATCGGTCGAGCGCAGGACGACGTTGGCGGCGTGGTAGATCACCGACGAATCGTGACGCGACACCAGGATCGGCGCGTTCCAGTTGTAGCGATGACGTTGCGCCGACGGATCGATCCCGAGGGTCCATTGCGGATAGGTCTTGATCGAACGCAACACGCCGGTCGAGCGTTGCCACTCGCTGATCAGGCCCTGGTAGCAGCCGGCATAAACCAGCTCGGGATGGTCGGGATCGAAGGCGATATGGGCGCTCTCGCAACCGCTCACGGCATGCCAGTCGCTTTCGCCCAAACCCGAGCCGAGATCACGCGACGCGAGGGAGAGGGTGCTGTTGTCTTGCTGTCCACCGTACACGCGGTACGGGAATTGATTGTCGACCGACACCCGGTAGAACTGCGCGGTGGGCTGGTTGCTCTGGGTCGACCAGGTCGCGCCACCGTTGAACGAGACGTTGGCGCCACCGTCGTTGCCGTTGATCATGCGGCGATTGTCCTCGGGCGCCATCCACAGAGCATGGTTGTCGCCATGTGGCGTCCGGACCCGGCGGAAGGTCTTGCCGCCATCGGTCGACTTCATCATCGGCGCGTTGAGCACATACACCGTATCGGCGCTCTGTGAATCGGCGAACACGTGCGTGTAGTACCAAGAACGAGCCCGGATCACACGCTCGTCGTTGACCCGACGCCAGGTGGCCCCGGCGTCATCGGAACGGAAGAGCCCACCTTCTTCGGCTTCGATCATCGCCCATACGCGACGGGGCGCGACGGGCGAAACGGCAACGCCGATCTTGCCCATCACGTCTTCCGGTAGGCCCACCGTGAGCTCCTCCCAATTCGCGCCGCCATCGGTCGATTTGTAGACCCCGCTCCCCGGCCCGCCACTACGCATCCGCCAGGGTGTCCGCTGGTGATCCCACATGCCGGCGTAGAGCACGCGAGGGTTGGTGACATCGAGAGCCAGATCACTCGCCCCGGTGGTGGCGTCGATATAGAGCACCTTGGTCCACGTCGCGCCACCGTCACGCGTGTGGTAGATCCCACGCTCTTCGCTCGGACCCCAGAGCTCACCCTGTACCGCCACCCAAGCCTCGTCGGGATCGTGCGGGTGGACACGAATCTCGGCGATATGCCGAGCCGCCTCGAGACCGACATGAACAAAGGTATGACCATCGTCGGTCGACCGGTAGACGCCATCACCATGGGTGGTCATCACGCCACGCACCGGTGATTCACCGGTCCCCACCCACACCACGTTGGCATCACTGGGTGCCACGGCGATGGCGCCGATCGATCCGGTGGCGAGAAAACCGTCGGAGATGTTCCGCCAGCTGATTCCGGCGTCGTCCGTACGCCATACACCGCCCCCCGTCGCTCCCATGTAGTAGGTCTGGGGCCGATCCGGAACGCCGGCCACGGCGGTGACGCGGCCACCTCGATGGGGACCGATGTTCCGCCAATCGAGCGCCTGGAAATAGCTCGGATCGATGGTGGGTTGGACGGTATCGTCCGCGACCGCGACCAAGGCGGTAAGAAAGATCGTCGAAGCTACACAAAAAATCAAAGCAAAGGGCCGACACCGGGCAAACGTCGAACGCATGGAACTCCCTTTCGTACCAGTTTGAGCAATCCAGTCGCGATTGTATCCTCGGCGCTCGCGAAGAAAGCCGATTCCTCTTCTCCTGGTACCATCATGAGGAGATCGAGAACGCCTCCTTCAACGGGAAATAGGCCTCAGTGGATCGCTTTTCGGCACACCGAGCATGGAGTTCGTGTCTCCGACGTGATGTGAAGACAGGATCCGAGCTACAATACTGAGGGGGGATCGTACAGAGAAAGGAGCGAGATGATGGTCGGTGACACGCCGATCCGTACGGGGTTTGGGACGATGATGATCGGTGCCTCGATCCTCGTGCTCGCCCTGGTCGGATCCGCCCCTTTGCACGGGCAGCAGACATCTCGAGGTAAGGGTACATCCGCCAGCAGTCAGTCAGATCGTGGCGCATCCACCAGTCGACCGAGCACCGCCGGACGCTATCGCGGCGTGGGTCAGTATCGTGGTGCCCAACCTCTACCCAAACCCGCCCAGCCCACCTCACGCGGTTTGTCGACGATTCCCGGTCTCTCGGTGTCGGGCAATCTCTCGTTCTTGGGCAGCAAC
>JBCDBH010000332.1:0-6529 GCA_039184055.1 Acidobacteriota bacterium
CGGGCTGGTGGTCTTTCTCCAGCTGTCTCGTACTGAGATCCAGCGCTCGTTGACGCATGGCGGTCGAGTCCAAACGTCGGGCTTCGCAGGCAAGCGCCTGCGCCACGCCATCGTAGTCGCGGAGATCGCCGTCGCCCTGGTGCTGTTGATCGGTACGGGTCTACTGCTTCGCAGCTTCAGCCAGCTGCTCGCCGTCGATCCGGGATTCGATGCCGCCGATGGTGCCGTCATCGAAACGCACGTGTGGAGCCGCTATGCGACCGAGGAAGAACGCGCACTGTTCTTCGCCAACTCGCTCGCCGCCATCGTCGCGCTGCCGGGTGTCGAATCGGCGGGAGCAGTGTCCTCGTTGCCATTCCTCCCGACCCGGATCGACAAGAACAATGCTTTCGGCATTGTCGGTCGACCCGCTCCGACTCCTGCCGATCAACCGGTCGGCTTTCACAGCGTGGTGACGCCGGGCTATTTCGAAGCCATGGGTATCCCGCTGCGACGCGGACGTTTGTTCACCAAGCTCGACGCTGCCGAGGGTGCCTACGTGGCGTTGATCAACGAAACCATGAGAGACCGCTATTGGCCCGAGGTCGATCCGATCGGTGCGTCGATCGTTGTGCGGTCGATGGGGCCGGCCAGGTTGCACGAGATTGTCGGTGTGGTGGGCGACGTGCGTCATGCCGGTCTCGATCGCTCGCCACGCGCCGAGCTCTTCGTGCCGCATCGTCAGAATCCGACGGGGTCGATGACGTATTTCATCCGTCCCTCCGATCCAGAGACGCCGATTCTGGAAAGCGTGCGGCGTGCCATGTGGTCGGTCGACAAAGATCTCGCCATCTCGACCGCCACGACCCTGCGCGATCTCATGGCCGAGTCGGTCGCCGAACGCCGACTGAGCCTCTACCTATTTTCAGCATTCGCCGCGATCGCCTTGGCCCTGGCGGCCATCGGTGTCTACAGCTTGATCCGGTTCACGACCATGCAGACGGCGCGCGAGATCGGTCTGCGCATGGCGATCGGGGCGACCGGATGGGACATTGTCCGTTTGGTTCTGGGGAAGAAGTTGTTGTTGATTGCTTGCGGTTTGGTGCTCGGTGGCGTCGGTGCCTACGTCCTGAGCCGATTCATGGCCAGCTTGCTCTATGGCGTGACACCGACCGACGGTAGGACCTTCACCGCCATGGCGCTGCTCTTGGCGGTAGTTGCCCTGGTAGCGAGCTATATCCCGGTACGGCGAATCATCGATGGCGAGCCGATGCGGGTGCTACGCGATGAATGACAGGAGAATGAACGTGAGCCAGCAAGAAGAGCTCGTCGATCACGCCGGTCAGCCTGTGACCGGCTACACCTGGGCCGACATCCGGTTCCTCGCCTGGGAGCACAAGAAGGAGATCTTCTTGGCCCAGCCTCTGGCGATCCTGGCGATGGTGGCCGACGTGCTGATGCCGTTGCTGTTTCCCGTTTTGGTCGACGAGGTGTTGCTCGGCACACCTGGACCTGTGGTGCCGGTGTTGCAGTCGATCTTGCCGGCCGGCTGGCATACTCCGATCGCTTACATTCTTCTGATGCTCGCCGCGACCTTTACCTTGCGTATGCTGTCACTCCTATTCAAGGTACTCCAGGCGCGGCTGTTCTCGATCGTGTCGAAGGACATCATCTACCAGTTGCGTCAGACGCTGCTCGGGCGTCTCAAACGGATCTCGATGGCCGAGTACGAAACGCTCGGGAGCGGAGGCATGGCGTCGCGCTACGTCACCGATCTCGACACCATCGACCGCTTTGTCGGACCGACGCTGAGCCGATTGTTGGTGTCGGCGCTCACCTTGGTCGGTGTCGCGATCATTCTGCTGTGGCTGCATTGGCAGCTGGCGCTGATCATCCTTTTTTTCAACCCGATCGTGATTTGGATCACGACCCTCTTGGGGCGCTGGATCAAAGAGCTGAAACGGCGTGAGAACGAGGCGGTGGAGGACTTCCAGGGGGCGCTCACCGAAACCCTCGATGGCATCCAGCAGATTCGCGCCAGCAATCGTGAAGACTTCTACGTCGACAATCTCGTCGACCAGGCCCGTGAGGTCCGCGATCACGCGGCGCGTTTCAAATGGCAGAGTGACGCCGCGACCCGCTTGAGCTTCGTGGTGTTCATCTTCGGTACCGATGTTTTTCGCGCAACCTCGATGTTGATGGTGTTGTTTTCGGATTTATCGGTAGGCGAGATGATCGCGGTGTTCAGCTATTTGTGGTCGATGATGTCGCCGGTGCAAGAGCTGCTCAACATGCACTACGGCTATTTTGCCGCGCGTGGCGCGCTCGGTCGGATCAATCGTCTTCTCGGTCTCGGTCTCGAGCCTCGCTACCCCAATCAGCGCAATCCCTTTGCCGATCAACGGGCGGTCGACATTCAGATCGATGACGTGCACTTCGCCTATACCGCCGAACAGCCGATTCTGGATGGCGTCACATTGCACGTCGAGGCAGGTGAGCGGGTGGCTCTGGTCGGTGCGAGCGGTGGGGGCAAGTCGACCCTCGTTCAGGCGCTGATCGGTTTGTATCCGATCGATTCCGGTGGTATCGCATACGGTGGAGTGCCGCTCGAAGAGATCGGTCTCGACGTTGTCCGTGAGCATGTCACCACCGTCTTGCAACAACCGGCGATTTTCAATACGACCCTTCGCGACAATCTCACGCTCGGTCGTGAACGCAGCGACCGGCAGGTGCGGGACGCCCTCGAGATGGCTCAATTGACGCAGGTGGTCGAGGAGCTTCCCGACGGCCTCGATGCTGTGCTCGGGCGCAACGGGATCCGCTTCTCGGGCGGTCAGCGTCAGCGGTTGGCCATTGCTCGGATGATGCTGGGTGATCCGAGCGTGGTCATCATGGACGAGGCGACTTCGGCGATCGATGTCGAGACCGAGCAGCGTTTGTACGAGTCGATCCGAGACTTTCTCGCCGCCCGTACGACCCTGATCATTTCTCACCGACTGAGCGCTGTGAAACAGGTCGATCGAGCGTTGGTATTCGAATCGGGGCGGATCATCGAGCAAGGCTCCCACGACGAGCTGATCCGTCACGGTGGGCTTTACGCCAATCTCTACGGGGCGAATTGACACGCGCACCGACGGGTCCGACTTGAATAACTCATGTCGGTGGACGGGGAGAGCCTCGACCCTCATCGGAACCTCATCGTTTCCTCGTGTCGCCGCGGCGGCGACGACGGATGATAATCGGTGTCATGGTGGCTCGATCCAAATCGTTGCGACGTCGTGTGGCGGTCGTTCTGTGGTTGCTCGGTGTGTTCGCGGCGACGCAGTCGTGGGCGGATCGTTGGTATATCCACTATGACCGGGCGGAGACGGCGCTGGAGGCTGAGGATTGGCGTCTGGCTGTGGAGGAGCTGAATCAGGCGATCGAGCGGCGTGCTGATTCGGGGGCGCGGGTGCGGTCGTATGGGATGAATCTTGTCGACTATTTTCCTTATTTCAAGCTCGGCATCGCGTATGTAGAGCTGGATGAGGTGGAGGCGGCGCTTCAGGCTTTCGATACGGAGGAGCGTCTCGGCGCGGTGACGGGCTCTTCAGACGCGGCGCGGTCGATGGCGGGATATCGCGAACGCGCGGAGCAGCTTCAGGTGGCGGCGGCGATGTCGGTGGAGGCGCGGCGCGAGGAGGTGGTGCGGGAGGAGCTGGCGGCGGCTCGGGAGCGGGCGGACGAGGGCGACTATGAGTCGGCGATGGCGGCGCTCGATCGGGTGTTGGCGGTGTCGCCGGATCATCCGGAAGCCCAGGTGTTGATGGACTCGGTGCGTCAGCAAGCGGCTGCTGCAGCGGCGGTCGACCGGACGCAAACCGAGGTGGCCGAGCTCGCCGAGGCGGCGCGGGTCGATATGGAAAACGGTTCGCCACGGCTGGCGGCGGTAAAGCTCCGGCGTGCGCTGCGGTTGAGCGGCAATACCGCGGGTACGGGTGATTCGTTTGACGGTAGCGAGATTCGCACTGCGCTCGATGGAGCAGAGCAGGCGGTGCGTGAGGAGATCGCGGCGGAGGATCGCGCCGAGTCGATCACCCGAGCGCTCGAGGCGGCGCGGGTTTATGTCGCGCGGGGCGAGCTCGATGCGGCGCAGACCGAGCTCGAGGTGGTCGCTGCGCTCGATCCGAACAATGCCGACGCGGCGACGCTGCGTCGTTCGATCGCGACGGCCCGCGACGAGGCGCGCACGCAGGCGGTGCTCGAAGGTGGTTTGGCCGAGGCGACGGCGTTTTTGACGGCGGGCAATCCGGAAGCGGCGCTTCGGGAGGCCAATCTCTTGCTCGCCACGGAGCCGGGCAATGCTGCCTTGCTCGACGTGATCCAGCGGGCCTATCGGGAGCTCAATCGGGAGCTGCTCGGCGCGTCGGCGCGTGAAAATTTGCCCCCGGCGATTCGCTTTGCCGATCGGCGAACGACCACCGCCGAGGGTACGGCGGCGGAGGTCGTAACGGTAGAAGTCGTGACGGCAGAGCGTTTTCGGCTCACCGGCGTGGTGATCGATCAGAGCGAAGTGACGCTGGTCGCCGAGGACGATCGTGGCCAGCCGGTCGAGCTCGATCAGCAGAGTCAGGTGATCGGCGACGATGTGCTCACCGAGTTTTCGCTGGCGCATCGTCTTGACGAAGGATCCACTAGTCTGCGAGTGATCGCCACCGATGCCGAAGGCGTGTCGTCGAGCAGTGTGTACCAGGTCGAATACCGTCCGCCCTGGTATGTCCGGCCGATCTGGCGCTGGGGAGCGGTGGGTTTCGTCGCGCTCATCGGACTCGGGGTGGTCGCTTTACGGAGTCGATCGCGTTATCGACGGCTGCGTCGACGCTTCAATCCCTATGTCGCCGGTGGACCGGTCTTTGATCGCGAGCTCTTCTTCGGCCGTGAGCCGATCGTGCAGCGGGTGCTCGAGGCGGTTCACAACAACAGTCTCTTGCTTCACGGCGAACGACGCATCGGCAAGACGTCGTTGCTGCACCAGATCAAACACCGTCTCGCCACGCTCGACGATCCCGAGTACCGCTTCTATCCGGTCTATGTCGATCTCCAGGGGGTGCTCGAAGAACGCTTTTTCGCGGTGCTGGCCGAGGCGCTTTTCGACGAGCTGGCGCCGGTTCTCGGGAGCGAGTTTGCCGAGCCTTCGACGCCGCTCGACGAGAGCTACCGTCATCACCATCTTCAGGCGGATCTCCGCCGGCTGATCCGCGCGCTTCGAGAGTCGGGCGATCGTCACGTCAAGGTGGTGCTGTTGATCGACGAGGTCGACGAGCTCAACCACTACGACCCACGCACCAACCAACGCCTGCGGAGTCTGTTCATGAAGAGTTTCGCCGAGCATCTGACGGCGGTGGTGGCGGGGGTGCGGATCCGTCGGGAGTGGGATCGTGAAGGCAGCCCCTGGTACAACTTTTTCGAGGAGATCGAGGTCGAAGGCATCGGTACGGATGAAGCACGACGTCTGGTGACGCAACCGATTCGCGGGGTGTTTCGCGTCCGACCCGAGGCGGCCGAACGGATCGTCACCCTCGCCGAGCACAAGCCCTATCGCATCCAGAAGTTGTGCTTGGCTTTGGTCAACCGGCTGCACGACCAGGGACGGACGACGGTCACCGTCGAAGATGTGGAAGCGGTGTGGTCGTGAAGCGCTCGCCGTATGTCATCGGTCAGTGGGTGCGTGACGAGCGCTTCTATGGTCGTTGCGACCTGCTCGATGAGCTGGCCGAGGCTCGTAGCGGATCGTTTTGGCTGGCCGGTCTGCGGCGGATCGGCAAGACCTCGGTGCTCCGTCAGCTCGAACGCCGAGTCACGGCGACCCACGAGCTGGCGCTGTATTGGGATGTGGAAGACGCCGACGATGTCGCCGGTCTCGGCTATGGGCTGCGTGACGCGCTCTACGAGGTCGAGGAGTCGTTCGCCGACGCCGAGATCGATGTCACGACGCTCAACGGCAAGGATGACGATCCCTTCGGCCTGCTCGAAGAGCTCGCTGAACGGATCAATCGTCGCGGGCGCAAGATGCTTTTTCTGTGGGACGAAGCCGAGGCGCTGCATCGTCTCGACGCCATGGCGCGCCATTGGCTACGCGCCGCGCTCGAGCGCTTCGACGCGCTGCGGGTGATCGCGGTGTCAGCGCCACGGCTGGTCGAGGGTGAGGATCTCTTCACGGTGCTCGACGCGGCGACGCCCACAGCCACGAGGCTCGAACGACGCATTCTCGGCCCTCTCACGCCCGACGCCGCCCTCGCCGTGGTGCGTCAGGATCAGTTGCCGCGCGCCAGTCGACCGGTGATCGATCCGGCGACCACGAGCGCCATCGCCCGTCACACCGGTGGTCATCCTTACCTGACCCAGCTGCTCGCCAAGCGCTGGTTGGAATGTGGCGACGTCGACATCGCCGTACGCGAGCTGGCGGCCGATCGATCCCTGCGTTTTTTCTTCGAGGTCGACATGTCCTTGATCGACGCCGCGCAGCACGACACCTTGCGCGCGGTGCAGCGGGGCGACGCGAAGAACCTAG
>JBCDBH010000333.1:0-6511 GCA_039184055.1 Acidobacteriota bacterium
CGCGGGCGAGACGTTGGGTCTTGCCGACGCCGGGGACGCCGTGACGGTGCGCGACAACCTCTTCGTCTCGACCACTGGCTGGGAGGCCTGCTGGTGGATCGGCGCCGGTCACGGTACAACGCCGCTCGCCGCCGGGGTGTCGATCGCGAACAACACCTGCGCCGCCGCCATTACCCGACACGCGGCGATCGTCGTCGGCAATCCCGAGGGTGACGACCCGGCCATCCGGCTCGACGATCTCCAGCTCGAGGCCAATCTGATCACCGGGCTCGGTGACGGTGACCTCAACCTGCTCGCCACCTACGCCCCGGCTGCGTGGCGGGTCGACGGCAACGTCTACGCGCCGGCGGGTGGTTTTCGCCTGGTCGACGACCGGGTGCCCAGCCTCGATGCGTGGCGTGAGCTCGGTGGTGTCGACGCCGAGTCGCGGGTGTGTGAGGTTCCGGTGTCGGCGCTCGAAGGCGCGGTGGACGAGACCCTCGCCGCGTGTCTCGGTGAGGCGGGCGCGACGCGTCGATAGCGCGTGATCGATGTCATTTCGTCTCGGGAGCGCGCGCGGTAGAATCCGGGTGGGGTCGTTCGACTGACCGCCAGAGATCTCACCCGCCGCGCGCCGCGGCGTCTGTTTTTGTACATGAACCCGCGTTCGTAGACAACACCGTGCCGACCCGCCACGATCGGCCGATAAGGTAGCTCCATATGGAACACTGGCCGATCTATTCCCCCAAGCTCGTCGACGATCTCGAACCGATCGAGGTGGTCGGGTCCGAGGCGCCGGGTGGTCGTATTTGCGTCTTCACCATTCATGATGGTGATCAAGTGCCGCGTCGGGCGTTGCGCGATAGCGGCCAAGACGTGTTCAACCGGCGCGACATCCGGACCACGTACGTCACCGAGCGCGATTGGGGGGCCAATTTGGTCGCCGAAAAGGTCGCTGAAGAGCTCGGCCTGGGTGGCTATATGCGAGTCAATCTGGCGCGCGTGCTGGTCGACTACGGTCGTTTTCCCGGGGTCAGCGGTAACGGCGTGCCCTATCTCGATCGCAAATCGGTCTATCCACCGCTCGCCGATCTGATCTCCGAGGAAACCAAGCATCAGCTGATCACGCGCTATTACGACGGCATTTCCCGTCGTCTCACCGAGCGCTTCAGCCACTCCCTCATCACCCTCGGCATTCACACCTACGACCCGCGTAACCAGAGCGGCACCATGCGTTCCGAAGTCAGCCTGGTCACCCGGTCGATGGCGTATCAGGAGAGCTCGTCGATTCCGGCGGGTGTCTTCGATCCGCTTTTTCCGGCCATCCTCTGCGAGTCGACCGCCGCCAAGTCGCTCACCTATCGCATCGTGCTCGGGCTCGAACAGGCGCATCGCGACGTCGCGCTCAACCACCCGTATGTCATGCCCGAGGGCTCGGTCGAGATTCGCGCTCAGGTGTGGTTCTTCTTCCGTCATCTGCGTCACGCGTTCACCGCGGCGTTTCCCGAGACGCAGGACGATCCGGCCTACCAGCGCGTGTGGCAGATGCTGCTCGACGTCACCCGACGGTCGTCGGATTGCGAGACCCTGCGTGGCTACCTGCACGAATATCGCGAAGCGCCGCACGGCTTCGACGAGCTCTATCGCGCCGCGCGTCAGGCCTACGCCAAGATCACCCGTTTTCTCGACGCCGACCGCGCCGGCTTGATCAACGAGTACCGCTTCTCGCGCGAGCGGCCGAGCTGTATCGGCATCGAAGTGCGCAAAGACCTGCTCTTCGACGTCGATCCCGGGCGGCTCAGCGTTCGTCAGCGACCCGACGCCGAAGCCGTGGCGCGGGACATCGCCGTCTGTCTCGCCGACGGCGTGCGCAAATATTGCGACGAGTGCTATCCCGACGAGCTCCCACCGGCGCGTCGTGACCTGCTGACGAGCGACGTCGACGGGCTGTCTGTAAGCTAGGCCTGGTCAGTCAGTCCCGGATCAGGCCAGATATTCGAGTGAGTGCTGTCTTCGTTGGCGACCGACTTTTCGTAGATCGTCCGTACCGTGGCGATGGTGTCGGCGTCTTCGGGACGTTTGTCGTCCCGATAGCGTCGGACCCGCGCGAAGCGTAGCGCCATACCCGCCGGGTAGCGTGAGCTGGTTTGCACGTCGTTGAAGGCGATCTCGACCACCAGCTCGGGGCGGACATGGACGACGTGGCGAAAGCGTTTGATTTCGCGCTCCAAGAGCCGGGCGGTTTGCTCTTCGAGCATCTCGTCGGTCAATCCTTTGAAGGTCTTGCCCAGCATCACGAAGCCGCCGTCTTCGTCACGCGCGCCGAGGTGGAGATTCGACAGCCAGCCTTGACGACGCCCGCTGCCCCATTCGGCGGCCAGCACCACCAAATCGAGCGTGTGGGTCGGTTTGACTTTGAGCCAGGCTGAACCACGGCTACCGGCTTCGTATTCGGCGTTGAGGTCCTTGACCATGATGCCTTCGTGACCCTTTTCGATCACGTTTTTGAAGAAGGTCTGGGCGCGCACGGCGTCGTCGGTGACCTCGTGCTCGACCACCAGATCGGGCGCCAGGGCGATCAACCTGGTCGAGCGTTCGGCCAATGGGCGGTCGATCCAATCCTCACCGTCGAGATGGAGCAGATCGAAGAGCATCAGGGTGAGGGGGAGTTGCTTGGCGAGAGTGTCGACGTCGAGCTTGCGACCGAAACGACGCATGGTGACCTGAAAGGGATGCGGGCGGCCGTCGGCGCGCATCGCGATCGCTTCGCCGTCGAGCACGATTCTCTCGGCGGGCAGCTTGGCGACCGCGGCGACCACTTCCGGCACCGCCACGGTGACGTCGCGCAGGCTGCGTGAATAGACTCGGACCTTGTCGCCGTCACGGTGGATTTGCACCCGCGCGCCGTCGAGCTTGCGCTCCACCTGGGCGGTGCCGAGCCGGTCGAGGGCGTCTTCGACATCGTCGGCGGGCTGCGCCAGCATCGGTTGGATCGGTCGAAAGAGACCGATGGCGAAATGTTCGAGTGCCGCTTCGCCGTCGGTGAGCAGGGTGGCGGCGACCGTTGCCAGATCGCCGTGCAGCATCGCCGCGCGTCGGACCCGTTGCGGTTTGATCGCCGTCGCCACCGCTACCGCGTCCATCAACACCGATTCGAGCGCGCCCTGACGGAGCTCGCCGAGCAAGAGCCGTTCGAGAAAATCCTGTTCGGCGGCGGTGGCGCGCAACATCAGCGCGCGCAACGCGTCGAGCCGTGTCTCGGCGGAGCCGCTTCCCGAGGTGTCGGCGATCGTCGCGAAGACCTCGTCGACGGCGCGGAGATCGAGAGTCGGGCTCGCCGCCGGGGGCGCGTCGGCATCGCGAATCGTCGCCCAGCCGATCCCGATTCGGCCTTGTCGCGGCGCGCCGGTGAGAAACGCCACGGCGATCGCGATTTCGTCGGTCGGGGTCGAGGCGAGCAGTGACGCCAGGGCGTGTCGCTTGGCCAACCGGCTACGGGTGGACGCTACCTTCTCCGAAGTCGCGACGAGCTCTCTGAGCAGCATCCGGACAGCATATCCGACCGGCGACCTGGTGAGCACGATTGCCGTGTCCGTTATGATGTGATGCGAACGCACTCAAGTTTTTGGGAATGAGATCCCCACACTCTTTGTTGGAAGAGTTGAGGGCTTGGCACTAAGATCTTCGCCCGTGCGATACGCGGACAACGATTCGTTTTCGGTGGTGTGAGGATCGCCGAGCAAAGGAGAGGACATGGCTTTGGATTACAAGGATTACTACGCCGCGCTCGGGGTCGAGAAAAAAGCCTCGCAGGACGAGATTCAGCGGGCGTATCGCAAGCTGGCGCGCAAATACCACCCGGACGTCAACAAGGACGACGGCGCCGAGGATCGCTTCAAGGAGATCACCGAGGCGTACGAGGTCTTGAAAGATGCCGACAAGCGCAAGACGTACGATCAATACGGCAGCGCGTGGAAGCACGCCCAGGCGAGCGGTGGCGCACCCCCGGGATTCGAGAACATCCGTTTCGAATTCGGTGGTGGCGGCGCCGGCGCGAGCGGCTTCAGCTCGTTTTTCGACGCGCTCTTCGGTGGTGGTGGCGGCGCGGGTGGCTTCGGTGGTGGCGGCTTCGGTGGTTTTGGCGACGGCGCCTACCAACAGCGTGCGATGCGTGGGCGCAACCACGAGGCGACGCTGAAACTCGATCTCGAAGAAGCGGTGGCCGGTGGCAAACGGGAGATCACCCTCTCCGATGGTGGCCGGGGTCGCAACAAGGTGGAGGTCAACCTGCCGCCTGGGGTCAAACCGGGACAGAAGATTCGCTTGAGCGGTCGTGGTGGCGCGGCACCACCGGGAGGCGAAGCCGGCGATCTTTTCTTGAAGGTCGAGCTTCGACCCCATCCGCGATTCCGACTCGAAGGCAAGGATCTTCACGCTTCTGTGCCGATCACACCGTGGGAAGCCGCGCTCGGGGGTCAGGTCAGCGTGCCGACCCTCGGGAGCTCGGTGATGATCAAGCTGCCGTCGGGCTCGAATACCGGCAAACGGATTCGCCTACGCGGCAAGGGCTATCCCGATCGCGCCGGGGATGGCGACCTCTTCATCGAATTTCAAATCGTCGTGCCGTCCGAGCTGAGCGACGAGGAACGAGAGCTCTTCGAGCAGCTCGCCACGGCGTCGACCTTCGCACCCAGGGAATAAGGGAAAAGCAGATACGAGACACACCGCGACGGCCGGTCGCGGTTCGACATACGAAAGGAACGAGAGATGGATCTCAATCGATTGACGCAAAAGTCACAGGAGGCGGTAAGCGAAGCGCAAACCATCGCGGTCCGACACGGACATCAACAAGTCGACGTCGAGCACCTCTTGCTCGCGCTGGTCGAAGACGACAGTGGTTTGGTGCCTCGCTTGCTCGGACGAATGGACGTGCCGCCCGCGACGATTCGTGACGGTGTCGGGGCGATCTTGGCCAAACGACCGGCGGTGTCCGGTCCCGGCGCCGAGACCGGCAAGATCTTCGTCACCCAGCCGTTTCAGCGGCTGTTGGTGAGCGCCGAGGATCAAGCCAAACGACTGAAAGACGACTACGTTTCGGTCGAGCATCTGGTGTTGGCGATGATCGAAGAGGGCACCGCCACCGAAGTGGGGCAGCTCTTCGCCACCCATGGCATCGATCGCAACCGCTTTCTCGGCGCGCTCCAGGGCGTGCGGGGCAACCAGCGGGTGACCAGCGCCAACCCCGAAGTGGCCTACGAGGCCCTCGAGAAATACGGCATCGATTTGGTTGCGCAGGCCCGTCGAGGCAAGCTCGATCCGGTGATCGGTCGTGACGAAGAGATTCGTCGCGTCATCCGGATCCTGTCGCGCAAAACCAAGAACAACCCGGTGCTGATCGGTGAGCCCGGCGTCGGCAAGACCGCCATCGTCGAAGGCTTGGCGCAACGCATCGTGCGGGGCGATGTCCCCGACTGGCTCGACGATCGCGCGATCTTCTCGCTCGACATGGGTTCGCTGCTCGCTGGAGCGAAATACCGGGGCGAGTTCGAAGAGCGTCTCAAGGCGGTGCTCAACGAGGTCAAGGAGAGCGAGGGGCGAATCCTGCTCTTCATCGACGAGCTGCACAACATCGTCGGCGCCGGCAAAGCCGAGGGCTCGACCGATGCCGGCAACCTGCTCAAGCCGATGCTTGCGCGCGGTGAGCTGCACTGTATCGGTGCCACCACCCTCGACGAGCATCGCAAGCACATCGAAAAAGACGCCGCGCTCGAGCGTCGCTTCCAGCCGGTGCTGGTCGAGGCGCCGTCGGTCGAAGACACCATCTCGATTCTGCGCGGTCTCAAGGAGCGCTTCGAGGTCCATCACGGCGTACGCATTCAAGACAACGCCACGGTGGCCGCGTCGGTGCTCTCGCATCGCTACATCACCGATCGCTTTTTGCCCGACAAGGCGATCGACTTGATCGACGAAGCGTGCGCCATGGTGCGCACCGAAATCGACTCGATGCCCGCCGAGCTCGACGCCGTCACCCGAAGGACCATGCAGCTCGAGATCGAAGAAGCGGCGCTCAAGAAGGAAAAGGACAAGGCGTCCAAAGAGCGTCTCGCCACCTTGCGCAAAGAGCTCGCCGATCTCGGCACCGAGCGTGATGCGATGCAGGCGCGCTGGCAGGAGGAGAAAGGGCAGATCGAGCGAGTACGCGGCCTGCGTGAAGAGATCGAGCAGGTGCGTCAGCAAGTCGAGCTGGCGACCCGCGAGCACAATCTCGATCGCGCCGCCGAGCTGCGCTATGGCCGTCTCCCCGAGCTCGAAACCGAGCTCGCGAGCCTCGAAGCGGCCACCGAAGGACCGCAAGAAGGACGGCTGCTGCGCGAGGAGGTCACCGAAGAGGAAATCGCCGAGATCGTCGCGCGGTGGACCGGTATTCCGGTGACGCGTTTGGTCGAAGGCGAGCGCGAAAAGCTCCTGCGTCTCGACGAGATTCTGCACAGGCGGGTGATCGGTCAAGACGAGGCCGTCCAGCTGGTCGCCG